>NZ_JBSXOF010000001.1:0-4354 GCF_056859315.1 Methylophaga sp. F-2
CGTATGGTCAAACCCAGAACGTTTCTCAGTCTGGTCTGGTGCCTTAGCAACCGCTTCTGACGTCGTGTTCTACGGTACATTAGAAGGTTACCTGAAAGCCGTTGATGCGCAAACAGGTCGTGAGCTGTGGAGATTCAAAACAGCATCAGGTGTAATCGGTAACGTCAATACTTACACGCATGACGGTAAACAGTACGTTTCTGTGCTGTCAGGTGTCGGTGGTTGGGCAGGTATCGGTATGGCGATTCCTGACTTAGAAAACAGCTCAGATGGTCTTGGCGCAGTCGGTGCTTATAAAGCATTGTCTAGCTGGACTAACCTGGGTGGTGTTCTGAGCGTATTCAGCCTGTAAGACCCAGATGATATAGATTACTCCGTAATCTTAGTCTGAATAAAAGGCCCGGTATCTTTTGATGTCGGGCTTTTTTTATATCTCTAAATCAAAATGGGATTTGAGGTATGTCTGTGGTTAAAAAAGCTATAATAGTCGGCTTCGACTGCATTGTTTATATCTAAGGATGTTGATGTAGCAAGGTGTGCTTGTGTGTGAAAACCTAAATACCAAACTTATTTCGTTAGGGACTACAGGTATTTTTAAGCCTCACGATAAGGGTATTGATGAATAAAATATTGACCGGCTCAGTTGCACAGAAAGTAGCGTTATTTATCGCTGGATTAATTTGCTTTCTAATTTTCTTAGAAGTCTTAGCCCTAGTACAAATCTACTTGATTAACCATCGTGAAACTACTCAGGAAGCCACCTTGGTTTCATCCATGATTCGTGAGCAGATTGACGATTTTAATATCGCCGAGACAGATAAAAATCAGATTCCTATATTTGAACTACAACAATGGCGTAATTTAGATCGTTTGAATATTGAGTTCATCTCTCAAGATGGTTCTATGATTGAAAGTAATCATCAATATCAATCTGATACTGATGGGCTGATGACAAAAGTGATGAAAGTCATTTTAGATATCTTTCATCTTAAATCTGTTTATATTGTTGAGCCGGTAGTGATTCACTCCAGGCATGTTGGTGAAGTCATTATTCGCAGTGATATATATCATGAGCTGAAATATGTTGGGATAGGGATTGCCGAATTATTAATTCCCATTTTATTCACATTCATATTATCAAGCTGCCTGGTCGTGTTTCTGTTCTCACTCATTTTAGAGCGTATTGACGGTCAACTTAACTTTCCAAGACAGAAGGAAGAGAAAACGGGACGTCTACGTTATCTATCCTTATCCAATATCAAACGCCTTATTTTTCGTATTATTGAGTCAAGTGAAAGTTTAAAAAAGGTTTTTCACATACAAAAGAGAAAAGCCGTTGAATTACAAGAAATCGAACGAAAACGTATTGCGGCAGAGCTACACGATGAGCTTGGTCAACTTTTAACCACAATGCGTATTGAGTTGGACAAGTTTTATCACTCAGATGATCCCAATACAAAAGAAAATACTATCGCTAATCTAAGGCAACGTAGCGAGAGAATGTCAGATATTCTGAGATCGAATCTTAAACAATTACGCCCCCCTAATTTATCTGAATTTGGTTTGGCACATTGTTTACATGAGTTGGTTAATGACTGGATTTATAACCATCCGCAGCATCAACTTGAATTGACCATAAATTGTAATTTGAGGTTACTTGATGAGCATATGCAATTAAGCTGTTACCGTATCATTCAGGAAGGTTTAACTAACATCAGTCGTCACGCTGGTAACAATGTTGAAGCTAAAATTCTGCTTTACAGAAAAGACAATGACATTATTATCGAAGTGATAGATAACGGTCAGGGATGCGATTTAAACTTGATAAAAAAAGGCTATGGATTATTAGGTATGCGAGAACGGGTAGAGACAGTATCAGGTCACATTCACATTGAAAGTCAGCCAGGACAAGGCATGAAAATTACAGTGAAGCTGCCGTGTGGTATCGGAGAGATCGATGGCAAAAATTAAGATTCTATTGGCTGATGATCATGAGATTGTACGATCAGGTCTAGCGAGTATGCTGAACAGTTACGATGAGTTTCAGGTTGTGAAAGAAATTCCAAGCGGGGAAAAAGCCTATCAGGCATACACAGAATTATTACCCGACATCCTTATCACTGATATGTCGATGCCAGGTATTGGCGGTTTGGAAGCAGTAAGAAGGATCTGTGGTAAGTTTCGAAATGCTCGTATTATTGTCTTTTCAATGCATGAAAATGTGACATTAGCGATGCAAGCAATGAGTGCTGGAGCAAAAGGTTACGTTATCAAATCAGGTGATAGTCAAGATCTGGTGACGGCTATTCATCAGGTAATGAATGGCAAAAACTTTTTAAGTGCTGAAATGGCACAGAAAATTGCTATGCAAAGTGTGTCTGGCTCCGATGACCCTACCCAAAGATTGAGTACTCGTGAATTTGAAATATTCAGGCTGTTGGCTGAAGGACTGACCATTTCACAGGTTGCCTCCCAGTTAAGTCTGGAAGCGAAAACTATTGCTAATTACCAGACCATGTTAAAACATAAATTGGGTTTTAATTCATCGGCAGAAATGGTTCGCTTAGCCATAAAGTACGGTGTAGTCAGCAGTTAATACTAGATTTTCAATTATTTTCAGGAATCTTATTAATATTGTGTGGGAAGCCTTTCCGCCATGCTTGGGAATATATCCCAAACTATGGGTGATTATTCCCTAATGAAAAGAAGGTAAAAGCCGAATAGAGTCCTCCCTGACCGGCCAGTGTTGCCGTCATGTTAAATAACAATTAATAGAGGTCACTCTAATGAAGCTGAAAACTTTATCAATCGCAATGATGACTTTAGCTGTGCCAAGCTTGGCTGCTGCTGATGAATTATTGCAAATGCAAAAAGATCCGAATAACTGGGTAATGCCAGCAGGTAACTATAACAACCAACGTTACTCTGAATTAACTCAAATCAACAAAGACAATGTTAAAGATTTAAACATGGCATGGTCTTTCTCAACCGGTGTTTTACGTGGTCACGAAGGTAACTCTCTGGTTATCGGTGACACTATGTATGTCCATACTCCTTTCCCAAACATCGTTTATGCGTTGGACTTAAACAGTGAAGGTGCGATCAAATGGAAATATGAGCCAAAACAAAACTACGATGAAACAGTACCTGTTATGTGCTGTGACACGGTTAACCGTGGTTTAAGCTATGCAGACGGCAAAATCTTCCTGAACCAAGCCGATACAACACTTGTTGCATTAAATGCTGAAGACGGCAAAGTGGTTTGGTCTGATAAACGTGATGATGCTAAACGTGGTGCAACAAGCACGGGTGCTGCATTTGTATTCAAAGATAAAGTGTTAGTCGGTATCTCAGGTGGTGAGTTTGGTGTACGTGGTTACGTTCAAGCCTATGACTTAGATGGTAACGTTAAATACAAAGCCTACAGCACGGGTCCTGATGAAGAAATGTTAGTTGATCCTAACAAAACAACGTCTATGCTGAAGCCGGTTGGCAAAGATTCATCTTTGAAAACCTGGCAAGGTGACCAATGGAAAATTGGTGGTGGTACAACATGGGGTTGGTATTCATACGATCCAGATCTGAACATGTTCTACTATGGTTCAGGTAACCCATCTACCTGGAACCCGGTTCAACGTCCTGGTGACAACAAATGGTCAATGTCTCTATGGGGTCGTGACTTAGACACCGGTATGGCGAAATGGGTTTACCAAATGACACCACATGATGAGTGGGATTATGATGGTATCAACGAAGTTGTACTTGCTGATCAAAAAGTGAAAGGCAAAATGCATAAAACTGCTGTCCACTTTGACCGTAACGGTTTTGGTTACACCATGGACCGCGTCACTGGTGAACTGTTAGTGGCTGAAAAATATGATCCAGCGGTTAACTGGTCAAACGGTGTGAACCTGAAAACCGGTTTACATGATCGTGTAGCGAAGTACTCTACTGCACGTAACGGTGAAGATGTGAATACATCTGGCGTATGCCCTGCAGCATTGGGTTCTAAAGATGAGCAACCTTCAGCGTATTCTCCACGCACAGGTCTGTTCTACGTGCCAACCAACCATGTATGTATGGACTATGAACCATTTGAAGTGGAATATGTAGCAGGTCAACCATACGTTGGTGCAACATTAAGCATGTACCCCGCACCAGGTGGTACACACTTAGGTAACTTCATCGCTTGGGATGCCCGTGAAGGTAAGATCGTATGGTCAAACCCAGAACGTTTCTCAGTCTGGTCTGGTGCCTTAGCAACCGCTTCTGACGTCGTGTTCTACGGTACATTAGAAGGTTACCTGAAAGCCGTTGATGCGCAAACAGGTCGTGAGCTGTGGAGATTCAAAAC
>NZ_JBSXOF010000002.1:2500-5388 GCF_056859315.1 Methylophaga sp. F-2
AAGTGATAATTAACGTATTAGTGGAATAGTCTGGAAAGGCTAGCGATACAGGGTGATAGCCCCGTACATGAAAATGCGTTAATGGTACTAGGCTTGCGACAAGTAGGGCGGGGCACGAGAAACCTTGTCTGAACATGGGGGGACCATCCTCCAAGGCTAAATACTCCTTATCGACCGATAGTGAACCAGTACCGTGAGGGAAAGGCGAAAAGAACCCCGTTGAGGGGAGTGAAATAGAACCTGAAACCGTGTGCGTACAAGCAGTAGGAGCAGACTTGTTCTGTGACTGCGTACCTTTTGTATAATGGGTCAGCGACTTAATTTATGTAGCGAGCTTAACCGAATAGGGGAGGCGCAGGGAAACCGAGTCTTAATAGGGCGACTAGTTGCATGGATTAGACCCGAAACCTGGCGATCTATCCATGGTCAGGATGAAGGTTGGGTAACACTAACTGGAGGTCCGAACTCACGTATGTTGAAAAATGCGGAGATGAACTGTGGATCGGAGTGAAAGGCTAATCAAGCCAGGAGATAGCTGGTTCTCCTCGAAAGCTATTTAGGTAGCGCCTCGTATCTCACTCTCGGGGGTAGAGCACTGTTTGGGCTAGGGGGTCATCCCGACTTACCAACCCCATGCAAACTCCGAATACCGAGAAGTGCAATTACGGGAGACAGACGGCGGGTGATAACGTCCGTCGTCAAAAGGGAAACAACCCAGACCATCAGCTAAGGTCCCAAAATTATGGCTCAGTGGAAAACGATGTGGGAAGGCCCAGACAGCTAGGAGGTTGGCTTAGAAGCAGCCACCCTTTAAAGAAAGCGTAATAGCTCACTAGTCGAGTCGGCCTGCGCGGAAGATGTACCGGGGCTTAAGCCATATACCGAAGCTATGGATGCGTGTTTACACGCATGGTAGAGGAGCGTTGTGTAAGTCTGTGAAGGTGTGTTGAGAAGCATGCTGGAGATATCACAAGTGCGAATGCTGACATGAGTAACGATAAAGGGGGTGAGAGGCCCCCTCGCCGAAAATCCAAGGTTTCCTGCTCAACGTTAATCGGAGCAGGGTGAGTCGGCCCCTAAGGCGAGGCAGAAATGCGTAGTCGATGGGAAACAGGTTAATATTCCTGTACTTGTTATTACTGCGATGGGATGACGGAGAAGGTTAGGTCAGCCAACTGTTGGATATGTTGGTTTAACTGCGTAGGCGTGCTGAATAGGAAAATCCGTTTGGCTAAGCTGAGACAGGACGACGAGTGCCATTAGGCGCGAAGTGATTGATACCCTGCTTCCAGGAAAAGTCTCTAAGCTTCAGGTAATAACAAACCGTACCCCAAACCGACACAGGTGGATGGGATGAGAATTCTAAGGCGCTTGAGAGAACTCTGGTGAAGGAACTAGGCAAAATAGCACCGTAACTTCGGGAGAAGGTGTGCCCCTGTTAGGTGAAGTGACTTGCTCACGGAGCTGAAGGGGGTTGCAATGACCAGGTGGCTGCGACTGTTTATTAAAAACACAGCACTCTGCAAACTCGAAAGAGGACGTATAGGGTGTGACGCCTGCCCGGTGCTGGAAGGTTAATTGATGATGTTAGTTTAGGCGAAGCATTTGATCGAAGCCCCAGTAAACGGCGGCCGTAACTATAACGGTCCTAAGGTAGCGAAATTCCTTGTCGGGTAAGTTCCGACCTGCACGAATGGCGTAACGATGGCCACACTGTCTCCACCAGAGACTCAGTGAAATTGAAATTGCGGTTAAGATGCCGTATACCCGCGGCTAGACGGAAAGACCCCGTGAACCTTTACTACAGCTTTGCACTGAACTTTGAACCTACTTGTGTAGGATAGGTGGGAGACGTAGAAGCGATGACGCTAGTTATCGTGGAGTCGTCCTTGAAATACCACCCTGGTATGTTTGGAGTTCTAACCTACGCCCATTATCTGGGCGAGGGACAGTGTATGGTGGGTAGTTTGACTGGGGCGGTCTCCTCCCAAATTGTAACGGAGGAGCACGAAGGTACACTAAGCATGGTCGGACATCATGCGGTTAGTGCAATGGCAAAAGTGTGCTTGACTGCGAGACAGACACGTCGAGCAGGTACGAAAGTAGGTCATAGTGATCCGGTGGTTCTGAATGGAAGGGCCATCGCTCAACGGATAAAAGGTACTCCGGGGATAACAGGCTGATACCGCCCAAGAGTTCACATCGACGGCGGTGTTTGGCACCTCGATGTCGGCTCATCACATCCTGGGGCTGTAGCCGGTCCCAAGGGTATGGCTGTTCGCCATTTAAAGTGGTACGCGAGCTGGGTTTAGAACGTCGTGAGACAGTTCGGTCCCTATCTGCCGTGGGCGTTTGAGAATTGAGAGGAGCTGCTCCTAGTACGAGAGGACCGGAGTGGACGTACCCCTGGTGTTCGGGTTGTTGTGCCAACAGCATTGCCCGGTAGCTATGTACGGACGGGATAACCGCTGAAAGCATCTAAGCGGGAAGCCCCCCTCAAGATAAGTTCTCACTGGGATTTAATCCCCTGAAGGGCCGTGGAAGACTACCACGTTGATAGGCTGGGTGTGGAAGTGCAGTAATGTATGGAGCTAACCAGTACTAATTGCCCGTGAGGCTTGACCATATAACCCCAAGGGAACTTGGGGTGTTGCGAGACACTTTACAACAAAAACTTGTTACCGATTTCCGAGAGTCAGTATTGAACTGACTATGCCAGTTATGCCTGGCGGCCATAGCGAGTTGGCACCACCTGATCCCATCCCGAACTCAGAAGTGAAACGACTTAGCGCCGATGATAGTGTGGGAGTTCCCATGTGAAAGTAGGTCACTGCCAGGCTTTAATATAATAGAAAAGGCCAATCTCGAAAGAGGTTGGCCTTTTTTAT
>NZ_JBSXOF010000003.1:0-15504 GCF_056859315.1 Methylophaga sp. F-2
ATCAGGTGTAGAAATGGTTATGCCTGGTGATAACGTTAAGATGGACGTAACTTTGATTGCACCGATTGCGATGGAAGAAGGGTTACGTTTTGCTATTCGTGAAGGCGGCCGCACTGTTGGTGCCGGTGTCGTTAGTAAAATAGTCGAATAGTATAAGGATGCCACGATGCTGAGTGCATAGGCACTCAGCAATTTTTGAGAGCATATGATAGGCCAGTAGCTCAATTGGCAGAGCGACGGTCTCCAAAACCGTAGGTTGGGGGTTCGATTCCCTCCTGGCCTGCCATCATATGTTTTCCTCAAAGCGGATATAACGAAAAAATGGCAGACAATATTAAACTAATTATCGCAGTTGTCTTAATGGCGGCTGCGATTACTTTGTTTTATACATACGCAGAGTATTCAACATTGTTACGCGTGTTAGGCTTGTTAGTAGTTGCAGGCGTATCATTGTTTATCGCTTCAAAAACAACTATCGGTTCAACAGTTTTATCTTATGTTAGAGATACCAATGTTGAAGTAAGAAAAGTTGTATGGCCTACGCGTCAAGAAACAGTCCAAACGACTTTGGTCGTTATCTTAATGGTGATGATGGTCGCATTGATGCTATGGGGCGTTGATTCGTTATTAGGTTGGGGCGTCCGCGCTCTGACACTATAAAACAGGGTTTCAAATGAGTAAACGTTGGTATGTAATTCAGGCTTATTCAGGCTTTGAAGCACAAGTAAAACGATCTCTTGAAGAGCGTATTAATCGCCTTGAGCTGCAAGATAAGTTCGGTGAAATCCTCGTTCCGACTGAAGAAGTCGTTGAGATGAAAGAAGGTCAAAAGCGGAAGAGTGAACGTAAATTCTTCCCTGGTTATGTTCTCGTCAACATGGAAATGGATGACGAAACATGGCATGTGGTGAATGATCTACCACGTGTACTTCGCTTTATTGGTGGCACAGGCGACAGGCCGGCGCCAATTAGTGAAGCAGAAGCTAATCAAATCTTACAACGCGTTCAAGATGGTGCTGAAAGTCCAAGACCTAAAGTCTTGTTTGAACCCGGTGAAGTGGTTCGTGTTACTGATGGCCCATTCAACGACTTTACAGGCGTTGTTGAAGAAGTGAATTACGAGAAAAGTAAATTGCGTGTTGAGGTGGTTATTTTCGGACGTTCAACACCAGTGGAATTAGAATTTAGCCAGGTAGCTAAAGGCTAAGTTCGACAAAGGTCAACCCTAATTGCGTTGACTATATTTAGCGGGGAGCTGAAAAGCGTTTGTACCCATAAGGAGAAATCATGGCAAAGAAAATTGAAGCTTACATCAAGCTACAAGTGCCAGCAGGCGGAGCGAATCCAAGCCCACCAGTTGGTCCAGCGTTAGGTCAGAAAGGCGTGAACATCATGGAGTTCTGTAAAGCCTTCAACGCGCAAACACAAAATCTGGAAAACGGCCTGCCAATCCCGGTCGTGATCACTGTTTATAATGATAAAAGTTTTACTTTTATCACTAAAACACCTCCTGCTTCAGTTCTGTTGAAAAAAGCAGCTGGTTTGAAAAGCGGCAGCAGCCGTCCAAATACTGACAAAGTCGGTACAGTGACTCGCGCTCAATTAGAAGAAATTGCAAATACTAAAATGCCTGACTTGTCAGCTGCTGACTTAGAC
Source organism: Methylophaga sp. F-2 (assembly GCF_056859315.1). Lineage (NCBI taxonomy): Bacteria > Pseudomonadati > Pseudomonadota > Gammaproteobacteria > Thiotrichales > Piscirickettsiaceae > Methylophaga > Methylophaga sp. F-2. Next base: position 1,657 of record NZ_JBSXOF010000003.1, read on the forward strand.
GCTGCTGTAAGAACAATTGCAGGTACTGCACGTAGCATGGGTCTGAACACGGAGGGTGTTGAGTAATGGCTGCTTTAGGTAAAAGAACTCGCGCTATCCGCGAAAAATTAAAAAATGGCAAAGTATTCTCAATTGATGATGCTTTAACATTCGTCAAAGAAAACGCTTCAGCAAAATTTGTTGAATCAATCGATGTTTCAATTAACTTAGGTGTTGACCCACGTAAATCTGACCAGGTTGTACGTAGTTCAACAGTCTTACCTAACGGTACTGGTAAAACGGTTCGCGTTGCAGTGTTTGCACAAGGCGCGAATGCAGATGCAGCAAAAGAAGCCGGTGCTGATATCGTTGGTTTTGAAGATCTGGCTGAAGACATCAAAAAAGGCAATATGGATTTTGATGTCGTTATTGCATCACCTGATGCTATGCGTATCGTTGGTACACTTGGTCAGGTTTTAGGTCCACGTGGTCTGATGCCTAACCCTAAAGTGGGTACTGTGACACCGAATGTTGCTGAAGCAGTAAAAAATGCAAAAGCGGGTCAGGTTCGTTACCGTACTGATAAAGCTGGTATCATCCATTGCCCAATTGGTAATGCGAGCTTTGATACAGACGCATTACGTCAAAACTTACAAGCGTTGATTGATGACCTGAATAAGCTTAAACCAAGCTCAGCAAAAGGTGTTTATATCAAACGTATCAGTGTCTCTAGCACAATGGGTGCTGGTGTCACTGTAGACAAATCTTTCTTAGGATAGATTAAAAATTTGGACCGCTCAGCCTTATGGCTGAGTCGTCTAAGACCGCAGGTAAGAAATTTTAATTGGCTCATTAACTATGAGCGAGCCTGCGCAGACGGGTTCAGCTGCAGAATCTCTGACGTTGAATACCGTAAAGGTGGGAGTGTTATCACTCTCTTTTTTAGCAACTATTCATTCATGAACATGAATGAACCTAAGGAGGTCTTAGGTGGCTTTAAATCTTGAAGGTAAAAAGGCCGTCGTTGCTGAGGTCGCTGAAGTTGCTGCCAATGCTTATTCTGCAATTGCTGCAGAATATCGTGGATTGACAGTTTCTGAAATGACCGAGCTACGTGTTGCAGCTCGTAAACAAAATGTTTACTTGCGTGTAGTTCGTAACACATTAGCTCGCCGTGCTGTAGAAGGTACTGATTTCGCCTGCATGCAGGAAGGAATGACAGGTCCTCTGATTCTTGGCTTCTCTATGGAAGATCCAGGTGCAGTAGCACGGGTCATGGGTGATTTTGCGAAAGATAAAAAACAACTCGAAGTCAAAATGGTTTCTCTGGGTGGAAAATTATTCCCTGCCAGCGAACTTGAAAGACTGGCGAAGATGCCAACCAAAGAACAAGCTATCAGCATGTTCATGGGCACCATCAAAGCCCCTATCGAGAAATTTGTTCGTACTTTGCAAGCACCTACCAGCAAGATGGTTCGTACGTTCGCGGCTGTTCGCGATGCGAAAGACGCAGCTTAATCCACTATTGGATTGGGCAAGTTAATAAATTCTGTAAGCTTGAAATAGGAAAATTATCATGGCTGTATCTAAAGACGATATTTTGGAAGCGATTTCCAATATGACAGTTGTAGAGATCGTTGATCTGATCGAAGCAATGGAAGAAAAATTTGGTGTAACTGCTGCTGCTCCAGTTGCGGCTGTTGCTGCTGCTCCAGCTGCTGCGGCTGCTGAAGAGCAAAGCGAATTCAACGTTGTAATGACTAGCTTCGGTGACAATAAAGTTGCTGTAATCAAAGTTATTCGTGGCATTACAGGTCTTGGCTTGAAAGAAGCTAAAGACATGGTTGAAGGCGTACCTGCTACAGTTAAAGAAGGCGTTGAAAAAGCTGAAGCTGAAGACGTTGTTAAACAACTTACTGAAGCTGGTGCGACTGCTGAACTTAAGTAAGCGTCTCATATATCGCAATGGTCATCTGACCACTGCGAAAAAGAAAATGGCTGGTGACTTTGGTCACCGGCCTTTTTCCGTTGCTGGTCAGTGCATATTACTGACCATTAAGAAAACAATCTTTCCTGAAGTCCACAAGTGTGAACTCAGGACGTTCTTCGAGGTGTAATAAATGGCCTATACGTTTACCGAGAAAAAACGGATTCGTAAAGATTTTGGCAAGCGTCCAAGTGTCTTGAAAGTTCCAAACCTTCTAGCTACCCAGGTGAATTCCTATCAGGATTTCCTGCAGATGGGCGTCGCTGCAGATGAGCGCGGAGCAAAAGGGTTACATGCCGCTTTTGAATCTGTGTTCCCTATCAAGAGCCATACAGGCATGGCAGAGCTACAATATGTCAGCTATCGTTTAGGCACTCCATCTTTTGACGTCAAAGAATGTCAATTGCGCGGTGTAACCTATGCCGCACCTTTGAGAGTAAAAATGCGTCTTGTCATTTATGACAAAGATGCCCCTGCAAAATCAAAAGTCGTCAAAGACATTAAAGAGCAGGAAGTCTATATGGGAGAGATCCCGTTAATGACAGAAAAAGGTAATTTTGTCATTAACGGTACAGAGCGCGTTATCGTGTCGCAACTACACCGTTCACCTGGTGTGTTCTTCGACAGCGATCGTGGTAAAACACACTCTTCCGGTAAAATCTTATTTAACGCACGCGTTATTCCTTATCGTGGTTCATGGCTCGACTTCGAGTTTGATCCTAAAGATGCTGTTTTCGTGCGTATTGACCGTCGCCGTAAATTGCCCGCGACCGTTCTATTAAGAGCCCTGGGATATAACAACCAGGAAATTCTGGAGATTTTCTTCAGTACAGATAGTTTCGTCAGAAAAGGCGATAACTTCGAAATGAAACTCGAACCACAACGTTTGAGGGGCCAATCAGTGCCTTTCGAAATTGTTGATACTGATGGTGAAGTTATTGTCGAAGCTGAGCGTCAAATTACTGGACGTCATATTCGTCGTATGGAGAAGTCAGATATTTCTTCACTAACGGTTCCTTCGTCTTATCTTGTTGGTAAAGTGATTGCCAAAGATATGATTGATCCTGAAACGGGTGAATTACTTGCTTCTGCCAATGATGAAATCACTGAAGATCTGTTAGAAGCTTTCGCTCGTTTTGATATCAATGAAATCGAAACTATCTACGCAAACGACCTCGATGATGGTCCGTTTATGTCAGATACTATGCGTCTGGATGAAACACGCTCGCCATTAGAAGCGAAAGTTGAAATCTACCGCATGATGCGTCCTGGTGAACCACCTACAGAAGACGCTGCTGAGAATTTATTCACCAGCCTATTCTTCACACTGGATCGCTATGATCTTTCTAACGTCGGTCGCATGAAGTTCAACCGTCGCCTTGGTCGTGAAGAGATGGAAGGTGAAGGTACGCTGTCAAAAGAAGACATCCTGGATGTCTTGAAAGAGTTAATCGCGATCCGTAACGGTAATGGTGTGGTAGATGATATCGATCACTTAGGCAACCGTCGTGTACGTAGCGTAGGTGAGATGGCTGAAAACCAATTCCGTGTTGGCCTGGTTCGGGTTGAGCGTGCTGTCCGTGAACGCTTGAGTATTGCTGAGTCAGAAGGCTTAATGCCACAACAACTGATTAATGCAAAACCTGTTGCTGCAGCAATTAAAGAGTTCTTTGGCTCAAGCCAGCTTTCACAGTTTATGGATCAAAACAATCCATTATCTGAAGTGACTCACAAACGCCGTGTATCTGCTTTGGGCCCAGGTGGTCTGACTCGTGAACGAGCTGGGTTTGAGGTGCGTGACGTACATCCGACACATTACGGTCGTGTATGTCCAATCGAGACACCTGAGGGTCCAAATATCGGTTTGATCAACTCGCTTGCTACCTATGCGCGTACTAACGAATATGGCTTCATTGAAACGCCATACCGTAAAGTGATTGATGGTAAAGCGACCGATGAAATTGTTTACCTATCAGCTATTGATGAAGGCGAATATAAAATCGCTCAGGCAACCATTGCACTGAATGAAGATAATTCAATTGCAGAGAATATGGTTCACTGTCGTTACCGCAATGAGTCATCACTGACGCCATCTGAACAAGTACAGTTGATGGACGTATCGCCTCGTCAGGTAGTATCTGTCGCTGCTTCGTTGATTCCATTCCTTGAGCATGATGACGCGAACCGTGCTTTGATGGGCTCGAACATGCAACGTCAGGCTGTTCCTACATTACGTGCAGATAAGCCATTAGTCGGTACAGGTATCGAACGTGTTGTAGCACAAGACTCAGGCGTGATGGTCACGGCAAAACGTGGTGGTATGGTGGATTCAGTTGATGCCAGCCGTATCGTTATCCGTGTTAATGATGATGAAACTGAAGGTTCAGAATCAGGCGTCGATATTTATAACCTGATTAAATATGCACGTTCTAACCAAAGTACCTGTATTAACCAACGCCCTATTGTGAAACCGGGTGATGTGGTAGGTGCTGGTGATGTTCTTGCTGATGGTCCATCTACAGATAAAGGTGAGTTAGCACTGGGACAAAATATCCTGGTCGCATTCATGCCTTGGAATGGTTATAACTTCGAGGATTCGATCCTTGTTTCTGAGCGCGTGGTTGAAGAAGATCGCTTCACAACTATCCATATTCAGGAACTGAACTGCTTAGCGCGTGATACCAAACTGGGTACGGAAGAAATCACTAGTGATATTCCGAACGTCAGTGAAAGTGCCCTGGCAAAACTGGATGAGTCTGGCATTGTCTATGTGGGTGCCGAAGTCAAACCTGGCGACATTTTGGTTGGTAAAGTCACGCCAAAAGGTGAAACGCAATTAACACCAGAAGAAAAACTGTTAAGAGCGATCTTTGGTGAAAAAGCGGCTGATGTTAAAGATTCGTCTTTACGTGTTCCATCTGGCACATACGGTACGGTTATTGACGTTCAAGTCTTCACACGTGATGGTGTAGAAAAAGATGAACGTACACGTGAAATTGAGAAAGCGGAACTTGAGAAAGTTTGGGCTGACTTAAAAGATCAGAACCGTATTATGGTTGAAGACGTATTTGAGCGTCTGGAACGTGCTTTGGTTGGCAAAGTTGCTGAAGGTGGTCCAAACCTGAAAGCGGGTACTAAACTGACTAAAGAATATTTAGACGGTTTGGAGCATGCTAAGTGGTTTGATTTACGTATGGAGTCAGAAGACCTCAATACGCAACTTGAACATGCTAATGCTCATCTGAAACAGTACCGTCAGGAAATGGAAGATGCTTTTGAACTGAAGAAAGAGAAATTGACTTCAGGTCATGATTTAGCGCCAGGCGTTCAACGTATGGTTAAAGTCTTCTTAGCTGTTAAACGTCGTATCCAGCCAGGTGATAAAATGGCGGGTCGTCATGGTAACAAAGGTGTTATCTCTAACATCGTACCTGTTGAAGATATGCCATACACAGAAGATGGTCGTCCAGTAGACATCGTGTTGAACCCACTGGGTGTACCTTCACGTATGAATATCGGTCAGATTCTTGAGGTGCATTTAGGCTGGGCTGCTCGTGGACTGGGCTACCGTATTGAAGAAATGTTAGAACAGCAAAAAGGTATTGCTGAGCTGCGAGGTTTCTTGGATAAGGTCTACAACACAAGCGGGACCAAAGAAGATCTTGACTCATTAACCGACGATGAAATTATTGAGTTAGCGAAAAACCTCAAAGGTGGTGTGCCGATGGCAACACCCGTATTTGATGGTGCTGACGAAGAAGAAATCAAAAACATGCTGGAACTGGCTGGTCTGCCACGTAGTGGTCAGGCAAGACTGATTGACGGTAGAACAGGTGATTTCTTCCACCGTCCAGTGACGATTGGTTACATGCACATGCTGAAACTGAATCACTTGGTTGATGACAAAATGCATGCTCGTTCTACTGGCCCATACAGCTTGGTTACACAACAACCGCTGGGTGGTAAAGCACAGTTCGGTGGTCAACGTTTCGGTGAGATGGAGGTCTGGGCACTACAAGCTTATGGTGCTGCTTACACCTTGCAAGAAATGTTAACTGTGAAGTCAGATGATGTTAACGGTCGTACTAAGATTTATAAAAACATCGTTGATGGTGATTATCGAATGGACGCAGGTATGCCTGAGTCATTCAAAGTATTAACCCGTGAGATTCGCTCACTTGGTATCGATGTCGACTTGGTCGATGAATAAGACATACCGGGTTGTTACAGATAATCAAGATATTAGCCGTCTAACGGCAGCGGAGAATGAAAGATGAAAGACTTGCTTAATTTGTTAAAGCAACAAACTCAGCCAGAAGAATTTGACGCCATTCGCATCGGCCTTGCCTCACCTAAAATGGTGAGGTCATGGTCATTTGGCGAAGTCAAAAAACCAGAAACCATCAACTACCGTACTTTTAAACCGGAACGTGAAGGTTTGTTTTGCTGCAAAATTTTTGGTCCAGTAAAAGACTACGAATGCTTATGCGGTAAATACAAACGTTTAAAACACCGTGGTGTTATTTGTGAAAAATGTGGCGTTGAGGTGACTGTCGCCAAAGTACGTCGTGAGCGCATGGGCCACATTGAGTTAGCTAGCCCGGTTGCACATATCTGGTTCCTGAAATCATTACCATCACGTATTTCATTATTTTTGGATATGACACTGCGTGATATTGAACGTGTATTGTATTTCGAAGCGTTCATCGTCGTCGATCCTGGTATGACGCCTCTAGAAAAAGGTCAATTGCTGTCTGATGAGACCTTCCTGCAGGCAGTTGAAGAATACGGTGATGAATTTGATGCGCGTATGGGTGCGGAAGCTGTACAGCAGTTATTGCGCAACATTAACGTCGCCAAAGAAATTGAAACTATCCGTGAAGAAATTGATGGCACTAACTCAGAAACAAAAATCAAAAAACTGAGCAAACGCCTGAAACTGATGGAAGCATTTCATGAGTCGGGTAACAAACCAGAATGGATGGTGATGGAAGTGCTTCCAGTACTACCACCTGATCTGCGTCCTCTAGTTCCTCTTGATGGTGGTCGATTTGCGACATCGGATCTAAATGATTTATATCGTCGTGTCATCAACCGTAATAATCGTCTGAAACGTTTATTAGATTTGAACGCACCTGACATTATCGTTCGTAATGAAAAACGTATGCTGCAAGAGTCAGTAGACGCATTACTAGATAACGGTCGCCGTGGACGTGCTATCACAGGCACAAACCGCATGCCATTGAAATCTCTGGCAGACATGATTAAAGGTAAGCAGGGTCGTTTCCGTCAGAACTTGTTAGGCAAGCGTGTTGACTATTCAGGCCGTTCAGTTATCGTGGTTGGCCCATATCTGAAATTACATCAGTGTGGTCTGCCTAAGAAAATGGCATTGGAATTATTCAAACCATTTATTTACGGCAAGCTTGAACGTGCAGGTCTGGCGACAACGATCAAAGCTGCTAAGAAAATGGTAGAACGCGAAGGACCTGAAGTTTGGGATATCCTGGAAGATGTAATTCGTGAACATCCAGTCATGCTTAACCGTGCACCGACCTTGCATAGATTAGGTATTCAAGCGTTTGAACCATTACTTATTGAAGGTAAGGCGATTCAGCTTCACCCATTAGTTTGTAGTGCGTTCAATGCTGACTTTGACGGTGACCAAATGGCGGTTCACGTGCCATTATCGTTAGAAGCACAGTTAGAAGCACGTTCACTAATGATGGCTACCAACAATATTCTGTCTCCAGCTAACGGTGAGCCAGTCATCATTCCATCTCAGGACGTGGTATTGGGTCTTTATTATATGACTCGCGACCGTGTGAACGAGAAAGGTGAAGGCAGTGTTTTTGCGGACCTTTCAGAATTGCGTCGTGCTTACGATAACAGAGTAGTTTCGCTGCATGCGAAAGTAATGGTTCGTCTGGAAGAAACTGATATTACTTTGCCTGAACCTGAGCAAACTCGTCGCATTCGTGTAGAAACAACAGTCGGTCGTGCGATTCTATTCAGCATCGTGCCAAAAGGTCTGCCGTTCTCAGTTGTTGATCGTGCGATGACGAAAAAAGCGATTGGTGATCTTATTAATACTTGCTACCGTCGTTTAGGTCTTAAAGATACTGTTATCTTTGCTGATCAGTTGATGTACCTTGGCTTCACTCAGGCAACACAGTCTGGTGCATCTGTTGGTGCAGACGATATGGTTATCCCTGTCGAAAAAGCATCAATCCTTGCGAAGGCTGAAGCAGAAGTTGAAGAAATTGCATCTCAATATGCCTCTGGTTTAGTAACTGATGGTGAACGTTACAACAAGATTATCGATATCTGGTCACGCACTAATGACCAAGTTGCAAAAGCGATGATGGACGGTATTGGTAAAGATACAGTTACCGATGCCGAAGGTAATTCAGTTGAACAAGTCTCAATGAACTCCATTTATATGATGGCTGATTCTGGTGCTCGTGGTTCTGCAGCGCAGATTCGTCAGCTTGCTGGTATGCGTGGTCTGATGGCTAAACCAGATGGTTCAATCATCGAGACACCTATCACGGCGAACTTCCGTGAAGGTCTGGACGTTTTGCAGTACTTTATTTCGACTCACGGTGCTCGTAAAGGTTTGGCCGATACAGCATTGAAAACAGCAAACTCAGGTTATTTGACACGTCGTTTGGTCGATGTTTCTCAAGACTTGGTTGTTGTTGAAGAAGATTGCGGCACAACATTAGGTTTAAACATGTCACCTATCATTGAGGGTGGTGATGTTGTTGAACCACTTGGTGAACGTGTACTTGGACGTGTTGTAGCACAAGACCTGAAATCATCTGATGGTGAGCGTCTTGTACTCGCTGCTGGTGAAATGATTGATGAAGCAGCGGTCAATAAACTTGAAAGCGAAGGTATTGACGAAGTTATGGTACGTAGTGCGATTACTTGTGAATCTCGCTATGGTGTCTGTGCATCGTGTTATGGACGTGACTTAGGTCGTGGCCATCAAATCAACGTTGGTGAAGCGGTAGGTGTTATCGCTGCTCAGTCAATCGGTGAACCTGGTACACAGTTAACGATGCGTACCTTCCACATCGGTGGTGCGGCATCAAGAACAGCTGCTGATAACTCTGTTGCCTTAAAATACAAAGGTAATATCCGTTATCACAACATTAAATATGTTCAAAACTCTGCCGGTAAGTTTATTGCCGTATCACGTTCAGGTGAATTACACCTGATTGATGAAAATGGTCGTGAGCGTGAGCGCTATAAGATCCCTTATGGTGCTGAAATGACAGTAGCTGACAATGAAGCTGTAGATGCAGGTCAAATCGTGGCTAACTGGGATCCGCATACGCATCCTGTTGTAACTGAGGTGGCGGGTGTTGTTCAGCTAAGTGATCTGGTTGAAGGTGTGACTGTTGATAAAACTGTCGACGAAGTCACAGGTCTGACGAGCTTCATTGTTCGTGAACCTAAACAACGTAGCAGTTCAGCAAAAGACATGCGTCCTATGGTTCGCCTGACAGATGCAAATGGTAGCGATGTATTTATTCCAGGGACAGATATTCCTGCAATGTACTTCCTGCCAGGTGGTGCGATTGTTCGCGTTAGTGATGGACAAGAAGTTGAAATCGGTGACATCGTTGCACGTATTCCTCAGGAAAGTAGTAAAACTCGTGATATTACGGGTGGTCTGCCACGTGTTGCTGACCTGTTCGAAGCACGTAAACCAAAAGATCCTGCTTTGATGGCAGAAATCAGCGGTACGGTCAGCTTTGGTAAAGAAACAAAAGGTAAACAACGTCTGATCATCACGCCTAAAGAAGGCGAACCGTATGAAGAGTTAATTCCAAAATGGCGTCATATCTCTGTGTTTGAAGGTGAACACATTGAGAAAGGTGAGATGTTAGTGGATGGGCCAGAAGACCCACATGATATCTTGCGCTTGAAAGGTGTCTTGGCATTAGCTAACTATATGGTGAGCGAGGTACAGGAAGTTTACCGTCTACAAGGCGTTAAAATTAACGATAAGCATATTGAAGTGATTGTGCGTCAGATGCTGCGTAAAGTTGAAATTGATGCCGTCGGTGATAGTAAATTCCTGAAAGGCGAGCAAGTTGAATACGATCGCGTACTTGATGCTAATGATGAACTGCGTGCTAAAGAGAAAGTTGAATGTACGTTTACACCGCTGCTGTTAGGTATTACAAAAGCCTCACTGGCAACGGAGTCATTCATTTCAGCAGCATCGTTCCAGGAAACTACACGCGTGCTGACGGATGCCGCTGTGACAGGTAAGAGTGATAACTTACGTGGCTTGAAAGAGAACGTTATTGTTGGTCGTCTGATTCCTGCCGGTACTGGTCTTGCGTATCATAAAGAGCGCCAGCGTCGTCGTCAGGAAGCATTAGGTGAGTCACCGGTGACTAAATCATCAGCAGTAACTGAAGATAAAGACGAAGAAATCAAAGAGGTTTCATAAAGTTGTTGACGTAAGGCATCTTACGTTATAAAATTCGTCTTCTTTGTCGGGCACTCAGGAATCGAGTGCCCGCTTTTTAATGGATGGTAATGCGAGAATAATAGTATCGCAGGATACCATCGATAGATATTTGTTAAGGTTGTACTAATGGCAACAATTAATCAGTTGGTTCGTAAGCCAAGATTGAAACAAAAGAAAAAGAATAACGTACCGGCATTGCAAGCATGTCCGCAACGCCGTGGTGTATGTACTCGTGTTTACACAACTACACCAAAAAAACCTAACTCAGCGATGCGTAAAGTAGCCCGTGTTCGTTTGACTAATGGTTTTGAAGTGACTTCTTACATCGGTGGTGAAGGCCATAACCTGCAAGAACATAGTGTTGTTCTGATTCGTGGCGGTCGTGTTAAAGACTTACCTGGTGTTCGTTATCACACTGTTCGTGGCGCTCTAGACACCTCTGGTGTATCAGCTCGTCGCCAAGGCCGTTCTAAATATGGCGCTAAGCGTCCGAAGGGCTAAGTTACAAAACTTAAGCGTTAAACGTATAAAGTATTAGGAAAGACAAATGCCAAGAAGAAGGGTTGTTGCTAAACGTGAAGTACTGCCTGATCCGAAGTTTCAAAACATCGGTTTAGCGAAGTTCATCAACGTCATCATGAAAGATGGTAAAAAGTCTGTTGCTGAAAAAATTACTTACGGTGCATTAGATACTGTTTCTGAAAGTAAATCTGCTAACGGCTTAGAAATCTTTCAAAAAGCCATTGAAAATATCAGTCCGATGGTTGAAGTGAAATCTCGCCGTGTCGGTGGTGCTACTTATCAGGTGCCAGTAGAAGTTCGTCCAGAGCGCCGTGTAGCATTAGCGATGCGTTGGTTGGTTGAAGCATCACGTAAACGTGGTGAAAAATCAATGGGTATGCGCTTAGCTGGTGAAATTGCTGATGCCTACGAGAACAAAGGCACTGCAGTTAAGAAAAAAGAAGATACACACCGTATGGCAGAAGCGAACAAGGCGTTCTCGCACTTCCGTTTCTAAAATTATTATTCTCCGTCACCAGCATAGTTCTGGTGACGGTTTGTTCTTTAACATTGTTGATTTAAGAGTAGCTAATAGTGGCACGTAGTACACCTATTAATAGATACCGAAATATAGGCATCATGGCTCATATTGACGCGGGTAAAACCACGACAACAGAGCGTGTTTTGTTCTATACGGGCATCTCACATAAAATTGGTGAAGTACACAATGGCGCTGCTGTTATGGACTGGATGGAGCAAGAGCAGGAACGCGGTATTACAATTACCTCAGCTGCTACAACATGCTTCTGGTCTGGCATGGATCAACAATTTGAACAACATCGTATCAACATCATCGATACACCCGGTCACGTAGACTTTACTATTGAAGTAGAAAGGTCTTTACGAGTACTAGACGGTGCAGTAGCTGTTTTCTGTGCAGTCGGCGGTGTCGAACCTCAATCAGAAACTGTTTGGCGCCAAGCCAATAAATATCATGTTCCCCGTCTTGCATTCATTAATAAAATGGATCGCCAAGGTGCCAATTTTCTACGCGTCCTAGAGCAAATCAAAAATCGTCTTGGTGCAAAACCTGTAGCTATGCAATTACCTATCGGGTCGGAAGATGAGTTTGAAGGAGTGGTAGATCTGGTTCGCATGAAAGCGATCTATTGGAATGAAGCCGATCTTGGTGTCACCTATGAACTACGTGATATTCCTGAATCGATGCTGGCTGAGTGTCAGAAATATCACGAAGCATTAGTCGAATCTGCTGCAGAATCAAGCGAAGAACTGATGAACCAGTATCTGGAAGTGGGTGAATTAACGCCAGATGAAATCAAACAAGGTATTCGTAATCAAACTCTAGCCAATGAAATCGTGCCTGCATTTTGTGGTTCAGCGTTTAAAAATAAAGGTGTTCAAGCCGTTCTGGATGCCGTAGTCGAGTATATGCCTGCGCCTAATGATGTGCCGGCTATTAAAGGTCTCGTTGATGTTGATAACGATGTTTACGAAACCCGAGAAGCTAATGATTCACAACCATTTGCAGCACTTGCTTTCAAAATAGCTTCTGATTCGTTTGTTGGTACATTAACTTTCTTCCGAGTTTATTCAGGCGTTTTAAAGTCAGGCGATGCCGTTTTTAATCCTGTTAAAGGAAAAAAAGAACGTATTGGTCGTTTGGTACAAATGCATGCAAATAGTCGTGAAGAAATCTCTGAAGTCAGAGCAGGGGATATTGCTGCCGCAATAGGTTTGAAGGACACCATTACTGGTGAAACACTATGTGATTTAGATCATAAAATCACATTAGAAAGAATGGAGTTCCCTGAACCCGTTATCTCTGTGGCAATTGAACCAAAAACTCAAGCAGATCAAGAGAAAATGAGCATTGCCCTAGGTAAGTTGGCTAAGGAAGATCCTTCTTTTAGAGTGAGTACAGATGAAGAATCTGCACAAACAATTATCGCTGGTATGGGGGAGTTGCACCTCGACATCATTATTGACCGCTTAAAACGTGAGTTTAGTGTCAGTGCAAATGTTGGTGCGCCTCAAGTTGCTTACCGTGAAACAATCCGTAAAACTGTTGATGCAGAAGGTAAATTTGTGCGCCAAAGTGGTGGTAAAGGCCAGTATGGACACGTCTGGATCAAAATTGAACCGCAAGAGCAGGGTGCTGGCTATGCCTTTGAAAATGCGGTTGTCGGCGGTACGGTACCAAAAGAATATATTTCATCTGTAGATAAGGGTATACAAGAGCAGATGAAAAATGGTGTAATAGCCGGCTACCCTGTGGAAGATGTCAAGGTAACCTTGTTTGACGGTTCATACCATGATGTTGATTCCAGCGAAATGGCTTTTAAAGTTGCAGGCTCAATGGCATTTAGAAACGGTGCGCTAGAAGCGTCACCCGTTTTATTGGAACCTGTAATGAATATCGAGGTGGTAACACCTGAAGAATATATGGGTGATGTGATGGGTGATTTGAATCGCCGTCGCGGCATGGTCAGTGGTATGGACGATGCACCTAGTGGAAAAATTATTAAGGCTGAAGTGCCTCTTGCAGAAATGTTTGGTTACGCAACTGATTTGCGTTCTGCTACTCAAGGTCGAGCAACTTACTCAATGGAGTTCGCCAAGTACAGTGAGATACCAAACAATGTTGCAGAAGCGATCATTAACAAAACTAAATAACGTAAGTTAAACGAGGTAGACGAGAATGTCCAAGTCAAAATTTGAACGTACAAAACCCCACGTCAACGTGGGCACCATAGGTCACGTTGACCATGGTAAAACTACGCTGACAGCGGCGATCACCAAAGTGTTGGGTGAATTAAGTGGTGGTGAATTCAAAGATTACGCGGATATTGATAACGCACCAGAAGAA
>NZ_JBSXOF010000004.1:0-17779 GCF_056859315.1 Methylophaga sp. F-2
CGAGCACGCCAACAGCCAGAATCAACTGGAGCACCCCCGCAAGATGCGCGGCGCGTACCTGCATTTTCACGCTATGCCCAACGGCATAAAGGGCGAGCCCGTAGACTGCCGCATCGGCAAAATTGTCGAGGGACTCACCAACCAGGCCGGTGGACTGGGCGATCAGACCGGCTGCCATTTCAACCACGAACAGGACTGCATTGATGCCGAGCAACCACGTCAGCATGACTGACTCTTTGGTAGCAGAGGCTGCGAAGGATTCGTCGGCCTTGATGTTCTCCGGATCGGCAGTGACGGTTTCCTGAAACGAAGCTCCCAGCCCCAGGGTCGTCAGTTTCGCAGTGAAAGGAGCAGCCTCTCCATCATGCATGATCTTCAACTGGCGATTCGACAGGTCGAAAGACAGCGCCCGAATCTCATCAAAGCCATTCAGGGCCAGGCGAATCATTCGTTCTTCTGAAGGACAGTCCATCTTCGGTACGGCATAAACGCTGACCCATCTCCCCGATGCTTCGAAGGAGATCCACCTATCGGTATCTGCTTTGGAAGTTGCATCACAGCCACAGGCATTTGTGCAGGTCTTGCTCATAATACGATTCCGCTTGAACATTATTGGGTTATCATTTAAAACCATATAGTAACTATAAGGTCAATAAAACGGAAAGAATCCGTTGAGGAGGAGTCTGATGCGCATTGGACAGTTGGCTCGGTCAGTCGGGATCAATACCCAGACGATCCGCTTCTATGAACAGCAGGGCCTGTTGCCTCCGCCTGATCGGCAGGAAAACGGTTACCGCACCTATACCGAGAAGCATGGTGAGCGGCTGGCCTTCATCTGTCGCTGTAGAATCCTCGATCTGTCACTGGCTGAGATTCGCGAACTACAGCGCTATCAGGACGACCCTCGTCAGCCTTGTGCTGCTATCAACACCTTGCTTGATGACCACATTTCTCATGTGCGGTCGCAAATAACTGCTCTGCAAGAGCTTGAGAAACAACTTGTCTCGCTGAGAGCGGGTTGTAGCGATGGCCGGGAAGTTGGGGCTTGTGGGGTTCTTGCTGGAATCGGCAAAGGGAGTGCGCATAAGCAGTAGGTCGAAGCCATAACCAGATAATCCGATGGTATTTTTGCTTGCCTCATTCTAATGCAGAGTAAAATCATGCACTAAATCCGGACACCCAAAATATGTAATGGTCATACACCAATGGCAACCTTGGACGATAGGGAATTAATTTGGGTAAAAAAGAATTTAGCTCAAATTTAATCTGACAGACACGTTTATCTAAAACGGATAACTATCACATCAAGCCCGAACTAGTACAGCTTTTGTTAGTTTTTCACCAAAAAGAACTCAATCATGAAGTACACTCATGCTCGCCTCAACTTCTCTTTTGGCTACTTGTTCGTAAGCGAGACGCTCACTTAATACGTCGTCGAGTAGTCCACGGTGAATTGCAACAGAGATGGCGTCCTGATTGTTAAAGCGGCCCCCGTGTTTAAATATGAGATCGATAAGTTCACGCTCGTTCATAGTCATATATTCATCAAGTCGGGCGCCTTGTTCTGTTCTGACTTTTATCGCTGCAGGATTAACGTTTCTCATCGTCAGGCTGGCGAGATTGTCTATCAATATTAATTCATTGATTGCATCATCAGAAAGGTGGGTTGGATTCATATATCGAAGGTCCACCAGCCCTTTAATTTCACTGTATAAACTGAATACGTCCTGAAACTCAATGTGATCAGCGGCAAGTACTTTTAAAGCCTCAAGTCTAGCTTTTGCCAGTTTAATGACATTGCTTTCTAGCAAAATGAACCTCCATGTTACGTTTTTAATTAGGGCTTAGGCCAGTGAGAAGTATAACTGTCAGACAACATAATGCCTTTTTGTTCAGCAAATTTATGAGTCTCTTGCACCATATGCTCTCTCATTTGAACAATATTTGAAAAGTCATTAGGAGATTCACTGATTATGGCCTTATAGCTAGGATTGTAGAGATATAAAGAAGCATCTACGCCAAATAGTAATAATTTCGGACACTTACCATGACGAAGATTCTGCTCAGCAATACAGCCGTTAGAAATTAGTAAAAATTCCTTAGGACTGGGTTGATTTAGTGTATCAGCTAGGTTAGAGAAACAAATCCCGGTAACAATTACTGCTGTAAGCCATGTAAAAGTTTGAAGAGTCCCTGTCATTTTTTCTTTTTCCTAAGCTTATCCTCGGGTAGATAACGATAGATATTTAATAATGGGCAGTAAGCCGTTTCACATAACGTAGCATCACTACGCCTGATACGTGGTCTGTCTTCCCATTGTTCTGCTAATGGGATGATGATAGGTAGTTGTTCATCGCTATCAGCTGGATAGAATAAAGGTAAATGAGCAGTCGTGACCGGCATACGCTTACCTTGAATGATTATATTCATTTTGGGTTGGGCGGTTGTCACATAAACTCTGGCCAGAATTTCATCTTCGGGTAATTCCATTAACCTAGCATGCTCAGATTTTAAAATTTGAAGCTCTTTTTGATCACGCACTTTTGCAATTTTACGATTAGCGACCTCTATGGCCTCATCTCGCGACAGTTTATGTGTTGATCTTGATTGCGACCAGATAAAACTGATAGATTCGGGCTTGTTATCAAGTACGCGAAACGTCCGACCAGCAGTTTTACGATTAAAACGATGTAATCCTGCTTTCTCTAACAAATACTTGCTCAGTCGAAGTCCCTCAGGAGTAGTCTCTTTGTCGGATTCACGGAGAAAAGCCATAAGGTTTTCTCTCATTTCATTAATTGCACGTACTTCGTAGAGCATTCCATAGGGTACGCCCAAAACAGCAGGCATAGACGAAGTACTCCCCGCTTTGGAATCATCATCCTGGTACTCCATAGATTCGATATGTGATGCGACTAGCTCTCTACTCGCATCCAGATGAGCCCAATATGGATATTCATTATCTACACGGACAAACTCTGCTAGTGCATGCTGCAGTTCTCGCAATGGTAGATATATCTCTTCAAAACGCTCAATAAGACTCATTATCTCTGGCGCCATAGTCATAAATAGCCTTTTAGAATAATTTATATAATGCATAATATAACACAACCACCGTATAACAAGCTTTATACTCTTTCCGAATAAAACACACCTTTCTAGCCTGCATAGCCAACCGTGATCGTATTAAGTCTTTGCTAGACGGTCATACATTTATTCATCAAATATCAACTACTATGAATGCCCCACGTAGCGTTAAATAGACATAAATAGATAGTAAAAAAAGAATATAAAAAAATAAAAAACAAAAGGATTTATACAGCGGAGGAAAACCTATATTTCAAGGCAGAAAGAGAAGGCTTAGTTGTAGAGTTGCGTTACTGTGATTGTGTTATAATATGCATGTAATAGTAAATTATTACAGGAAGCGTCTATGTCATCTCTCACTGTTGAAAATACAAATCAGATCCTGAAAACCGTAGGTATAAAGATGCGAGTGACTGATAAAGGTTTACATTTCGTCAGTCAGGTAGCTCAATTTGCTAAAGCTCTTGCACATTGCACATCTAATCCAAAAGCACGTGATGATCTGATTACAATACTGGCTCACTATAAAGAGCAGCCTGGCTTAGTTTTTGTAATAAACGAATCTCAGCATCAGGATTTAGTGGATTCAGCCCCATCTCAAAACAACCTCGATCAACGTCCAATGAATCACTTCCGACCTCAATATTCTGATCAGCAAGTGGACTCTGAAGATAAGGCTGACAATAATCACCCTACCCATCACAATACAAATGATGAACAGTCTCAAAAACAAACTGCACCGGTAGAGTTTATTGGCCATCATGTCTATGGTAGTAAAGCCGCTCTCTATTTTGCTTATGACAAGACTCGTGATGAAGATGACACTATTGCTATCGATGGTGCTGTGTCAGTAGCTCCTCGCAAATACGATTGGAATAAAAAGCTAAGAATCCAAATTACTCGGAGTGATTTACCCAATGTCGCTGCTGTCATGTTTGGCTTATTGAAGAAAGTTGAACTCTCGAACTATGGCGCTGACAATACAAAGCGATTGATGATCGAAAACCAGGGAAAGAACTATTTTCTAAATATGTCGGCAAAAGATTACAACCAAATTGCTGTACCAATCTCTGCAAGTGATATTTTTGAGATTCGCGGGCTTATTTTGGCTCAACTAATGAAAAACAGACCAGAAATTGGTGTTGAAGGTGTGCTCGCCAACCTTAAGTGCCATGCTGCCATTCTCAAACAAGCAGGTCAGCAATAATGCCATGCTATTTAAAGACTGAACAAAGCTATACTGAAGTGGCTGAGCCCCATGAGGGCTCAGTCTGATACTTCTTTAAAGTATGGATTGAGTAATTAGAGAATAAAACCGTTGTAAATGCCCATCAAGCTTGTTGCTGTGAAGCCAATTTGCATAGCGAGTAAAGCGAAATAACGATTAGTTATAGAAAAATGTATAAAGAATAGGTTTGAGATTAAAAAGAATATAAACCCAGCTTCTGATCCCTGGTCCTGTCTGGCCAGAACAAACGCACCTATCAGTCCAAATAATGATCCGGCAAACTCGCACCAGGTCATTTGTTTTGTTAAATTGAGTATTGCTTTCATAAGCTCCCCTAAATTTACGGAAACTAAATGGCAGATAAGAAGAAATCTCTGAAAATCATCCAAGGCAATCGAGAGGCATTAGAAGTCGAAAAAGCTAATGAGATAATAAAAGCGTTGGTAATAGATAAAGATAGAGATACTGCCTTTCAGATTGCAGATTCGTTAACGCCCAAAGGGGCGTTAACTCTTGCTGCAGATAATCAGCGGAAACCTAAATAGAAACAAGAACTGGTTTAGCAGCTCGTCGACGTTGCTCTTCAGCAATTGCTTCAATAGCAGCCTCAATTGTCTTTTTGCCAGCCGGTGTAGTCATGCTATCTGATAATGTAATCAGATCGTTCATGGTGTCTTCCAGCGTTTGCTCAGACGAATTCTCAAAACTTACTTCAAGAACGTTAGTTTTTGTCATGGTGGACTCCTTAAAGATAAAAAAGGAGAACACAATGCCCACAAGGGAATGTATTCCCCTATGGGTAAATCATCTGCTTACAGATAATCACGATTAATTGACAGCACCTGTTTACAGGTGAGTTATTGAGCGTTCAGTTGGTGAGTTGAACGAACACTTCATACCTAACTAGAAAAAAATAGTAGGTACAAAATCAGTAAGATAAAGATAGCGCTTACTTACAGCTGAGTCAAAGCATGGTAGTGATCTTCTTCACACTTCTCATTAGATTCTCCTTATACAAATCACATTTATTAACACCAATAACCGGATAGAGGTTTCCGGGAGAGTTATTAAATAACCACCCTCTAGGTTTTCAGGAGACTTATATATCTTGTTGTTTTGTATATAGTTTATATCGAGGTTTTGCGGAGAGTTAACAAACCAAAAGGTTCAAGGTTTTTAGGAGACATGTCTATATCATTGATTTATATATGTATAGGTTCTAGGTTTTGCGGAGAGTTAGAGGATTTACACTCTTTTTATTACTCATAAAAAGCTCTAGTAATGGTAGAGGTTTTCCGGAGAGTTAGTGGCTAGACAGATGCAATAAATAAGAGTGAATTGGTATCAAGGTTTTCAGGAGACTTACTTAAGCTACTGTTTTATATGGATAGGATTCTAGGAATTGCGGAGAGTTAGACAGGACAAAGATGATGAGATTTAGCGAATTCATTTCACAGAATGACCAGGGCTTAATTTTAAATCGATTTATATGAAAATTAACGTGCAACAGAGACCGTTCATAAGTATAGTTATCACATCAATTTTATAAGTATATGAAATATATGGATTTCTGTTCGAGGTTTTCCGGAGAGTTGGACTAAGCCCCCACTGATAATTTAATTAACTAGCATTTAGGGTTCTAGGTTTTCAGGAGAGTTAAGACTACGTTCGAGGTTTTCCGGAGAGTTAAATTGGTGGCTTCTGTAACCGGGAACATCAAAATTAATGATGAAATGTTCAAGGTTTTCCGGAGAGTTGATTTTGTACCTAAAGGGTTCTTTTTGCGCCTGGGTTCAAGGTTTTCCGGAGAGTTTAAGGAACATTACATTCTAGGTTTTCGGGATAGTTAATCCTTCCCCATCTAGGTTCTTAGGATTTTTATTCAAGGTTTTGAGGAGAGCACTAGTTATCCACAACATTATGTTAAATTCTAAGAGCCAAAATTTAATAAAATGTTC
Source organism: Methylophaga sp. F-2 (assembly GCF_056859315.1). Lineage (NCBI taxonomy): Bacteria > Pseudomonadati > Pseudomonadota > Gammaproteobacteria > Thiotrichales > Piscirickettsiaceae > Methylophaga > Methylophaga sp. F-2. The sequence continues at coordinate 6,274 of NZ_JBSXOF010000004.1, forward strand.
AAGGTTTTCGGGAGACACCTTCAAGGTTTCAAGGAGAGTTGATACTTCAGTATCTAGGTTTTGAGGTTATTTGTTGTTTTAATGTGGTAAAAAATTATCAGGTTCTAGGTTTTGAGGATTTTATTAGTCATAACTATTTGATAATGTTGAACTTATCAGCCTTTCCTCTCCTCTACTCCTCTTATAAAAAAAGACCATCTTTCTTTCAAGAAGATAAAGGCTTGCGTCATATGTTTTTTATGTCATCATCTCGTAGTACAGTTCTTAGGACAAAGGTATCACACAGGAATGTCAGGTAATAAGTTGAAAGACGACAATGATACAAAAAAAAATGCTCGTTCTATTCTAGACGACATTCAGGAATCACAAGATAAAGCACCGGCTTTCCCTCAAAGCAGTCAGAACTATGATTTGTTTGCTACTTTGCTTGGTCCTTCAGGTGATACAGAGCAGTTATCAAACTTACTGAGTTTTTGGGATTCCATTCCAAGATACAGCGTATCACGACAAATCCAAGCTGCTATGCGTAACGAAGCGGGTAATTTACCTATTCTTAGGAAAAAATTTCAATCACCAGCTGGTGAGATTTGTGAAATGGAATTAAAACCAGCACGCATAGAAGTAGGTGGTGAAGAAAAGGACTTTTATCCTGCAGAGTCTGAAGAATTAATTGAAGATATTTTACGTAAAATCTTCCTTCAACAAAGACATGGATTTCATGACTCCGATCGAGATGAAACTTGGTGCAAATTCACAATAAATATGATTGTCAAAGAACTTAAAGCTTTTGGAAAAGTTCGTAGCCATGATGAAGTTAAACAGGCACTAGAAATCATGGAAAACTGTCGTCTAACAATCACTGTAAATGGTAAGCAGGCATATAGTTCAAACATACTCTCTGACAAGTTACTTCAAGATAGAGCTGCTTATAGAACAGATAGTAATGCCCTTTCTGCAGTAAAATTCTCATCACTTATAAGTAGAGCTATTAATAAATTTGATTATCGTCAGTACAACTACGCAGATGCAATGAGTCTTAAACAGCCATTAGCAAGATGGTTATTTAAACGACTAGCAGATAGGTTCATTAATGCAGGAATTGATGCACCTGCTTATAAAATCATCTTTAGTGAGATAGATCGTGATTCTGGGCTAATGCATCACAAACTCATTACTAGACGAATAGAAACATTAAAAATGGCCGTTGAAGAATTAGTGGAAAGCGGTATTTTGATGAGATATGAAATGAATAGTGTCAAAGACGGGAAAAAAATAGTTGATGCTATTTTTATGTTGCATGCTTCAATGAAATTCATCAAAGAAATGAAAGCTGCAAATGCCAGACAAAAGATTATAAGGGAAAAAGCACAACGAATTTCAAAGAAATAAACAATCTTTTCTTTTGATAATTGCTCTACTTACTCAATAGATATTATTTAGATATCTAGTAGATATCCAATATGAAGTCTTACTAAATAGCAAATTACATTACTAATAATAATTACAGGAATATTAGGGTGGCTTTATATCAAAAGATAATACAGAAAAAATTAAAAGTAAGTTGTCTTTGACAATTAGAAAATCTATTGAAAGTTGTAGTACTTTTTATAATGGAAAATATTGATATTTTAGTTTACTCTCTAGATCTAGGCAATCGATTGAATATTTCTTTAAGTCTAGCGATATATAAACTAGATACCTTATGATTATTATATTTTCTACACTTAACTGTTGTTTGCTTAAGTTGTAGGTAAACATAAACTGATTGTTGTATGTTGATGATTTGAAGTTATACTAATACTCCCTCTATGTGCTTCGATTATAGATTTTGTTATTGCCAATCCTAATCCTGTACCCTCTGTGTTATCACTTCTAGACGAGTCCACTCTATAAAACCTGTCGAATACTTTTGTAAGGTGTTTAGTAGGAATTGGCTGACCAGGATTAATGAAATCAAGCTGGATTATGTCATCATGCTTGACACTTGACACGATCCGGAATTCCTTACCAGAGGGAGTATATCGAATAGCATTGGAAATAAGGTTGGATATTGCACGTCGTAAGAGATCTCTATCAGCATATATCCACGGCACTTCTCCTTCCTGAATAAGCCTGATATTTTTTTCTGAAGCTAATGCCTCAAAAAACTCTAATAATTCTTTAATTTCTTGATTTAAATTAATAAAATTTGAAGCGGGTTTGATGAGATTGTTGTCACTCTGAGCCAGCCAGAGCATTTGGCTAACCATTTTAGCAAGACGCTCTAGTTCTTCAAGGTTAGAATAAAGTAGCTCTCTGTATTCCTCTGATGAGCGTTGCTGAACAATCATGACTTGGTTCTGTGTTATGATATTTGTTAATGGCGTCCTTAACTCATGAGCTATATCAGATGTGAAATTAGATAAACGTTCAAACCCCTCTTCTACATGTTGCAGCATTTCGTTGAATGATAGAGCAAGTCCTCTGAGCTCAATAGGCAATTCATTTGAATTAATTCTCTCATTGAGTCGGTTTGTCTGAATGTTTCTGATTTTTGTACTCAGAGACTTGAGAGGTTGATGGCCCTGATAAATTACAAACCAAGTGGCACTTATGGTGATAATGCCTATAACTAACATCATTAGCCACATCTTTATTGTAAATTTATCAAGAAACTGCTTGTGAAAGGCCATGTCCATAGCAGTTATTACGTTATATGTCTGACCATTAACAGTGAGCTCAGCAATCAATCCTCGATAAAGACCACTGCCGATTTGCCATTTTTTCAATTGTTCTCGACTGGCTATTTCTAGTTTTTGTTCATATTCAAGATGCTCAAGAAACTCAGCGTTTCTGGAAAGAAATATTGGTTTTCCATTTTCAGTATCAACACGGAAAAAAATACCATGATGACCTGAGATCGCTTTTGATAAAGCGTTCTGAACTTTTGCTCTATCAGCATCAATGCTGTTCAATTGGTGCTTAATACTCTCAAGTACGACAGTTAATTCCTCATAGTCCTGCTCTGCAAAATGGTGTTTGACGGACTTCAGTACCAAGAAACCACTGAAGATCAAGCTCAGCGTTATTGCAGTACCAGCAAACATCATCAACCTTAAAGTCAACGAGAGCTGACCCAGCTTACCCCTTATCATTGCCTTGAGTCTCATACTCAAATTTATACCCCATCCCACGAATGGTATGTATTAACTTAATGTCGAAATCATCATCAATTTTGGCGCGTAGCCGCCTTACTGCAACATCAATGACATTGGTATCACTATCGAAATTCATATCCCAGACTTCAGAGGCTATTAATGATCTTGGCAACACCTCACCTTCTCTACGGATGAATAGTTCCAACAACAGGAATTCCTTTTGAGACAAAGTAATTTTTTTCCCTGCCCTGCTGACCTTCCTCGAAGGCAAATCGACTAACAAGTCAGCGATATTGAACTGATCAAATATATTTGACAAAGTCCCGCGACGTAACAAACTTCTTACCCTTGCCAACAGTTCCACAAATGCAAAAGGTTTGACGAGATAATCATCCGCTCCCAACTCCAAGCCTTTTACCCTGTCATTAACACTATCCCGTGCTGTTAAAAATAACACCGGTGTCTGGTTAGCTGATTCACGCAGCGCCTGAAGAATTTTCCAGCCGTTAACATCAGGCAGCATGACATCCAAGATGACCAAGTCGAAAGTCTCAGTCATAGCATGGTGGTATCCATCCAAGCCATTTGAAGATAGCGTGACGAGAAAACCGGCTTCGGTTAATCCCTGCTTAATGTAATTACCTGTTTTTGCTTCGTCCTCAACAACGAGTATGCGCATTTACACCTTCCCTAAAAATCAGCAAATAAATGCTATGTTTGCACCTTATATATTTAGTTCAGCATACTCGATGCATATTTGACTGAGAATTACATTATTGTCATGTTTGAGCAATGTCTATGTAATAAATGAACAAGTAGACTACAAAAAAGTTGAAATAAAATTCGCTATTAAATAGAAATCAAATAACTAGGAAAAATGAAATGAAAATAAAATTAGTTCACATAGTCATGTCAGTTGTTGCACTCCAAGTTCCTATAAGTCTCTATGCACACGAACAAGAAGATCACGCAAACATGGGTAGCAGTAAAGAACCGAATTGTACTGCAATGAAAGATATGGATCACGGTAAGATGGACATGAATGACCCTGTTACGCAGGCAATGATGCAAAAATGTATGTCACATGATATGCAGGGACATTCAAATGATCATAAGAATTCAACCACAGATAAAAAATCTGACATGCAACATAATCACCAGTAAGTGAAACTAATTAATCAATAAATGACTATCAATTATGACGTCACCGCTATCAAGTAGAAGAAAGTTTCTCTCGTCAGCGTTAAAAGTGAGTTCGACACTTTTGCTGGCAAAAATGGCGCCTGCCTGGGCAAGCCCTCTGGGTCGGAGTTATGGGCAGATTATCGACAGCAATGAGACAGTCGATTTGCTGGTAGAGCGCCAGCCTATGACTGTTGCAGGCCAGATGACCAGACCCATCACTATTAATGGTTCTATGCCTGGTCCACTGATTCGACTCAGGGAAGGTCAGCGTGCCAGGCTGAATGTGACGAATGCACTTGATGAGGACACGTCTATTCATTGGCATGGCATTATCCTGCCGGAAAATATGGATGGTGTGCCCGGTGTGAGCTATGCGGGCATCAAACCGAGACAGACCTTTAATTACGAGTTTGACGTTAAACAACACGGGACTTTCTGGTATCACAGTCACTCAGGGATGCAAGAACAACTTGGCCACTTGGGCCCTCTGATTATTGACTCGGCGGATGGTGATATCGGTGCTGACCGGGAACATGTGATTGTGCTCAGTGACTGGACCTTTGAAGATCCGCATGATGTATTCAGACACCTTAAAGTGGCTGAAGGCTACTACAACTACCATCAGCGCACCATTTTTGACACGCTTGATGACATAGACAAACAGGGATTCGAGCAAACCTGGAAAGAGCGCTCGATGTGGAACCGTATGCGTATGAGTCCTCGGGACATTCTAGATGTCACTGGCTCGACCTACACCTATCTTATGAACGGTCGCGACAGTCAGACTAACTGGACGGCACTCTATAAACCAGGTGAAAAGGTACGTCTCAGAATCATTAACGGCTCGGCTATGTCGTTTTTTGATTTCAGAATTCCGGGGCTGGAGATGGTTGTAGTAGCTGCCGATGGTCAACCCGTCATGCCAGTGACTGTTGATGAGTTCAGAATAGGTGTAGCAGAGACCTATGATGTCGTTGTTCAACCCAAAGACACCCGCCCCTATACCCTTTTTGCCGAAAGTATGGACCGAAGTGGTTATGTTCGCGGCACGCTCGCCACGGAAATGGGCCAGTCAGCCGAGGTGCCCGCTCTGAGACCGACCCCAGAACGAGGCATGGCAGCGATGGGCATGGGCCATGATATGTCAGCGATGGCCATGAAAGATGATATGGGGACGATGTCCGATGGTAATCAGACCCATCAGATGGACAATATGTCCGACATGGATATGAAGCAGATGACTGACGACCATTCAGGTCATGCTGGCCTTCCCTCTGCCCCGAAAATAAAAGTCACGCACCAGGACGGCGGCCATGGCCCCGGTGCCGCGATGATTGCCGAGAACCCGATCAGTCGTCTGAATGAGCCTGGCGTGGGACTTGAGCATGTTGATCACCGTGTGCTGGTTTACGGGGATCTGATTGGGGCCCATCCATGGCCGGATGAACGGGAACCCGTAAGAGAAATCGAGTTACACCTGACCGGCAACATGGAAAAATACATGTGGTCTTTTGACGGTATCGAGTTCACAGAGGTTGATGGTCCGATTGAGTTTCACTATGGCGAAAGGCTGAGGCTGATACTCGTTAATGACACCATGATGGAGCATCCGATCCACCTGCATGGGATGTGGATGGAGCTTGAAAATGGTCAATATCCAAGGCCTAGAAAGCATACCATCAGCGTCAAACCAAGCGAAGTGGTGTCATTGCAAATCAGTGCAGATGCGCTAGGTAGCTGGGCGTTCCATTGTCATCTGCTTTATCACATGGAAGCTGGCATGTTCCGTGTCGTTTCTGTTGCTTAAGAGGTCCGCTATGAAGAAATTTATTGCATTGCTATCAATGTCATTAGCGTTGTTGTCATCTGCTGTCATGGCTCAGCATGCCGAGGATGACTGGCCAGAACCTGTCAAGCCCTACTACACTGGACAGTTGATGATTGACCGCCTGGAAATCAGTCAAAATGACAATGGTGACAATGTGGCGACTTGGGATATGCTGGCCTGGTATGGTGGTGATGAAGCACGGGTGTACTTCAAAAGTGAAGGCGAAAATCAGCTGAATGATGGCGAGCCCTCGGAACTGGAGCGAACTGAGATATTGGGCAGCAAGCTGATCTCTCCTTTTTGGGAGCTACAGGCAGGTCTGGGCGCGCGAGGCTCGTTGAAGTCAGATGTTAACCTTGAACACTATGCCGTCGTGAGTCTGTTCGGTCTGGCACCATACCGTTTTGAAATGGATAACGCATTACAGATTAATGAGGATGGTGATGTCTCAGCTAAAGTTGAAGCTGAATATGACATTCGCCTTTCACAAGTTTCCTATCTACAACCCAGGCTGGAACTTAATGCGGCATTCACTGATGCTTTGGAGTATGACCGACCCAGCGGCATCAATAGTGTTAGGTTGGGACTTCGCTATCGATATGAGTTAAGTCGAGAGTTTGCCCCCTACATTGGCGCTTACTGGCGTAGTGCCCTTGGACAGACTGCGGATCTGGAACAGGCTCAGGGGAAAGACCACAATGAATTTGGCTTGGTAGCCGGCGTTCGTATGTGGTTTTAGTCACAAATTTACAGCAAAAATAGGGATGACAGATGTCAGACCACGATGATCACAGTACGCATTATCAGAAAAACAGTTTATCTCTGACAGGCACCGCCGCATTGGGCACCGGCGTGATGATTGGGGCTGGGATTTTTTCACTGACCGGCCAGATGGCACAATTGGCTGGATCTGCCTTTCCCTTTGCCTTTCTGGCAGCAGCTATCGTCGTCAGTTTCAGCGCCTACTCCTACATCAAGGTCTCTGACAAATACCCGTCAGCAGGCGGTATCGGCATGTATCTGCATAAGATGTATGGCCACTCCCTGACTACGGCATTTCATGCCCTGCTCATGTATGTCTCCATGGTCATCGCCCAGAGTTTTCTGGCCAGAACCTTTGGTAGTTACACCCTGCAACTTTTTGATGTTGAAAACACGGATTTCTGGGTGCCTGTGCTTGGGGCATGTCTGTTAGTCGCCGTTTTTCTGGTCAACCTAACGAGCAACAAATATATTCAAGGAACGGCTTATGTTCTGGGCGTAGTCAAAATTGTTGGCATTATTGTCTTCGGCTTGTTAGGCCTCTACCTCATGCTGAGATCGGGACAAGGTCTGGAATCTGACATCAATCTTTCAGCCGTACCGGGCAACTGGAATGCTTTCATCGCTGCCACGGCACTCGGTGTTCTAGCATTTAAAGGCTTTACCACAATTACCAATAGCGGTTCTGAGGTAGTAAACCCGCGAAAAAATATCAGCAAGGCCATTATTATTTCTATTGCCGCTTGCATCATTATTTATGCCCTTGTTGGTTGGTCCGTGGCAGGGAATCTCACGATTGAGGAGATAATTACTGCGCGGGACTACTCCCTCGCTGCTGCAGCAAGGCCAGCCGCGGGTGAAATCGGCGTTTGGTTCACAGTCATCATCGCCATTGTGGCAACTGCTGGCGGTCTGATGGCCAGTGTTTTTGCTGTATCACGGATGCTGGCTATGCTGACTGAAATGAAACTGGTCCCACACAGCCATTTTGGCATGCCCGGCAGTATTCAAAAGCACACCCTTGTCTATACTGTCGTTCTGGGGCTGGTATTAACACTATTTTTTGATCTGAGCCGGATTGCCTCTCTGGGTATTATTCTTTACTTGATCATGGATATGGCGATTCAATGGGGGGTATTGAGGCACCTGCGTGAGGATATTAATGCCAGCCCTGTCATCCCTGTCATCGCCATCTGTTTCAATGTGGTTTTGCTTGCTGGATTTAGTCTTAGTAAGTGGTTAAGCGATCCAGTCATACTGGGTGTTGCTCTGGGCATAATGGCCACTATCTTGTTTGTAGAAAAAGCCTTTTTAAATTCTTATTCAGCAGATGATTACTAACAACAGAGAATTAACAATGCAATCACATTTTACTTATTTCATCAAAGCTTTATTATTTTTAATTCTGGCAGCTGTTCTAGCAGTATTTATTTTTATCTACTCAGGGCTATACCAGATTGGTGCAGATGTGCCACATAACAAAGGGACTTTTTGGTTGCTAGAAACACTAAGAGAAAGATCTGTCGCTAAAGCTGCAGCAAAGGTGCATGTACCAGATGATTTATCATCACCAGCAAGATTACTTAGAGGCGGACCTGACTACAACGAAATGTGTGTTTCATGTCATTTGAGTCCATTTACGTCAGAAACTGACTTTACAAAAGGACTCTATCCTTCTCCTCCAGATCTAACCAAAATATCATCTCAGAAACTCAATGAGAAACAACGTGATCAACGTCGTTTCTGGATTATCAAGCATGGCATCAAGGCCTCGGCAATGCCCTCATGGGCTCCAGGTCATGATGATCAACGTATATGGGATATTGTTGCCTTCTTGAAAAAACTGCCTGAACTCTCTCCGGAACAGTACCAAATTCTGACTGCTAGGGGCAGCGAGGAGAGCCCACACAGTCATTGAATGACTGTAATGGCTGCTCATCAAACTCAGTATCGTGAATAACAACAAGCCAATGATTTCATTGATTAGGGCTTTAGTTTGAAAAGTATTCACACCGGTGCGATTGCTGTAATGCTGATGTGGGCGCTTTGTTACCCACTCATCAAGTTAAGTCTGCCCTATGCGCCAGTGATGATAACGGCTTTTTTGAGGGCTGTCACAGCTGGTTCTGTCCTTATTGCAATCGCGTTACTCATCAATCGCCGCTTTCCCAACACGATCAGAATTTGGGTCTATATAGCCATCATTGGCTTTAGCGGAACAGGTCTTGGCCTGTGGGGTATGTTCTATGCTGGCAAATTACTCAATCCTGGGTTTGCGACTGTACTAACCAACACCCAGCCACTTATTGCTGGCGTATTGGGCTGGTATGTGCTCAATGAAAAGTTAGGAAAAATACCACTAACAGGAACTGTCGTAGGTTTTATCGGAATTATCATAATCTCAACAAACACGCTATTTGATACTGGGGAGACAGTACTGCAAGGGATTCTTTATGTGTTTCTGGCTTCGACCGGCGTGGCTATTAGTAATGTTTTGCTAAAAAAAATTGCGGGCCAGGTTGATGTCTTTATCGCAATGGGACTCCAGTTATTATTTGGCTCAATCCCTCTGGCTTTTCTGGCATTTAACACAAGTCATTTTTCTTTATTAGACTGGCAATTAAATTACACGCTTATCCTTCTGTCGCTGGCATTGGTCGGGACCGCACTTCCCTATGTCACTTGGTTCTGGCTCATGCACAGAACCTCTCTATACAAGCTCAACGTATATAATTTCCTGACTCCTGTATTCGGTCTGTATCTGGGACTTAACTTTTTTTCAGAAACACTAACAGAGCTACAGTGGTTAGGTGCAGGACTTATCATCGTGGCTATTTTGTTGGTAACAGCCACTAATGGAGGTATAAAAACTGAATCATAATCTGATTCCTGTCTCACTGTCCCTTTATACGCTACTGACAAACATGGATTTAACTCTCTTCAGCATCGGTTTTACATGACTCACAAAAATGCACCCTATTCATTGCCAATAATGAAAATGATGCCGACCAAGCAATTAAGAGTAAGCCATTAATGGCTTCTAAGCCATAAAGAAGCATCAATGGTTGTGGTAGTGATAACTCACCGGCACCAAGAGAACTATAGGCCACAAATGAGAAATACAAAGCGTCTGGCCATTGTTGAAAACTTTCTTTAGCCTCTCCCATATCCAGCATATAATCAGAGTGATAGTAGACCATTGCGTAAACTATTATTTCCATAATATGAGCGATGAATAGCCCACAAATAATCAGCACCAATTTTGTTGATTGAGACCATTTGGTCTCAAAAATCACTGCCATATTACTAAGAAACTGATAATGCACGATTACCGTGAGAACCAATATAAATGGAAAGGTGATTAACAACATCCAATGTCCCTCTATTTTTCATTTGATTCAGTAGCTGAGCCTAAGACAGTTTGTGAGAAACACTTTATTAAATTCATTGGTCTAGATCTTTCATTCTCGAGTTGAGTCCATTTTTGGCTTTGGTGCTGAAATAACGCTAGCCAACTTGGGAACTACTATTGATGCCAGTATTACTGTCACCACCGTCATCATGACTAAAGCCACCGTTGCGTGATGAGAAAGGTGTTGTTGTTTCATACCGACACTAGCAACAATTATTGCGACTTCGGCGCGAGGGAGCATAGCAAACCCGAGTAAGCAACCTTCTTTTGGGCTTAGAAGGGGCGCGATGATCAAGGGCGACATGATTTTCCCTAAGATGGATGCAATTAAAATCAAACTTACGTACCAGAGCATATCAATAGTTCCAATAGTCATGTCAGTAAGCTGAATTCCTACAGCTAAAAGAAACAATGGCGCAGCAATTTTACTTAAATTGTTGAAAAAAACTGTATCTGAATCCGTTGGTGAGCTTTTAAACAAAGAAAAAATTGCGCCAGTGATGAACCCGCCGATAACCAGAGATAAGCCAAATTTTTCAGTGAGTCCTGCGGAAATAAATGCAATCAAGACAATAGAAGCTCTGCGTGGAAATTTTATTAGCTTCAACGAGTAAGAATTTATTAGCCTTGCTATGATACTCAACAACACAGTCAGAGCAAATAACATCAGAAGACTCATCAAAAAAGAGAGCAAAACACCGTTTGAATCAGTGCCAGAACTAAAGCCTGCATGAGCTGTAGCTAATATAAATAATACAAAAATATCGTCTACAACAGCAGCGGCTAACAGTATTTGTCCAACCTTTGATTGTAAGCTGCCTGCATAATTCAATAGCGATACGCTCAAACCGATACTAGTTGCAGACAAAGCAATACCGACATATATGGCTTCTTCGAAGTTGTGCCTGAACAGGTAACTGGCCGAGAAACCTAAAACCAAACTAAGTAGTACTCCCATCAACCCAACTAAAAGACCAGGCTTTATGGCTGCCATAAACCTGTCCCAGTTAAGACTGTAGCCGGCCGCAAGCAATATAATTATGGGTATACGGATTTAATGGTTGATGGGGCACCTTCACCCCATCAATCTGATACCACCCTCAGATGGTTGATAGATCGACTCCGTAGTTGAGTTCCTCTGCGAAGTCCGGCAGTCCGTAACCGATGGTTTTCTTGTAGAAA
>NZ_JBSXOF010000005.1:0-22420 GCF_056859315.1 Methylophaga sp. F-2
CGAGCACGCCAACAGCCAGAATCAACTGGAGCACCCCCGCAAGATGCGCGGCGCGTACCTGCATTTTCACGCTATGCCCAACGGCATAAAGGGCGAGCCCGTAGACTGCCGCATCGGCAAAATTGTCGAGGGACTCACCAATCAGGCCGGTGGACTGAGCGATCAGACCGGCTGTCATTTCAACCACGAACAGGACTGCATTGATGCCGAGCAACCACCTCAGGGTGGCGGACTCTTGGGTAGCAGAGGCTGCGAAGGATTCGGCGGCCTTGATGGTCTCCGGATCGGCAGCGACGGTTTCCTGAAGCGAGGCTCCCAGCCCCAGGGTCGTCAGTTTCGCAGTGAAAGGATCAGCCTCTCCATCATGCACGACCTTCAACCGGCGGTTCGACAGGTCGAAAGACAGCGCCCGAATCTCATCAAAGCCATTCAGGGCCAGGCGAATCATTCGTTCTTCTGAAGGACAGTCCATCTTCGGCACGGCATAAACGCTGACCCATTTCCCCGATGCTTCGGAGGAGCTCCCCCTATCGGTATCTGCTGGGGACGTTGCAGCGCAGCCACAGGCGTCTGTGCAGGTTTTGCTCATAATACGACTCCACTTGAACATTATTGGGTTATCATTTAAAACCATATAGTCACTATAAGGTCAATAAAGCGGAAAGAATCCGTTGAGGAGGAGTCTGATGCGCATTGGACAGTTGGCTCGGTCAGTCGGGGTCAATACCCAGACGATCCGCTTCTATGAACAGCAGGGCTTGTTGCCGCCGCCTGATCGGCAGGAAAACGGTTACCGCGCCTATACCGAGAAGCATAGTGAGCGGCTGGCCTTCATCTGTCGCTGTAGAATCCTCGACCTGTCATTGGCTGAGATTCGCGAACTACAGCGCTATCAGGACGACCCTCATCAGCCTTGTGCCGCTGTCAACACCTTGCTTGATGACCACATTTCTCATGTGCGGTCGCAAATAACTGCTCTGCAAGCGCTTGAGAAACAACTCGTTTCGCTGAGAGCGGGTTGTAGCGATGGCCGGGAAGTTGAGGCTTGTGGGGTTCTTGCTGGAATCGGCAAGGGAAGTGCGCATAAGCAGTAGGTTGAAGCATCAACCAGATAATCCGATGGGATCTTAGCTTGCCTCATTGTAATGCAGAGTAAAATCAACCACTAAATCCGAATACCCTTAAGATCATGGCATTGGTTTATAAAGTCTGACCATGACTTTTTATCGGGAAAATGATTGAGATAATCCGTGATTGAATTAATAGTCTTATTGAGAAACTCAACAACATCGTCATGATGAGATTTGCCTATCAAACGTTTTAGTCTGGATAGAGCTTTAAACGGATCTTCTTTACCTATTCCGTTATCTAGTTCAGAGACCCATTTTGGAAAGGGCTTCATATACTCACAGAAATCATCTAGAAATTCTTCCAGATCCTCTATTGAATAAAACTCTAATTCAGCTTGGTTTTCATCCAAGTAATTCTCTATTGAATTTATCCCTGCAGCTATAACCTCATCAGGTAAAAACTCTTTGAGATATTCATAAATTTCTACTCTGTATCCGGCAAAATCAGTTAAGTCGTTAACATTAGGGTTGTAAAGAAAAATAGCTCGTATTTCAGCTAAACATCTAACTACTACGTTACGGTCATTATGAGGCAGCAATGAAAGTGGTTTTATGTCATAAGCGTATGGTGTGGCAGAAACGCTCAATAAAAGCTTTTCACGAAAATTATCGTTATAGTCAGTTTGTATACCAAGAGTGGGTGATAAAAAATTATGACTTTCATCAGTAGACTGATTTAAACGTCTATCCCATTCACTAAGACCACTCTGAAATAACTGATTAATTCCTCCACGATTACTGTATTTCAGGTTAAATGAGAGCTTGTTCAGATCAAGAAGGTTTAATGAATTCAAAAATAACCCTATTTCACCTGTTATCCATTTCTCTTTATCCGTAAATGCAAGCACATCAGTGAATTGTAAATATGTTTGCTCTAAGGCAGATTCTTCAAAAGTTGGTAAGACAATCATGTTCTGACTCACACAGGTAACAATATTTTGGCAGGTAACCGCTGAGCTTTTCCTCGATTAGCAGTAACGATGTTAAAAATTCGTTTCTCATCATCAGACTGAGCAAAATCTGAAGTATTCTGTGAGCTGTCCCTGACGTTTAACTTTGACCATTCAGTCAGTGTTTCAATTATTGATTGATGCTGATCAGCCATGCGTGCCTCCTTCTTAGTCTTGTTTAATACACTTACTTTTTAGTCTCACACGACTTTCATTTCACGCAACTACTATAAAAAAGACCGACTTTAAAGCCGGTCTCTAACTGAACTAAAAAACTAAGAACTATGGATTTGAGTTTTGTTTATTGTTTTTTTGTTTTCTGTATATGAACTGTTTTGCCAAAATATCTATGCTGATTTTTGATAAAGGTCTGTTCTTTTGAACTTGATGATTACAGACAGCCATAAGATTCTCGGCAAAGTCCTTAAGATCGTCTAATGATGCATTCATAATTCATTCCTCACCCTTTAGTCTTAACTGGGGCGGGGACAAACTCATACACCATATAATCGCCTTGCGTACTCGGCCCTTCTACAACAGCATTTGCAAGGTGTTGATGGTTTGCACTGTATAGCTCTTTGACTTGCTCAGGTTTCATGCTCGGGTCTGGATCAGGCATTTGTACTGAACCACTTCGAAAGATGCGAGTTAACGTTTTTATTTTTGACATATTTAACTCCCCCATTAGAAAGTAAATTTAAAAGCTTCGTTGGCACTTGCAGGCTGCTCATGGTCATCTGCTGCGTTTGAGACTTCATTTTCTGAATCTGTCTCAGAAACAGCTTCTGGCTGTGTTTCATTAGCAGACAAAGCTTCGCTGGTTGGTTGAGATTGTTTTTCTTCATCCTGAGCCGCAGGGGAGTTCTTTTTGGCTTTTGGTTTAGTTTTAGCTTCGGCTTTTGATTTTGAATTTTTGGCATTAGCCGTGGCATCTCTTAATGACATTAATAATTCTTGATACGAATCATTTGCTTGCTGACGAGCCTGACCATATCCAGAAAGCCTTTCCCCGAATTCAGTACTTAGCTCATCAAGTGACATATTTCTCATAGCCAGAGGCATTGAGAGGGCGCTACGGACTTGTTTAGCTTCTTCTGGTACTTTGGCTTCATCATCACTGAGTAATGGCAACACGATGATGTCTAAAGAGTCTCCCGAACGTGTAATATCCAAACGAAGATGTTCACTCTCAGCCAACGCCCCATGTATGCTATTGAGAAAGGTTAAAATGCTGTTTTCCATTGTTTGATCCTTTTATGAGATAAGCGGGGCAGTAGGTCTGCCCCATGCATTAGTTGTAACGCAGGTTTCTAATCGCGCAACTGAGCCTCTACGGGTAAATAACCTCTCCAATCAAATCCAGCTTTAAAAATGGCTTTTATTTGATCATCACGTTTACCTTTGAGTATTTCTTTCTCACAGTGACCGGTTTGTTTTCCATCCTTTGCGTCATACCATGCTAAGAATCCTGATTCAGTTACTAGAGCTTTTAAACCACTAACTGTTAAGGTCTGTAGATATTCTTCATCAACAAGAAAATGAGAACGCATATCTACGTTTTCAGCCTTGAGAATGGTATGGGCTGTTTTTAATCCGTCTGATTCTTCGTATTGAATTCGTTCAGGGGCAATGCCGCCTGCAAGCGTTGCAGCAAAAGCACTGATAGTCATATCCAGAGTTGATTCATCTAAGCTATGTAGCAAGGACACCTTCTCTGAACGAGAAGTCATAGAGAGCAATTTCTCAGCTCCGTATGTTTTTAGCCCTTTTTCAAGTTTGTCCGTGACTCACACATGCTTGATTGCTTCTGTTAACGCAATCAGTGACATGACCTTAGTTAATTTAGTATTCGACCAAACAGTGGCAGCTGCAGCTTTGTATTGTTTTCCTTGAATATACTCTTTGACACGCTTGGGTGTATCAGCCGATTTTTTTCTTTCCTTTGGTTTATCGGATTGAATGATGGCTGTAGTATGAGTTGGGCTGCTTAACTCCGTGACTTTTTGTTGTTCAATTTCCAACTCATCTTGATGTGCTTTAACCATTTGGCTGTTACATGACACATCAAAACATAAGCCCGTTTCTATCTGGCCTTCTTTACCTTTAGCTGTATTCATCAATGCACCAAAGTTTCCACAGCCTTGGCAAGCAGAATACTGCTCACGTCCAACCCCTTTTTCACCTTCTCGCATTAAATGACATCGAGTGTCAGCAGGGCGCTCAACATCGAGCCAAATGACAGGATATTCTTGCGACAGCTCTGTTTTTTTCTCTTCAAGATGCTGTCTGGTTTTATTCTCATAACAGTCACGATTCAAGCAATGACCATCTGAGAGACTTTCATCAAATAGGTCAGCTGTAATACTTGAGTTATGAGGGCAGCCATTACAGCCAGTCAGATTAAATACCGCATCAGAGAGTTTGAATGCAAACTTACCCAACTGATCACGCAAGACAGAAACGCTGACACGTTTTTCAATCACGCTTACAAGAATTGAGTCCTGTAACTCTGCTGTCAGTCCTGCAAATAACTCAGCATGACCAATTGCAATCTTTCTCTGGTCAAGAGCATCCAATACGCTATCTGTACAGTGTAAAAGCGTCAGTCGTGCTTCTAGTTTCTTTTCAGTCCAACCTAATGCCAGTGCAGCTTCGGTTCTGTCACCTTTACATAGGGTAAGCATTCTCTGACAAGCTTTTGCTTCCTCGGCAGCACTCACATCCTGACGCTCACTATTTTCAGCCACCGCCATTGCCAGTGCTTCTTCATCACTAACAAGTCGAATCATTGCAGGAACAGTCTCTACATCTGCAATCGTTGCTGCCCGATATCGTCTTTCACCAGCAATTAAATAAAATGTTTTTCCATCATTGCTTGGTTTGATTACTATTGGTTGGAGGATGCCTTGTGCCTGAATGCTTGCAACCATTTCATTGAGTCTATCTTCCGAAAAGTATCTACGAGGATTAAATCCCTCCCGAACCGAAATCATATTTATTGGCAGGTGAATCATTTGCTTGTCATAAACATTTGCCATGACATCTTCTATATCTAATGAAACTGATTTTTCTATTTGTGTATTAGCAAGAGGTGCATTCATTTTCTTCTCCTATATATTTACTTATTACCCGATTGGGTTATTACCATTTGATCACGAAATTGAATTCGCGCAACTGCACGTAAATAATAGGTTTCAGGCTGAATTTGACTCTTTCGAGTAACCATAAAAAGCCCAAGCCTGCTCATCAATTAGCATCGGTGCTGATTTAAGGTTCTTAACATCCACAGTCATTCCATGATGGTCTATTTCCCCTTTTGTGAGTAACTGCCAAATAATGTTCATGGAGTAAGTTGCTAAGGTTCCATTGATAAATAAGTCTTGCCCATTTTCTCCAGTTAGCGCCTCAGCCAGTGAGCAACGTGGAGCATCATCAGTATCATGCTTAGGATTTGCGAGGTCGGGGTAGAGGTCGAACACCGTTGGCAGTCGGAGTGAGTCTTTATATGAAGAAATGACATGACCAAGCACGCACTGACCAGCATGTTGACCATTCCCCATATCAAGCCAGAGAACAGGGGAGTATGAAGTTTTGCCTGACTTAGCTAATTGTCCAAGCTTTACACGAAAAGAAGCTTTATCTACACATCCGATAATCAAATCAAAAGGTTCAACATTTTTGATTGATGGTTCAAAGAAATTTGGCTCCGCATCCCAATCTGATCCGTAGGACATATTGATTCGATGTGTAAGAGCAATAGATTTATAGTGACCTACGTCTGACTCAGAGAAACGCTGTCTACCAATATTGTGCGGTTCTACGACATCGGCATCAAAAGCTGTAACGTGGATTCCTTTAGGGTGACCAAGGGCTTTTAATCCAAAGTCTAAGCGGGTTAATGCATCCATAACCTCACCACCTGTGCCACCGATACCAACTACAGCAATTTTCAGTCTGTTTTCAAGAAACGACTGGGGTACGAAATATTTCATGAGAGTCTCCTTTCAAGTGAGTTAAATCAACACTTTCAGGTTCTCACGAAGTTAAAATCACGCAAGTCGGTTTAAGCAACGTCTAAAAAATTGATGATGTCTATGGAGGATTTAGTAAAGTGTAGAAGGGCTGTGTCAAAGAAAGATTTCTAAGAATCAGAGTGAATTAGGATAAAGGAGTGCTACTCAGTATCTTCAGAATTTAAACGTTTGTACGTAACTCTGGCCACCCAACCAAAAGTCAAAGAAGTAGATATAAGTGCTCCTATTACACCAGGACCAGGTTCCACATATACAAGAGTAATTAGTGCTAGCATTGGAAAAATGAATAGCATCAATGTGAAATAGAAAGATGCAAAAGTCAGTTCAACTGTATTACGACCCTGATTCCATATTCCCAAACTCATTAATACACCCATGCTTGCAAGCATTGCGTAAAAGACACCAGCTAAGGCACAAAAGAAAAAAAGTATTACAGCTCCAATCGTTGTCATGACACCATTGCATCCTTACTAAGTACTACACAGACAATAACAGCAGTTCGTTGTTTTAAGCTAGACTCTTTATTAACCGGCATAGACCAATATCCGGTTATTCATAGACTCATTCAACATAGTCATTTTAAATGCCAGCCTGAGGATTATATTTATCAAAGCAAGGTGAGCATTATGGCTGAAGACTTGGAAGCTTTTGACTCTAAAAGAGAACAAAAACAGAATGCAGAAATGGAGAAGGTTAAACAGTTTTTAACCGAAGAAGAGGTCAAAAGCGAATATTATATGGAGATGACTGTTACGCTTCAGTCAGCTCAAGCAAAACGTATATTTCGCCGTACTTTTGATCACATTCAAACTCAAATGACTGCAGCGACTTTGTTAACTCGTAAGTTTGGATTACGCGAGCTTTCAGATGAAAATGTTGCAAAGATTACCGAAAGCATAAAGCAACTATCTACAGAAATGAACAGAGATATGGAACAAGCCAATCATCTGATAGATGATGTTGGTCTTAAAATCGCTGCAATAACCGATGATAGTGTTGACCTCAATATAAAAATTACATGTCCAGAAGGTATGGCCTTTATGAATCTGATTCGCCAACTGGATAATTTAACGATGAAACTAAAAACGTTATGGATGGCTGGTGAAATTGCACTCTCTCACTCTGAGGACAGGGTTCATGCCTGGCAGGTACGTATATTCAAAACAGCAGATGCTATCAGGGCTCTTGGTCAACAAGCTTATATTGCAGCAGACAAGAAGAAAGACAGTGACCAGAAAAAAGCTGAAGCAAAACGAGCAGCTTATAAACAACGTCAGAACAACTCCACGAAAAAAGCAGCTGCAGTTTAATTTTTAGCAAATGGAAGTCGGTAAATCCGACTTCCATCTTCAACTAATTCCCAAGTAGACAGCCTTCCGCTCTACAGCAGCAAACTCAATTGTTTTTATTAACTTTTCTGAAGCACGCTTGTAGCCTTGGACAATAACCAAAACACTAATGAAACAAATCACCATAAAGACCAATGACTCAGCGCTGTCTCTCATTACTCCAGTTAGACCTTTATCTTCTATTTTTGAGATAAATCCTATATAAATATTTAGCTGAAACACAGAAATAGCCCAGACAACACCAAGGAACCATTTATAAAACGTTACTCGTGAATTTATACGAGAGAATATGCTTTCAATATTTTGTTCAAGTAGCTCAATCTTTTCTAATGTATTAATCCCAGCATCATGAATTAGCTTAGATACGTAAACAACTTGATCTTTTTCAACGGCATTAAGAGCGTATGTGCTTGGAACTGCAAAAATAACCAAAGCAATTGGAAGAAAAAGGCATAAGTACAAGGCCACCCTAGCGGCTAAAGATTGAGTTTCAACCTGTTCTATAAATATCGCTCCTATACAAAAAAAGAAAAAATAAAAATACAACAAAACTACTATTGGTTTAAATAACTCTCTGAGACCAAATAGAAGATAATTTAAAGGAAACCAAACCCACCTTGCTGCCTTATTGAGAAGAAAACTATTAACTCTGAAATCTAGAAGATAGGACTCAGTTTCTTTAAGTATCCATTGGGTTTTCTCAAACATAAGTTACTTCTTTGGTTTATTATCATTATCCAATAACTCTTCACGCACAATGTGCACATCATCAGGTGCCTCTATTCCTATACGAACTTGATTACCTTTAGTTGCTAGAACAGTTACAACAATATCTTCATCAATGATCAGTGATTCACCTATTCTTCTTGTAAGTATTAACATATAAGCCTCTTTAGTTATTTACAGTTTCCAGCTTTACGATAGCCAGCATTTTGTGCATCAATTTCAGTATCAAATGGCACGATATTTCTAGGGCTTACCTTTTCATATGAGGGGCAGCCTTTTGGTAAGTGGTAGACCTTGCTGTTACGGTTTCCTCTTATAGATTGGTCGTTACTAATTAAATTGGTAGCAACACTTGAAGTTCTCATTTCGGACTTAACACCATCGCCAGAATTTTTATGTCCCAAGTTCCAAGTCACTTGGCCAGTAACAAAAGGATTATGATTTCCCATACGTCGGGCAATTCGTTCGTCTCTAAGAATTTCCCAAGCAGTTGGTGGATATTGTGTATTCCATGCCATATATAGCTCTTGTTGCTGTCTGCTCATTGGCAAGTTATATCGGTCGTGCATGTAGAATTGAACCCGAGCAATTAAGCCACGGGCTTCAGGCCTAGGCTCTGCCACCCGTGCATTAAAATCTACCTTAAAGGGACAAGCACCATACTGACTTACTAATTCTGGCAACACTCCAAAACGATAATTACTTCTGTCTGCGTTAAGTTCACTACCTAGTAAAATCATAGTTGATATCTACCTATAAAAATATACAAATGAACATATGATTTATTAAGAGGCAATTTAGTGGCTAGACGAAGATTTAATTCCTCCAAACACTTTCGTTCACAAGCAAGAGTTGTGTATATAAAGAAATTTCAAGAAGGAAAAGCAATTTATACAAATCCAGCAGGTTGTCTTGAAGATGGTTGGCAATGGGAAAGAAAGCCTGGGTTTTGGCCAGAGATGCCAGTAATTTTGAATGGGAACGGAGTTCCATGGGATCTGGGCAATGCTTACCTTCTTTGCCACCTAAACACTGCTCTTAGATCAAAAATGGAATCAATCAAGGATCGAGCAAAAAGCTTGTGTTTTTATCTAAAGTTCATTGAAGACGAAGATCTAGATTTACTTGAATTCCCAGCGCAAACGAGAAGACGACCAACCTATCTTTTCAGATATAAACTACAAGAACTTATTGATCTAGGAATGGCTCCAAGTACCGCAAGTAAACATGTCGGCCATGTCATTGCTTTTTATAGAGGTATACTCAACCACAATCTTGTAGATGAGTCTCGTATTGGATCTAGACCATTTAGAAGCTTTAAGAGGTATGTTCAGACTTTGAATAATGAGGGTTTATCTCGATTTAAAGAGGTCCAAACAACCGATATTTCTATCAAGGTTACAAAAGCAGAAACTCGGCCAGACAGAATAATGGATGGTGGAGAATTGCGCCCTCTATCCATAGCCGAGCAACAGGCAATAATGTGGGGCTTGGAGCGAAAGTATTGCTCAGTAGCAACCGAATTAATTATGCTGACTATGCTCAATACGGGAGCGCGGATTCAATCAGCATGTACCCTTCGTGTAGGCCACATTAAAGAGGCATATGACGAACTTAAACGTACTGGTAAAAGTTGGGTTTTTATTCATTCTCACAGAAGTAGATTCCCAATCGATACTAAGTTTGGAAAGCCTAATAACTTTAGGTTCCCCAAGACCCTTATTGAGAAATTGTTCGTCTATATAAATAGCGAACTAAACGCTAAAAGAATGAAAAGCAGCTTCTTCGGTTTGAGCGATGAAAATTATGTATTCTTAACAGAGCAATCTAATCCATTCTATTCCTCGCGAAGTGAGATCAGGAAGAGGCAAGATGAAGCTGCTCATTGGGTTGTCAATGCTCCTGCATTCAGTCCTCAAAACGGAAGCACTTTTCGGGCAAATATTCGCAATTTCATTGCTCGTGTAAGACAAGATCGGCCTGAACTTGATGAGTTTGCGCCGCACGACCTTAGAGCTACCTTTGGTATGAACATTGTTAGAAAGCTTGCCAACGATCCTGAAAAAAGATTCACAACAACTCATATGGAACTAGCTGTCAAAACCGCTCTTAACCATAACGATATTGCTACTTCTAGACTATATGTCAATTTTGACGAAACGCTGCTTAACGTTAATTCGATTAATGAAATGCATGAAGCTATTATTCTTGACGGATACAAAGTTCTCGAAGCTATCTACGGGGAGAATCGAGTTTGATGGAGTATCGTCCAGAAATAATCATCCACATTACAGACAAGATAACAGAAGTTCTGAAACCCGAAATGACAGTGCTTGAATTCGATATCGACAACTCATGCAGAACTTGTGATGTAGGAAGTTGGTGTTACTCAGTAAGGAGTAATGCAAGAAACCCTAACCATAAGAGCCGTTCTGTCGCTAAGGAATCTATCGTTAAAGACAGGCTAAAGTATGTCGAACGAATAATCGAAGGACTACGAGCTAGCACATACAATCAAGCTACTGTTTATAGCCATGCAGGCAAGATAGCCAGGTTTATTGATTTCGCTGATAGTAAAGGGATGTCGTTATCTAATGATAAGGATTGGATTGAGTCGGTATATAGCTATTATGAACATCTAGTATTGAGCACGCGTTTAGCTGACGGTACGGAAGGTAGTTTGAAAGAGCGCTCTGCTTCAGCTGAACTATCATCTACCAAAAAAGCATTGGCATGGGCCTTGGAGTTAACAGATAACGAGGTCAGCTTAAAGATACCTCATATTAAAGAAGGTAAGTCAGAATCTCTTCCAGGAGACGACTTAGAACGCAACCAATTTGTGCAAGTATTGCTTGCTATTTTTGAGCGCTTCACAGACATACTAATCAATGAAAAACCGTTTCCTTTTGTATTAGACTTAAGTCATTGGGGCTTTGGTAAACATGTTTTCTCAAGATCTAGTCACCTGAGCAAAGCTTCATATACAAAATCTTTTGTGAATGATGATGCTGGCATTGTATCTAGAGAAGAAGTGCGTGGTCGATATACAGATTGGCGAGAATGCGTTGGTGTAATGTCTGTTTACGATAACTGGATCAAACGCCTAGACAAGACCAATAGCCTAAATACAGACTTACAGCGAAAGTCGCTCTATAACTCTGCAACGTATTGCTACTATCTTGCATTTATTGGGATTGTAGGTACCAATAATGGTGTCACCTCTGCATTAAGATTAAGCTCTTGTGAGAAATCTGAGCCGATCAATTGTAAAGCGCCTAGAGGCTACAGTTTCACTGGGCTAAAGGTTAGAGCGGGTAATAAGACAGTTTACCCAACAATGGGGAAAGAGTTTTACCAATTCCACAAGAAATATGAAAAGCTTCGTCAGTGGGGAGAAATTGAATTCGATTTAGATGTTCAAAGAGTAGGATTTTTTAGAATCTCTGGAATCGGTAAATGCGCCCCTTTGAATAAAGTCTCCATTGATACTCTTAAAGAATGGCTAATAGGACATTTACCTAATGTTAAGTGGCATACCCCTAGAGAGCTAAGAAAAGGTGTTTCATGGTCTTTTTGGAATCTAAGTAATGGTGACATCAATACCGTTGCTTGGAAACTACAGAATGACGTGAAAACTACCCTCAAGAGCTATTCCAATCCACCGAAGATAGCTGGATTAAAAGAACTTTCTACATTCATGAACGAAATGTGGAATGAAGCAATAGATTCATCGAGAAGCGCCAAATACATTCCTGTACAGATAAATAACGGTCTACATAAAACGCCTGCTGGCCACTGTAATGCTAACGATTTATCTCAAGCTAAGCGTAGCGAAGGTTTTACCGACTCAGCACCCGAGCCAAACTGCAGTAGAAGCGAAACATGCTTTTTCTGTAGGCATTATGTTTTACATGCTGACGAAGAGGATATTCACCTTATAACTAGTTTAAAGGTATTGCTTCCATACGCGCAGAAACGCGCAGCAAACGAAGCTTCCTACGCCATTAAGTTTGCACCAATACTCTATAGAATTGATGAAATACTTGAAGAGCTAATAAAGCAATTTCCAGCTAAAAAATCTTTAGTTGATGATGCTATGAATAAAGTAAAGCAAGGAGATTTGTCAAAGCATTGGCAGAGTCATTTTGATCTACTAGCTGATTTGGAGGCATACTCGTGAATGTTCAACTAGTACCCTATGACACTATAGGGATTGCTCAGCATACTTCGCCTGATTCACTATCTACTGATGTTTCTACCCCTGATTCTAACCATGTTATAAGTCGGCGAAGAAACGGAGACATTCTGTCTGTTTTTGCTGATAATGTTTGGGATTTTTCTCTATACACGTCAAGACCAAATGCTCGTATATATTTCGAAAGTATATTTTCCGAAGATCATGGAGTCTTTGAAAGACAGAGTCCGCTCGCCAATTCTATCATTCAAGATTCTAAATTAATCATTCTAAATTTATGGTATCGAAGACAGCTATCAGTAAACAGCGTAATGGCGCTATGGATACAAATAAAATACTTAGCAAGATATGCTCTATCTTCTGGAATTAAGTTCGCAGATGTTTTAGGTAAAACCGAATTTATCGAATGTAGATTGGAAGGGGCGGAAAGTCGGTACCAAGAGTGGGTTAGGCTTGCAAGTCTATACAATCTGATTAAACACCTCTCGCAACTATCGCATCAGGTAAACGATTTCAACCTTATACCCTCTGTGGATTTAACTAAACTGGTAGCTGAACAAGCTCAGGAGCGCGTGGATGAAGCAATTAGAGAAAAAATCCAAACACCTGTCATTCCAATAAGGTTGCTCAGCGAGCTTATCGAACAAAGTACCGAGACCTGTTTTAAGTTTATGGAGGTCGTAACGGAAGTAGAGAAAGCCTGGGAACATTACGAAGTGACTAAGGAGAGAGCAGAAAAAGGGGAAATCAAATTCGGGAAATGGCGTAAGAGTAACGCTACTATCGCTCGACAGGTATGGAAATATATTAAAGAAACATATCCAGATATCGCTAACCTATTAGAAGAGTTACAAGTTGATAGCATTCAGGAATTAACAAACTATATTAGCTATATTCAAAAAACTTCAGCAGCTATGATTTCTCAATTTACTGGCATGAGGGTCTCTGAAGTACGAGCAATCCCTTTAAATAGCTATCGAAGGGTTACTTATGGGGAAGAAGTAATTTGCGGGTTTGATAGCTATACATTCAAGTTTGCTGGTAATTCTCCAAAGAAACAGTTCTGGGTTACGGCAGATCAAGCAGAACTTTACTATCAGTGCGCTCTTGCCAGTGCAAGGTTAATCTACAGGTTCTATTATTCGCTGAATATGGATTCTGTGAATCAAGATAAGTACCCTCTTTTTCCTAACCATAGTTCGAGGGTTGACAGCGAGACGCCTATATTTGTTGTGAACCCTCGGCCATTCAAAGAGGGATGGAGAGCCAGTACTAACAATACACTGCGTCGAGAGGCCTTTGTCATTACAAATGAAGACCTAGAAGAGATGCAGAGTTTCAACCCATGGGTCGACTTTTCTAAAAAAGGTATAGATGTCGGCAAGGAATTCCCTTTTGCATGGCACATGTATCGCCGTTCATTAGTTGTATATGCTGCTCGTGGAGGAGTATCAATTCCAGTAATTGCCAATCAACTCAAACATCCAATAGAAAAAATGACGGTTTATTATACTGATGGAAGTGCCTATGCGAATAATTTTGTAGAGAGAGGTACCAATCAGAATGAAGGATTATTCGATTTTATAAATGAACTTCAAGAAGAAGTTTTAACCATGAAGGTTGATGCTATTTGTAATGACATTTCTGATTATGAAGGAATCCTATTTGGTGGCGCAGGTGCAACTCTTCAGAGGCAAAAAAATAAAGGTATACTCCCTTCAATCTACGAAGACCGCGCTCTAACTGAGAAAGAAGTAAGATCAGGCAGACTATCATATCGGAGAACTGTAGTAGGAGGGTGCTCTTCCATAGAGCCTTGCGATAGAGTCGCATTTACCTCGATTCTTCCATGTATCGATTGTAGTGATGCTATTTTCAACGATGACACTGCCGAAATCATGGCTGATCAAATCGAAGTATGGAAAGAAGAAATCTCCATATACGGTGAAAAAAGTCCCTTTTCACTTCAGCGAGAAAAAGAAATATCTGTTGTAGAGCAACACCTTGCAGCACGAAACAATTTAATTCCTGTTAAGGAGATCATCGAGTGACTGAATTAAGAGGCGAAGCTTTATACTGGGAAGCTTTTGAACGACTGAAGTCTGGGAAAGCTCAGATCATTGATACTAATTCTCCTTCCTTTAAATTCACTAAAGATAATGTAGCGATTGAGGCGGGTAAGAAGAAAGGGTTTGTAAAACAGGAAAGATACCCTGATTTGTGTGATTCAATTGAAAATACTGAAAACACGAGATGTTCTGCCGCTAGTAGAGATCCAGAAAATTCCGATTCGATAAAGCTTATTACATCTCAAAAGAAGAAGGCAAATGCTCGATATTCAAAACTTAAGGCCGAACATGACCTCTGTTTGGAGAAGATGATGAATCTTCTTAGAGAGAATTTCGAGCTACGTAGAGAATTACAAGAATTAAAGAAATCTAGTATGCAATAAAGTGTATCGGCCTTACAATTTTAATATGTGTCGTGACTAAAGCTGACAACCCCACTATGGCTTATTGGTCCGCAAAGCTGCCGCTCGGTAGCCTTATTTTAGATAGAGATAAAACAGCCAGTTTGAATCTTGAACCCGCCACCTAAAACAATCTCTTCTCTCTTGCCTGTTTCAGTATTAACTTAAACGGCTATCTTTAAATGTCGTAGTGACCAAATCTCCCAATATTTGCTCGAAAATAAACTATTCTGACCCAATGATCCTAAGAATCATTTGTGTTTTTAAAGTGCTTGCCTAGTCATACGTTGGGTGAATCTATATTTGCGTGGGAGCAGTATCATATTTTTTGTTAAAGATTGACCTATGAACTGAGTAAATATTCAACAAATTGCGGCTGTTTTTGCTGAATGGTCGATTGCTGCCGCCAGACCAGCTGGATGTCTTTTGTTAGCGCATGATCCTCTAAAGGGATTGCACATAAACTTCCATGTTGCACCTCATCAACAACAGACGATGCAAATACCAGCGATATTCCTATGCCTGCCCGAACCGCCTGCTTAACGGCCTCTGTGCTGCCCAGTTGCATTGATACAGTGGGAAAATGCTGGCATTCCTGCAAGTAGTTTTTGAGTATCCTTCCTGTTCCGCTGCCAGATTCTCCGCCTAACAAATTCAGCCCGGACAATATTGATTTACTGATCGATGACAGTTTTGCAAGTGGATGATCTGGAGGCGTAATCAAGACTAATGCTTCAGTTTTCCAGATTTGAGATTCAAAACCAGCTTTACCTGGCCACCATTCCATCAAGGCGATATCGATTTCAGCATTTTCCAGTTTTTCGGCAACGACTGGGTTGCTGTCTATTACGATATCCAGTTTGTCATTTATAAACGCTTGTTTATGCCGGTAATTCTGCAGGTAAGGCTGCAACAGATAAATGCCGATATTTGAACTGGCTCCAATTCTCATGGAGGGTTGATTCACAGCCAGCAAGGCTCTGTCTTGTAGTCGCAACATGCTCTGCGCATACGGCAAAAGACGAAGGGCATATTCAGTCGGCTGGCAACCGCTACGCACACGATGAATCAAGGATACGCAGAGCGTTTCTTCCAGCTTCTGAATATGCTGCGAGATAGTTGGTTGGGCTAATCCCAGCTGCTCGGCAGCTGCCTGAAAACTGCGCTGCTCAATCACCATGATCAAACTTTTCAGCCAGATCAGATTGAGCATGCTATTTCCTTTTGTGCGGGTAATTGGTTGGCCGGATCCAATGGAGGCTCGCCGTTCAAAACCCTGAGAATATTTTCAGCCGCACGTGTTTCAATGGCTAACCTGACCTTGCTCACCGCTGAACCGATATGTGCCGTGAACAAGGTGTTGGGATGTGTTAATAAATTGGGATTGATTTCCTTTGGCCTGTCGAGACGTGCCCAGTCTTCCATTTCAAAAACATCACTGGCATATCCGGCTAAATGGCCGCTATTAAGCTTATCTAAAATGGCACTTTCATCAACAATAGACCCACGGCAGGGATTCACCAAAAATGAACCGGGCCGCATCTGCTGTAAACGTTGTGTATTTAAAAGATGTTGCGTTTGCGAGTTTAATGGCAGTGCCATAATCACGATATCGGCCTGAGCAAGGGCGTCGTCCAAAGACAAAAATTCAAGTTTTAATGCTGCTTGTTGTTCTGCATCCAGAGGCTGAGTGTCGGTATAGACTAAGGTTGCACCCCAACCGCTCAGCCTTTGTGCAATGGCCTGACCAATTGCACCCATGCCGATAATCGCAATAGTGGATCCTTCAATTCCCATTCCGTAAAACTGTGGAAGCCAGCCCTTAAAGTTTCCAATACGTACATGTTGATCCGCCGCCCGTATATGCCGAATTAATCCGACCATTAGGCCGATGGTTAATTCAGCTGTGGGTACTGTTAATAGGTCTGGTACAAAGGTCAGCCAGACATTGTGTTCAGTGCAGGCATCGACATCAAAATTATCATAGCCCTTTAATGCCGCACCAATGACCTTCAGTTGCGGGCAAGACTCTAAAAAAATGGTATCTACCCGATCCGGCATGAATACCATCAAGGCTTCTGCATCCTTCGCCCGTTTCATTGTATCGTTGCGTGATAAGCTGAACGGGGTCTGATTCGTGATCAACTCACAATGCGGTGCTAATATGGCCAACACCTCTTCATGTACTTTATGCGTAATTACCAATTTTGGTTTCATCGTTATCTCCTACTTGAATTTTTTGCGTAACAGGCCGCTCAAGGCATCGACCAATGTGACCATCAGCAGAATCACTAGCAGGATAGCCAATACTTCCTGATATTGCATAATGCGTAGTGAACCCATAAGTTCAAAACCGATACCGCCAGCGCCTACCATGCCCATGATTGTCGAAGCTCTGAAGTTATATTCCCAGCGATAAATTGCGACATCGGCAAACTGCGGCATCACTTGGGGAAGAATTGCGTGATAGAGCACCTGCATCGGTGAGGCACCAGCGGCACGGGCGGCTTCCACCGGAGCGTCATCCACGTGCTCAATCGCTTCGGCAAAGAATTTACCTACCATGCCGATGGAATGCAGCGCTAAAGCCAGCACACCGGGTAAGGCACCGAAGCCGACGGCAGCCACAAAAATAATCCCCATAATCAGTTCCGGAACGGATCGAAGGGCATTTAGAACGATGCGCGCCAGCTGAAAGATCACACCATGAGGTGAGGTATTACGCGCTGCCAGAAATGCCATAGGCACAGAAAATATAACTGCAATTGCGGTACCGGCAATACTCATTGCTAGCGTATCCAGCAAGGGTGAAAACCAGTTTTGAAGGTTGGTAAAGTCCGGTGGGAAAGACTCGCCAGCCAACGTTCCTATTGCAGGCAAGCCATTTGCCAAAATTTCGAAGTTCAGTACATTCACATACCAGGCTGCCAGCAGAACGATGACCAATAAGGTCACCACCTGCAGGGTTTTACGTTTCCAGTTCTTGCTGTAACTTTGCAGCACATCTGTTTGTGTAATCAGGTAGGTATTCATAAATCATCCTTACATCTTGGAAAAATCAAGATTCAGTAATTTACCCATAACACGTATCACGTCATAATCAGCATCGGTAATCGGTGCAAATCCCTCTGCTTTGAAATTCTTCAATATCTCTTTGTCATCCAGGCTGACAAACGCATCTTTAATTTTCACTTTGAGATCCTTATTAAGGTTGGAGCGCATTGCCCAGGGATATTGTGGATAAGGTTTGCTATAGCCCAAAACTTTAACTTTTGCCGGGTCAATGAGTTTACGTTCCACCACATACTTAAAAATCACCTCAGAGAGCCCGCCTGCATCTGCATTACCATTGGCCACATTGACAGCCACAGCATCATGCGAGCCGACGAAGTGTTGTTCGTAATCGGTTTTCGCTTCGATGCCGCCTTCCTCTAAAAGAACCGTTTTCGGGATGAGATGACTGGACGTTGAGGCGCGATCGCCATAGGCCATTTTTTTACCTTTAATGTCGGCATAGGAATCAATGCCTGACTCTGTATTGGCGATCAAAATGGAACGGTATGTCGGTACACCGTCGATTATCATTGCCGCAAACGGTTCAATATCGCTTTTTGATTTGGCCATCACATAAGACAGCGGGCCGAAATAGGCCAGATCAATACGGCCAAAGCGCATCGCTTCAATCATGGATGAATAATCGGTTGTGACTATTAATTCCACCTTTTTGTTTAACTTGGCTTCCAGATAATTTTTTAAGGGTTCATTGCGCTTGATTAGTTCGGAAGCGTTTTCATCCGGCAGCAAGGCGACTTTGAGCATATCCGGATCGGCATCTGCTGCCATACAGGGGCTTATGGCTGTCACCAGCAAGGTGGTGGCTAAGAGTATTTGTTTAAACAGTTTCATTTTGCTATCTCCAGTTGTGTTGCCGTTTTAGTGGGTAAATGTTGATAAGAAGAATTGGATTGCGTATCGGCGGTTTGTTTATCTTTTCTTTTGGGGTTGGCCGATTGTTGATAAATCAACTTGAGCTGTTTGTCATCGAGCTCTTGCGGAGCGGCATCAAACACCACTTGGGCTTGAGCTAAACCAATGATGCGATCGGCAAAACGTTTGGCATATTCAAGCTGATGCAATGAGACGATAGAGGTAATGCCGTCTTCGGCACAGATTTGTTTCAATTGAGACAAAATTTTTTCGGATGTGGATGGATCCAGGCTGGCGACAGGTTCATCCGCCAGAATAATACTCGGCTGCTGAGCCAAAGCTCGGGCAATACCTACTCGTTGTTGCTGGCCACCTGATAATTGATCGACCCGCACCAGGGCTTTGTCAGCAAGGCCAACGCGATCCAGACAATGCAATGCCAATTCAAGATCGGTTTTGGGTGGCGGCAATAAACTACGCCAGAATGAATGATATCCCAGTCGCCCCATGAGTACATTCTGCAGGGCTGTGTGACGCAGAATCAGTTGATGGTGCTGAAACACCATCGCGGTTTTGCGTCGATGCCGGCGCAGTATGCCTTGATTATCCAGTATTCCGAATTCAGCAGAAATCACTTTACCCGAGGTAGGTTTCACCAAATGATTCAGTGACCTCAATAAGGATGATTTTCCCGCACCTGATAAACCTAGCAGCACTGTGAATTCACCACGTTGAAAGTTGATTGAGGTTGCACGTAATGCTTCAATTCCGCCGGGATAGATTATGCCAAGATCGTCTGTGGACAGAATTGGCTGAGGTGAGTGGCTTAACGTCATATCATTACCTTTCGCAATAATTGTCACCGCTGTATTGCGGTTCACAATCGAATACTAAGGTTTGAATATGACAGAGAAATGAAGCTTAGATGACTATTTTATTTCATAGCTTGACTGACTGGAGTGAAAAAGAACTCACGGGGACAGTACTCTATATGGGGGGTTGAGCACAAAACTAACATTTTAAGAATGCAGGAATATTAATGACTCTTTGTTGAAATCGATCATTTTTGGTTGCACTAAATACCACTGGCATCGAGCACAAAGCGCTACCTATTAAATCCTCAGAAAACAGCGAGCAAGAAGGTTGGAAGTTAGCTAGTTTTTTTTCGGTTCATAATGATCGCTTTGCTCTTGAAGTAAGCTGTTTTTGGGTCAGTCAAACATGAACGCTTTTGAAGCAAAGCCTTAATTTTCCAGCACCCTAATTCATGACGATTAGGCCACGCTCTATTTAACCTTCAACGGCAGTTCATGGCACTAGGATGCCCAGAAGTCGACCTTCGAAAGAAATCTGATCAGACTTTTTTGCTCTTGTGCCTGTGAAGTCCGCAAAGTTGCCGTTCAGATACATTGTTTAGATAAGGACAAAACAGCCAGTTTGAAGGTTGGGTCAATAGTGGCTTATGGTCGAAAGAGACCAATTCGGGGACGCTAAAGACCAATGATTATGAACATTAACCACCCATTTTAATTAAAACTGATGATTTAGAGTTAAGAGAAAACACAGCAGTAGATGGCTCCAACCAGAGTTGATATTGAGTGACTACTCTTACTAATATTTTTCACCTTATCAGATGTTGACATGAGCTCCTCAACCAGAAGTTCGATATTCTATTTGTGCTACCCACTTATTCATTACCTTGCGCAACCATTTCGTTCATAGCCTATGCGCGTTGCTCTAGTTAAAGTGCCTGTTTTTCCGTTTGATCAAAGGTATTACGATAAACGGCAAACGAATTATCAGCTTCAATTTCAACCTCTTTTGTCGAGCTGGCTACTCTCCAAAGCACTGTTTCTAAATGGTTACTTAAAAATTTTTGTCCTAGATTAATCATTCATTCTTCCTGTATAAATGAACTCTCCAAAATAATTTTGATAGAGCGCTTTTCGCTTTAACATAGGGCCGTGAGATTCCATAGGAAAATGAAGCCAAAATAACGAATCCAAGCAACAACAAAACGATGAATGTATCGAGATTTATTGCTCCAACAAGACTTGATACAACAAAAGGTAAAAATGAACAAAGGCCAGCTAAGAATAGCTTAGTAAAGATTGGCCAATGCTTCGGAGATAACAAATTAAACGGACTTTTACCTAGGTTTATTTTCTCGTATGCTTCCTCAGTCCTATTGACCGCCTCACCATCAGGCTTGAAGCGAACACTCTACAGGCCGCACTCTTCTTGCCTCCCCTATAAGGCATAACGAAGGCATCAACCCAGTAATTATCACCGTTTTTACAACGATTCTTACAATACCCATCCAAGGCGGACCTTTGGCAGACGTGTCCCAAAGTTCTTTAAAGGTAATTTGGGGCATGTCAGGCTGTCGAACCAAATTATGTGCTTGTCCAAGTAATTCATCTTCTGGCACTCAAAAAATCATCATTAATATAGGTAATAACGCCTTTCTTTATTGTTGTAGAGAATATGCTAACATCATCTGAATATTTTAATTCTTTTCCTGTAGCTGGTAAGCTTTTACTCATTACGATGCCTTTTATACTTCAAAAATTTAAAACATTTTCTAATTTTTCTTCTACTAGCAGCATAGCTCTGCACGATTTTAGTCTTTATTATGGTAAATAAAAGTCATATCACAAGTTTGTTAATGGGAAATCACATGGCTGCAATTGCGGCTTAAACGGTTATGCACTTCGGGGTTGAATCTGCCCTTTCTGAGTGTTTTTTCAACACTTATTATCAAAACGAAAAGGCAAAAAAGATTGCCAAGAAAATCAATAATAAGAACTGATTTTATAAATATCGAACCTTTTCACAGTATTGGTTTGTCACTAAAATATTTTTTAAAGGTTAACGTCATAAACTGATACACATTCATTATGTGACCAAGAATTAATATACGATAATCACCTATGGATAGATTTTAAATATCGCTAGCATGTAGAAGCTTGTGATTTAACGGTAACGCTATGGGTACTCCTCATGAAAGCCTACGCGCCAATTCATAGTAAGTCTTACCTAATTCAGTAATTGTGATGTATTTGTTAATTTAGCTCGATGTGAAGAATGATAAAAACAAAAAAATGCCCCGTATGCGAAATGCTATTACTAAAGAGTGATAATATTGTTCAGTTTAAGGGAATAAACTTTTGGTTATGCTCTGAGCAATGCCGGGACAGATTCAATCAAAGACCAAGTTTGTACATTGGTGATCCTAAGCATGGTAAATCAGTCAAACAGCATGGTGTAAAAGTAGAGAAAAAACACACCATAAAGCTTGTATTGCCAGACAATCATGAATCTATAGATCTACTAATTCAGTATTTGAACTCGTTAATGGGGGTCATACAGGCAAGAATTAATCAAGGACAACTTGAGATTGAATACGACCTGATTCAGGTGTCTTTAGGAGAAATAGAGTCTTTCATTAAATCAACGGGCATCGCCATCGAACAATCTTGGATAGATAAAGTCCATAATGTAGTGGTCAACTAATTCCGGACACGGATTTAGACAGATCTTCCGCCTTTGCAGGAGAAAGTCCATCGTTGAATTGATGTGGCCTTTTCCAGTTGTAATAATCCATCAGGTAATAGCTCACATCACGCATCGCTTCAC
>NZ_JBSXOF010000006.1:0-19799 GCF_056859315.1 Methylophaga sp. F-2
CTGTAGTTCTGGTCGACAACTAGACTGGCTGCTTCCAGCTTGAACTCAGGGGTAAAACTTCTTCTTTGTTTTGTCATTGAACACCTCTTTGGAGGTCATATTACCTCCTAAAATGGTGTCCGGGATCAGTTAACCACTACATAATGCCTTGATTCATTACAATGAGGACGGAGAACTAGATAATTTAGGCCATCCTTATAAAGACAACTGAACATTTCATTCGACAGTTTCTTTCCAAGTCAGATGTTCATATAAGCCAGTCCAGTAATAGCCAAAACTCGCTGCAAAAAGTAATTCCTCAATCGGAATATGGAGAACGAACAACCCGCTGAGTGCATCCAGATTCCAGACGCGCTCAATATACCCTGGTGAGAGACTCTCAAGCCCAAGAACAAACACCGAATAATAAATAAGAAAAAGTGCACTTCCCCATATGCTTTTTAGCGCTAGATCGGTTCTGCATAAACTATTGGCGATACCTCCCGCAACCATAGCTATTATAGCGGGGTAAATCGGATTCCACTCCCAGAGCATTAAGATTGGAAACAAAATAAATGGTGTCGTGACGGCCAGAATATGATGAGCGTGTCTCTTAGATAAACGAATAGCTAGTGGCATAGTTTGCAACTTCTGACCCGTGATTACGTTGTAAGCCACAGCACCAATTCCACCGATACCAAAACAAAAAATCAAACTTTCAATATCAAACCCCGTTTTGAGAGCTAAATTGAACATGCTCGGTGGACTCCAGTAGTCTGGAACAAATAATGGTTCGGTAAAACCAAAAAGCATTGTGATTGAGCTTGCTTTTAACATGACCGAGCGATATGTAGGTGTAATTAGGTATACAGCCAGCCATGGTATAAGAAATGCCAAAGACCAGACTAACCATACGTACTGTTCATCCATTCTGAGATAACTCCTAGAGAATAAGTCACCACGATGTATCACTTTCGAGTGATAATTTATGTGTGAAAGAAGAAATACTAATAAATAAAATTCTTTCTTACATTACAATTTTGTCAGAATTTGTGTGAATCATTACAAGTTCATTACATTGCTTCTTTTTTCTTAAGGCTGAGGTTAGTATCACACTATTAGTTGCTGGTGTATAAATGGATGTTTAGAGTTTCAAACTTATTATTTCTAATCCTTATCGTGATGGCTTACTTAGGTCAGCCGCTAATTGCTTTATCTTCCCCATGTAAAGATATGGAAATGCGTACAATGACAGAATCTTACTCAATGGGCTCTGTCCATGATGGCCATATTCAGCAAGTTCGCAGTAAAAATTTGACATCTGAATGTTGTATTATTTCCACTTGCGGCATGAACTCTTGTCTGCATCATAGTCAAGAGGCTATTACATTCTCACTTTCCCCCCAAGCGTTCAAAGTGCAAAATGCAGTCAGCCTTGCTCTTAACTTAACGAGCTTCTACTCAAACTTTGAAACAAACTCATTGTTTCGTCCTCCGATTTCACTCATTACAGTATAGATGTAGCCACTCTAGACAACTGTATAGGTCAACACTGAAATGTGTGCCACACATGTCATCATTCGTTAAAGTTTTACATATTAAGAATAGCACTTTTGGCATTTTGCCTATTAATGAATGACCTACATTAGAGCTCAATGAGTGAGATTCTTATTAATAGTAATTGATACTGCGTTAAATGAGCCTAATTCGGAATATGAGCAATGAGTAATAACAAATATTTTTTTAGTACAGAACCACTGAAAGCTTTAGTTTTGATGGCTCTGATGTTCAATTCTTTGTCTTTGACAGCCCAAGAGTTGTCTCTTGAAAAAGCG
This sequence comes from Methylophaga sp. F-2, assembly GCF_056859315.1. NCBI lineage: Bacteria > Pseudomonadati > Pseudomonadota > Gammaproteobacteria > Thiotrichales > Piscirickettsiaceae > Methylophaga > Methylophaga sp. F-2. The sequence goes on from NZ_JBSXOF010000006.1 coordinate 1,815, forward strand.
ATCGAGCTTGCTCATCAGAGTGATCCTTGGATAAAAGGAAGTTATCAGAAAGAACAGGCAAATATTGCTCAGAGTATAGCAGCTGGACAGTTACCGGATCCTGTCATATCACTCGGATTAGCAAATATGCCTCTTGACAGTTTGAACTTTAATCAGGAGCCAATGACACAACTCATGGCTGGTGTCTCCCAAGTTTTCCCTCGAGGTCAAACTCTCGAGTTACAAAGACAAAAATTGGAAGATATAAGCCGACAACATCCTTTTATGCGTCAAGATAGGTATGCAAAAGTGAAACTGACAGTCACTCAATTATGGCTCGACTTGTATGAGAGCCAAGAGTCTATTCGTCTGATTGAGAACGACAGATCATTGTTTGAATACCTTGTTGAAGTTGCCGAGGTTAGTTACAGCAGTGCTTTTGGTAGAAGTCGTCAACAGGATCTAGTTAGAGCTCAACTTGAGCTGACACGCATTGAAGACCGCCTTACAGTACTCGATAAAAAAAGAAGCGAAACCCAAGAAAAACTTGCTGAATGGCTTTATGACACAGGGACCCACTGGCAAGAGATGGGCGTTTCCCAAATACTGCCAGAAATAGAACTTAAAAATTTTCACGAAGCAACCAACAATCAATTGCAGTACGAGGCGCCTGATTTCACTGATCACCCAATGATTAGAAGCCTTGACCAGCAGATCATGGCTTCAGAAACAAATATTGTTCTGACAAAACAAAAATACAAACCGCAATTTGGCATCAATGCAAGCTATGGTTTCCGTGACGATGCGCCAGGGGGGCAAAATCGCAGTGATCTATTTTCTGTTGGTATTAGCTTTGATTTACCGATTTTTACGGAAAAACGGCAAGACAAGGAAGTAGAAGCGGCAGTAAGCAGTATGGAAGCCTTAAAAACAGATAAAACACTCGCATTACGTGCTATCAACGCTCGTTTTAATGAGGCCAGTGAAAGACTAAGTTGGCTGGAAAAACGCCAGAGACTCTACAGCGATCGTCTGTTGAAAGAGATGAACGATCAGGCTGAAGCCTCCTTAAACGCTTACACCAATGATGATGGTGACTTTGCCGAAGTCGTCCGCGCTCGTATTGCAGAACTCAATGCCAACATCGACTACCTAAATATCAACGTAGACAGGCTAAAAACAATTGCCGCATTGAATTATTTCTCAAGTTCATCTGAATACATGACATCTATTAACGGGAAACAACATGACTAGCTCATACAAAACTTTATTATTGATGCTGTTTGCAATACTGCTTACCGCAGTAATTACATACGGTGTGACGCGTGTATATTTTGAAAATAATACCGTTAGTAATAGTGAAGCAGAACAAAAGCAACCACTGTATTGGGTTGCACCGATGGATCCCAACTACCGTCGAGACAAAGCTGGTAAATCACCAATGGGTATGGATTTGATTCCTGTGTATGAAGAAAATGAAACCTCTCAGAATTCTGGTCCAGGAACAATTACCATCTCTCCAGATGTTGTGAATAATATCGGGGTTAGAACTGTTAAAGCTGAGTATGGCCCAATTCATTCAGAAATAAATACAGTCGGTTATGTTCAATATGATGAAGACAAGCTAGTTCATATCCATCCACGAGTCGAGGGCTGGGTTGACAAGCTATATGTCAAAGCGGCAGGTGATCCCATTAAAAACGGACAACCACTTTATAAACTCTATTCACCTGAACTTGTAAACGCTCAAGAAGAGCTTGTCTTGGCGCTCAACCGAGACAATGTACGCTTAATTAAAGCAGCTGAGGACCGCTTGAAAGCATTACAAATAGCCAACTCCGTTATTAATCAAATAAAACAAACTCGCAAGGTTCAGCAAGCCATTACGTTTTATGCTCCACAGAGCGGAGTCATCGATAATCTTAATGTGCGTGAAGGATTTTATGTCAAGCCAGGCATGAATTTGATGTCAGTAGGTGATCTCAGTACAGTCTGGGTTGAAGCTGAAATCTTTGAACGTCAGGCAGAGTTAGTCAAAGCAGGGCAAGCGGTTACCATGACGCTAGATTATATGCCTGGAACAAAGTGGATTGGAAAAGTCGACTATGTTTATCCCACATTGAATGACGAGACAAGAACAGTTCGTGTTCGTCTTCGTTTTGATAACGAAGATTATGCCCTCAAACCAAATATGTTTGCTCAAGTAACAATAGCGACCGGTGAGGGGGAAGAAAAACTAATGATCCCAATGGAGGCGCTTATCCGAACTGGCGATCAAGATCGTGTTGTTCTAGCTCTTGGGGAGGGTCAGTTTAAGTCGATTACTGTTATCGCCGGCAACATTGGCGAAAGTCATGTAGAAATCATCAATGGTCTCGAACCGGGCGAGGAAGTGGTCAGTTCTGCACAGTTTCTTCTTGACTCAGAATCCAGTAAGACTTCAGATTTCAAGCGTATCCATCATGAAGACTCAAAACCACGGTCTGTATGGGTTGAGGCCAAGATTGAGTCTGTTATGACGGAACATCATATGGTCACAGCCGCTCATTCAGCAATCAGCGAGTGGGATTGGCCAGCTATGACTATGGATTTCAGTGTCAGTGAAAATATTGATCTGAGCGCTCTCTCAAAAGGTACTCAACTGCACATGGAAATTACCAACTCAGGTACTGAATACTACGAAATTACTGGAATTCACATTAAAGAAAGTGGTACTAGCACGGTGAATGAGGAGTCTGCCACAGAGGGTGACGTCAAATTACAATTTATAGATGATGAAAGTATGAACCATAAAAAGCATCAAGAAAAAAACACTCAAATGGATAGTTCCGAAAGTTCTGAGCATTCACATCATCAACACTCAGGCATGTAGAAGGGAATACTTATGGTTGAGTCAATAATTCGCTGGTCTGTCAGTAATCGCTTTTTTGTAGTGCTTGCCACTTTGATTTTGGTCGGCGTTGGTGTGTTCTCCTTAAAAAACACACCGGTAGATGCGATTCCTGATCTTTCTGATGTTCAGGTCATTATCAAGACAAACTATCCGGGACAGGCGCCACAAGTTGTTGAGGATCAGGTCACCTACCCATTAACGACAGCAATGTTATCAGTACCGGGTGCCGTTACAGTAAGAGGGTATTCATTTTTTGGTGACTCCTATGTCTACGTAATTTTCGATGAAGATACAGATCTATACTGGGCACGCAGCAGGGTATTGGAATACCTGAGTCAGGTGGCACCTTCACTACCCGAAAATGCCAGACCGCAACTGGGCCCTGATGCTACAGGTGTAGGATGGGTTTATCTTTATGCACTAATAGACAGAACCGGTCAACACGACATCAGCGAATTACGCTCATTGCAGGACTGGTTCCTGAAATACGAACTACAAACAGTACCTGGGGTATCTGAAGTTGCGGCTGTTGGTGGTATGGTCAAGCAATATCAGGTAACTGTGAACCCTGAAAAAATTCGCGCTTTTGGCATCCCTATGTCACATATCCAGACTGCCATCAAGCGAGCTAATCAGGAGGTAGGTGCCTCCGTAGTAGAAATGGCTGAAGCTGAATATATGGTGAGAGCGACTGGCTATATTCAGTCCAAAACGGACTTGGCTCAAGTCCCATTGGGCGTCAATAGCCGGGGCACACCTCTTACGCTTGGTGATGTTGCAGACATCAAGCTTGGACCACAAATGCGGAGAGGTATCGCAGAGTTTAATGGCCTTGGAGAAACTGTCGGTGGTGTAGTTGTAATGCGTTTTGGCGAGAACGCACAAAAAACCATTGAAGGTGTTAAAGATAAATTGCAGGAACTCCAGAAAGGCCTGCCAGAGGGTGTTGAATTTGTGACGGTTTATGACCGTTCGGGGCTTATTGGACGTGCGGTTGATAATCTTTGGCACAAATTATTAGAAGAGTTTGCTGTTGTTGCACTGGTTTGTATGCTCTTTTTGTTCCATATACGGTCATCACTCGTTGCTATTGTCAGTCTCCCTGTCGGTATTCTAACTGCATTTACTGTCATGCATATGCAAGGTATTAATGCCAATATTATGTCTCTGGGAGGTATTGCTATAGCCATCGGTGCGATGATCGACGGCGCTATAGTGATGATTGAGAACATGCACAAACACATGGAAAAAACGCCTCTAACCAAGGAAAACAGATGGCAAGTGGTGGCTGAGTCTGCTTCTGAAGTCGGCCCGGCATTATTCTTCAGTCTACTGATCATTACTGTCAGCTTTGTGCCAGTCTTTACATTGGAAGCCCAAGAAGGTCGTATGTTTTCACCGCTGGCCTTTACTAAAACCTATGCGATGGCTGCATCTGCAGCATTGGCGATTACATTAGTTCCTGTGTTGATGGGCTACTTTATTCGTGGAAAAGTGTTGCCAGAACATAGAAACCCTATTAATCGATTACTGGTAGCTTCTTACATGCCTGTTTTGAAAATGGTTTTGGCGTTTCCCAAAACGGCCATTTTCATTGCGTTACTTGCCTTGGGTTCTACCTACTGGCCTTTGCAGAACATCGGTAGTGAGTTTATCCCTCCACTTGATGAAGGCGATCTCATGTATATGCCTACTACATATCCCAGCATATCTATTGGTAATGCCCGAGAAATTCTTCAGCAAACCGACAAGTTGATTATGACCGTACCTGAAGTAAAAACTGTTTTTGGCAAAATTGGTCGAGCTGAAACAGCAACCGATCCAGCGCCACTGACGATGATTGAAACATTCATTCAGTTAAAAGACCGAAGCGAATGGCGTGAAGGTATGACAACAGAATTGCTGAAAAAAGAGCTTGATAATCTGGTCAAATTGCCTGGTCTCACCAATGCTTGGGTTATGCCGATAAAAACCCGGATTGATATGTTGGCAACAGGGATAAAAACACCGGTTGGGATCAAGGTTGCTGGCGCAGATATTTCTGTTATTCAGCAAATAGGTCAACAACTCGAAACAATATTGGCAGAGGTGCCCGGCACCGCCTCGGTCTATTCTGAACGTGTTGCCGGAGGACGTTATATTAAAGTTGATATTGATCGAGGAAAAGCCTCCCGTTTCGGCCTAAATATTGCTGATGTGCAACAGGTTGTTGCATCTGCCATTGGTGGAGTCAATGTTACCCAGACGGTAGAGGGACTTGAACGTTATCCCGTGAATATACGATACCCACAATCATATCGCGACTCTCCAGAGCAGATGGCATTATTGCCGATAGTCACAGCAAAAGGACAAAGGATTGCTCTGGGTGATGTAGCAGAAATAAAAATTGAAAATGGTCCCCCAGCTATCAAAAGTGAGAATTCCCGCATTAATGGCTGGACATTCGTTGATATAGAAGGCGTTGATATTGGTTCCTATGTCGAGAACGCTATGGAAAAGGTTCGCGCAGAATTGGACTTGCCCGCGGGTTATTCAATTCATTGGTCAGGCCAATATGAATATATGCTGCGAGCTAAAGAAAAGCTTACTTATGTTGTTCCGTTGACATTAGCGATCATTGCCATTCTCTTATTCATAAATTTTAGGAATTTTACAGAAGTAGCACTGTTAATGGGGACACTGCCTTTTGCCTTGATTGGCAGCATTTGGTTGCTTGACTTGCTGAACTTCAACTTCTCTATCGCTGTTGGAGTTGGTTTTATTGCTCTGGCGGGCGTTGCTGTTGAAATCAGTGTCATTATGTTGGTCTACCTTAATCAAGCTTGGCGAGAAGAACTTACAAAGAACTCAACTAGCACATTAAGTAAGGCCCAGTTGAGGCAAGCCGTGATCTCTGGGGCGGGACTGCGTGTGCGCCCAGTCATGATGACAGCGGCGGCGGTCATCATAGGTTTGATACCCATACTATTTGGTACAGGAACCGGCTCTGAAGTAATGAGCCGAATTGCAGCTCCTATGGTGGGCGGTATGGTGAGTTCAGTAATTCTGACTTTATTGGTTCTACCTGTCGTATTTTATTTATGGAAACTAAAGGTTAAATGAAGTCTCACGATTCATGGTCGACCTTCTTTGCGCCTATAAATAACACGAGGAGTAGTCAAATAACACTCAGATTCAGATTTTCATTTCTATTAATTCATTTGTTCAGAGGAATATAAATATTGATTGAAGATATGATTGAGCGAATCATTAAGTCTATGTTTCTTAATTTACTTCTCATTTATTGACCTATGTCAAGGACACAGGTTTATAGTTTAACTAGCATGACAATTAAACCGAAGTTTTAAACGCAGCTTTGACACTTAATAGTCAGGCAATAGGAGTAGGTCATGCTTGTTAATGAAGTGGCAAAAACATTGAAAATAGGTCCTGAAACAGTACGGTTTTACACACGTATAAAATTGCTACAGCCTCAAAAGAACCGATTTAACGGTTATCGAGAATATGGCAATAAAGATATCCATCGGTTGAAGTTTATATTAGCCGCAAGACAGCTTGGTTTCTCGGTCGATGATATTCAGCAGATCCTAGCCGACGCCGACAAGAAGAGGTCCCCTTGTCCCGAGGTAAGGCGTCTTCTGGCTAAGCGACTGCAGGAAACAGAGCTACGTTTCAGGGAAATGCAGCAATTAAGGAAAAAAATGAAAAAAGCGGTCGCCCAATGGAAAGAAATACCCGATATGGAACCTACAGGTCAAATGATTTGCCATTTGATAGAAGAATTTACTGTCCCATTTATAACGGAGGAAAAGTAATGAAAATACATTCAATACATCAAAGTGAAACAGCTAAGCAAGGTTGCTGCTGTACAAACAATGCCTCCGTCGTAACGAAGGTAGGCATTGAGCAATTAGTCAGTCAGTTACCAGTCAAACAATTAAAAGTTGAAGGTGCTAACTGTGGTGGCTGTGTACAGAGCATTGAAAAAGCCCTTCAATCTCTGAACGGTGTAAGCAATGCCAGCATGGATCTGGCCAGTGGTGTCGTATCAGTGGGCGGAACAGTCCAGATAGATGAACTAATTGCCACCCTGGAAAAAGCAGGATACCCAGCGACTGTTTTGGACTAACTCGGGATTTACACATGAACACAAAGAATACAGAAGCCTCAGACAAGCCCGGCCAACATAGTGCTGAAAAAAATATAGCTTATGTTTGTCCAATGCACCCGGAAGTAAGGTCAGAACAGCCGGGCGATTGCCCGAAATGTGGTATGCACCTGGTGCCAGAAACTGAGCTCAAATCTCATCATGAGCATCCACAGCACACGGGCTCAGAAACCTCTGGCAATGAACCTGATTGTTGTGGGGGGCATAAAACTATGTCCCAAATGCATCATCAACATGACACAGCAACCAAAAGTAAAAGTGCTGTTCAGGGTGAATACGATAGTGTTCCTCAAGGCTGGAAAGGTCCTGTATATACCTGCCCGATGCATGCAGAAGTTCGCCGTACAGAGCCGGGCTCATGTCCAATATGCGGTATGGGTCTGGAGCTGGAATCTGCTGCAATGGCGGTGGATGAACCTAATCTCGAGCTTGTAGATTTTACCCGGCGTTTCTGGGTCGGCGCAGCGCTAACCATTCCACTTCTTATCCTCACAATGAGTCCATACATTGGATTTAGTCAGATTCGTGAGCTTTTGGGAGAAAGCTTATCTCTGTGGTTTGAGGTATTGCTAGCAACCCCGGTTATCCTCTGGTCCGGCTGGCCTTTTTTCGTACGTGGCTGGAATTCGTTCCGCACTATGAATCTGAACATGTTCTCACTGATAGGCATGGGTGTGTCAACAGCTTATCTATACTCAATGGTTGCCATGATTGCCCCGGATATATTTCCATCTGGCTTTAGGGATCCAGAAACAGGACATGTGGGCGTCTATTTTGAGGCAGCAGCTGTCATCATCACATTAGTACTGCTTGGACAGGTGATGGAACTGCGTGCTCGAGAGGGTACCGGTAAGGCCATTCGAGCACTTCTGGATTTGGCTGCCAAGACAGCACGCGTTATTAGGCCGGATGGCAAGGAAGAAGAAATTCCTCTTGAAGAAGTCCATGTCGGTGATCAGATCAGAGTGAGACCTGGCGATAAAGTACCCGTAGACGGAGTTGTGGTCGAAGGTCGTTCGTCAGTGGATGAAAGTATGATTTCTGGTGAACCTGTCCCCGTTGAGAAGACAGAAGGTGAAAAGTTAACCGGGGCGACAATTAATGGTACGGGTAGTTTGATTATGGAAGCGACGCGAGTTGGTTCTGACACGATGCTTGCTCAAATCGTGGAAATGGTTGCTGCAGCACAACGATCACGTGCACCGATTCAAAAATGGGCTGACATGGTCGCCGGCAAGTTCGTACCAGCTGTAATTGGCATCGCAATCATTTCTTTCATTGCTTGGTCAATCTGGGGACCAGCCCCCGCCTTATCCTATGCACTCGTATCAGCGGTAGCTGTCTTGATCATTGCTTGTCCCTGTGCGCTAGGCCTCGCTACGCCTATGTCAATTATGACGGCAACAGGGCGTGGAGCACAGGCAGGCGTATTAATCAAAAATGCTGAGGCATTAGAGCGTTTCGAGAAGGTTGATACACTAATAGTCGATAAGACAGGAACCTTAACTGAGGGTAAACCAAAACTTGTTGCCGTACTACCCGAAGCAGGCCATGACGAGGCAGAGGTGCTTCGACTTGCCGCCTCGCTTGAGCGCGGCTCAGAACACCCACTGGCTGAAGCTATCGTCAGAGGTGCTGAGGAACGAAAAGTAGCGCTAACAGACGCAACAGACTTTGAAGCTGTCACAGGCAAGGGCGTCAAAGGTGTTGTGGACGGTAACGCCGTGGCACTTGGTAACCTCGCGCTGATGACTGATTTGGGGCTGAAGAATGATGAGCTCACCAGTAAAGCCAATAAACGCCGTGATCAGGGTGAAACTGTGATGTTTATTGTTCTTGAAGACCAGATCGCCGGCTTGGTATCTGTGGCGGACCCAGTAAAAGAAACAACTCCCGCAGCGCTTAAATCACTGCATGAGCTAGGTCTGAAAATCATCATGGCTACGGGGGACAATGAACGCACAGCCAAGGCAGTTGCTGCGCGACTCGGTATTGACGAAATTCGTGCTGACGTTCTGCCAGCAGATAAGGCCCGTATTATTAAAGAGCTACAGCAACAAGGGCGTAAAGTGGCTATGGCTGGAGATGGTGTTAACGATGCACCAGCACTGGCTCAGGCCGATGTAGGCATAGCAATGGGTACCGGTGCTGATGTCGCCATCGAAAGTGCAGGATTTACTTTAGTTAAAGGTGACCTGGACGGAATAGTCCGTGCTCGTCGACTTGCTCATGCCACCATGAAAAATATTCGGCAAAACTTGTTCTTTGCTCTGATATATAACGCTTCAGGAGTGCCCATCGCAGCGGGAATACTCTATCCATTCCTTGGCATTCTAATTGGGCCAATTTTCGCTGCATTTGCCATGAGTGCCTCTTCCTTATCTGTCGTACTAAATGCGCTGAGACTCCGGCGGGCAAAAATATGAACGATCTAGACACTGAGGTACAAAACAGAAATAAGAGGTGGCTATGAATATTCACAAAGTTATTGCGATTTTCGATGAACTGCGTCTGGATGAAGTGGAACAGACATTAATACAACACGGTGTAAAGGGCTTTACTTTACACCCAGTTCGTGGACGAGGTCATTATTTTGATAGCTTTAATCGAGATCACTTGACTAAGCATATTCAAATGGAAGTATACACTAGCGCTGACCAATCGCGACTGATTGCTCAACTGGTTTTGGATGCTGCTCATATGAATGTCGATAGTGAAGGTTTAGTCACAATTGTGTCAGTGAATGATCTGCTCTGGATACACACTAAGAAGAGTGCAACAGACGCTGATTTTCACATACATATGTGAGGTACGTTATGGATACACAGAAACCATCATTTTGGAATACGCCTGCAGGCTTTGCTGCACTCGTATTGATTGGCGTTGTTACTTATTTTCTTTTGATGGAACATCGCCAGCATGTTTGGCAGTTCTTGCCTTATTTGATTCTACTGGCTTGCCCTTTTTTACATCTCTTTATGCATGGCAGTCATGGGGGACATGGCGGTCATCAACATGGGGAGGGGGAGTCTGAGCAGGATGCCTATCAACGCGGACTGGAGGATGGCCGCAAAGAGCATGAGCACCATCATTAACAGTCAGGATAAGACAATATTACTGGAGAATAAATATGCATGGTGATTCAGCTTACGGGCTTTGGATGCTGGTTTTAATTAATTCAGCAATATTTATATTTTTTGCCTTTAGTTTTACTAAGCCAAAGACCAAAACAGACTGGCGTAGTCTGGGGGCGTTTTCAGCATTCATTATTGCACTATTCACCGAAATGTATGGGTTCCCACTAACCATCTATTTTTTGTCAGGCTGGTTGGTAGAAAAGTATCCCGGTGTAGATTTCATGTCACATGAAAATGGACATTTATTGCATACGCTATTCGGTTTTGAAGGTAACCCGCATTTTGATCCACTGCATATTGCAAGCAATGTCGTCATTATTCTTGGTTTCTTTTTACTGTCTTCTGCCTGGAGCGTATTACATCACGCCCAACAAAACAGACAACTGGCAACAACCGGATGGTACGCAAGAATGCGCCATCCACAATACATCGCTTTTATTATGATTATGTTTGGCTTTTTGTTGCAATGGCCAACTATTCCGACCTTGGTTATGTTCCCAATTCTGGTCATTGTTTATATCCGCTTAGCCAAACGAGAAGAGCACATGGCACTTGACGAGTTTGGCGATGAATACCGACGCTACATGGCGACGACACCCGGATGGTTTCCAAAATTCTAATTAGGCTTGGATATGCAATAAATAGAGCGTTAGTTTACATAGGAGACAATAAAATGACGAAACACAGGCAGGGCATTAATCTCGGTTTTTTGACAAAACATAAGCTGGGGCTAGTTGGGCTTGAACAAACCAATAGCAGTGAGATGATTGCTGAGATCGATTCATTACCATGGGTTGACGATGTCAGGCTAAATACCAATAAGCAAACGCTTAACATTGCTTACGAGGCATCTCTCCACAACATCGATGAATTGCTTGTAATTGTTGAAAAACACGGTGCGTCAATTAAAGACAGTTGGTGGAGCCAGACAAAACTTGGCTGGCAACGACAAACCGACGAAAACATAAAAAACAATGCCAAACATGAGCCCCACTGCTGTAATAAAGCACCTTCAGGTAACAAACTCAGGTAAACAGAATTGTTTTCCCAGTGCTGAGATATAGAGAGATGAGAATCTTTTTTGCATGCGTTCCAGCAGGCTCACTTAATCACTATCGGCATACTGAACTAAGGAATTAAAAATTTAGCCATGACTACATCACACCTACTGTCTATTGTTGATATGGGCATAGATACCCACCAGGAGCCGGTGGTATACATGCGAAGTGATTGCCATATCTGTCGTTCAGAAGGCTTCACCGCCAACAGCCGGGTCACGCTCCGTTTTAATGAAAACAGCGTCATTGCAACCTTGAATGTGGTTGATGGACAACTTTTGCCGTCAGGCACAGCAGGCTTATCCAGAATCGCCATGCACCGCCTGAGTGCTATTGAGGGGCAGAAGCTCATGGTCAGTCATGCCCCCGTCGTTACCTCATTGAGTCATGTACGAAAAAAAGTATTTGGCAACAAGCTCAGTGACGATGAAATTGCTGACATTATCAAAGACATCAGTGCGCACCGCTATTCTGATATAGAAATTGCCAGTTTTCTCAGTGTTTGTGCAGGAAGTCGCCTGGACGTTGATGAGATAATTGGCCTGACCCAGGCCATGGTTGAATGCGGTAAGCGCCTATCCTGGTCTGGTCAAAACATGATTCTCGATAAACACTGCATTGGGGGCCTGCCAGGTAACCGTACTACACCGCTGGTTGTTTCAATTGTCAGTGCGGCAGGGCTGGTCATTCCCAAAACATCATCAAGGGCGATCACTTCACCAGCTGGCACTGCAGACACAATGGAGGCGCTGACTACCGTCAACCTTAACCTCAATGATATTCAGCGTGTTGTTGCTGACACTAACGCATGTCTTGCCTGGGGAGGTGCCGTTAACCTGAGCCCAGCAGACGATCTGTTAATTCGGATAGAACGTGCACTTGACCTAGACGGAGAGGGGCAACTTATCGCTTCCGTCCTTTCAAAAAAAATTGCTGCAGGTTCAACCCATGCAGTGGTTGACATTCCTGTTGGTCCCACGGCCAAGGTCCGCTCGGACAAAGAAGCCAACAGACTGGCTTCGCTGTTTACTCAGGTGGGTGCTGCTTGTGGCATCAACATCCGCTGTCTTATTACGGATGGTAGTCAACCTGTTGGTCTGGGGATCGGTCCCGTTGAAGAAGCACGGGACGTGCTTTCAGTCTTGCAGGGAGACAATGATGCGCCGCTAGATCTCCGTGAGCGTGCTTTGTTCTTGGCTGCTAACCTGTTTTCTCTGTCATATCAGGAGAGTGTGGAACAAGGTCTCTTGAGGGCCACATCAATATTAGATAGTGGTAAAGCTTTGCAGCAGTTTCAGCGCATTGTTCAAGCACAAGGTGGTATCAAACAGCTGCCAGAAGCCCGTTATCAGCATACGGAGCTCGTTCCAGAAGCCTGTGCAATCACTGAAATAGATAATCGTAAGTTAGCACGTCTGGCAAAACTCGCAGGTGCGCCAGGCAGTCCCGCTGCCGGGGTGAGGCTGCACGCTAAAGTTGGTGACACCCTGAGTAAAGGGGAACCATTATTTACTTTATTCAGTGACAGTGAGGGAGAACGCGATTACGCACTCGCTTATTACAGTGAGCAGGGCAACCCTTTCACTATTAACTTGACTTAAAAGGCTAAGCGATCACATGCCAGCAGATTCAGTAAATCACATTCCTCAACGTAAACAGGCAGGCAAAGCACAACCCCTCGTATTTGCCCTTGAGCCACATCCATTGCAACTATCACTTGCAGATCTGTTAAATGGGGAGGCGGGCGAGTTCGATACAAGACGATTTCCTGATGGCGAATCGTATCTTCGTGTCCTGTCTCCAGTCGCTGGACGCAGCTGCCTGGTCATTGCCGATTTATCGCGTCCAAACGCTAAGTATTTACCTTTGATCTTTCTGTTAAATACGTTGCGTGAACTTGGTGCTGCCAGTGTCGGCTTGATAGCACCTTACTTGAGCTATATGAGACAGGATCGGCGTTTCATAGAAGGCGAAGCAATAACATCAAAAATATTCGCGCAAGACCTTTCCCATCACATGGATTGGTTGGTCACTGTGGATCCGCATTTGCATCGCTATCATGCGCTGGATGAAATTTATCAGGTTCCTTCAACGGTAGTTCAAGGGGCACCGGCATTAGCTCAGTGGCTAAAAGAAAAAAAAGATTTGTTACTGATAGGACCTGACGCTGAGAGTGAGCAGTGGGTGTCTGAGATCGCTGAGCAGAGCGGTCACCCATTCGTTATTGGTACTAAACAACGCTATGGAGATCGTAACGTCGAAATATTTTTGCCTGATATTGACCAATACAGTTCGCATACAGCAGTGATTATTGATGATGTGATTTCCAGTGGGCATACCGTTCTGGAGTGTATCAACACACTTAAAGCAAAAGGCATCGCTCATATTCTTTGTGCTGCCATACATGGCATTTTTTCTGAAGGTGTCGATATGGATTTGATGTCAGCCGGATTGGAATCACTGGTTACAACTAACACGATTGTTCATCATACCAACGGCATTGATATGGCACCGTTATTGGTTACCGCCGTGGAAGCTTTCTTATCAGAAACGACAATTCAGGGAGGTCAGCCATGAGAGTAACTTTTCTTGGCGGGACGGAGACAGTCACCGGTTCAAAATTTCTTGTGGAAACCGAACATAGCCGCATATTGATCGACTGCGGTCTTTTTCAGGGTTACAAATGGCTGCGGGAACGCAATTGGCAACCACTCGATCTGGAAGTCGATGAACTTGACGCAGTGATTCTCACCCATGCGCATTTGGATCATTCAGGTTATATACCCGTCCTTTTTAAACAGGGTTTCCGTGGACCGGTATTTACCCATCATGCTACCAAGAATCTATGTAGGATTTTGTTGGCTGACAGTGGTCATATTCAGGAAGAAGATGCGAGATATTACAGTAAACACAAATTAGGCAAACATGCCCATCCAGAACCACTTTATGACCGTCATACTGCTGAAAACAGTATTGAACTGTTTCAGTCCATCGACTTTGATGAACCAGTGGAAATAAAAGACTGTCGTTTTCACCTGCAACTGGCCGGACATATTCTCGGTGCGGCAAGCATTATCCTGGAAGCAGAAGGCAAACGAATAGGCTTCTCTGGCGATGTGGGCAGGTTTTCAGATGTGTTGATGAAAGCACCTCGACCCTTGCCTGCTCTTGACCATTTATTGTTGGAGTCGACATACGGAAATCGACAACATAGTGGTATCGATCCGTTCAAACAATTGGCGGATGTGGTTAGTAATGTGGCCCACCATGGCGGCGTCTTACTCATACCCGCTTTTGCCGTGGGACGAGCGCAAGCTTTACAACACATGCTTGCATCAATGATGGCTGACGAAGTTATTCCTGAAATGCCTATATATCTCGATAGCCCGATGGCGATTAAGGTTTCGGATGTTTTTTGCGAATTCAAAGACCAACACCGTCTTGATAGGGACCAATGTCATCGTATGTGTAACGTTGTCACCTATACCCGATCAGTAGAAGAATCCAAGGCACTGGCAGGGCAAACATATCCTCACATCATCATTGCGGGCAGCGGGATGGCCACTGGCGGACGCATTCTACATCATTTCAAAAGGTTGCTGGGCAACAACAAAACAACAGTATTGTTCACCGGTTATCAAGCAGGCGGAACACGGGGAGCTAAGCTGGTAGATGGTGTTGACGCAGTGAAAATTCATGGCGAGTGGATACCGGTGCGAGCTAGGATTGATTCAATATCAGGTTTGTCTGGGCATGGGGATTACATGGAATTAACCAGGTGGTTAAAAGATTCAGACTTAAAGCCAGGTACACAAATCCACTTGGTACATGGTGATAGCGAGGCACTTGAAGCTTTCCGCGTTCATCTGAACGAAAATACCCGATTTGCAGTTAATGTGGCTGAGAATAGGAGTGTTTTACATATATGATCTTTTGTAACACTAAACAATTTTTTCTTTAGTCGGGAGTGCCCCATGCAAGTAGAAACTTTAAGAGATGTATTACATTGGACAAGCGACTTTCATCAGCACCTGACAGCATGTTTAAAACATTGTGCCGACAGTAATAAAAGTGAACGAGCGAAAATGCTTCTAAAGTATTTATCAGAACATGAAGAAAAGCTTGCTCATGTGATCCATGAGTTTGAAACTAAGGGGGATGAGCATGCTTTAAACACCTGGTGTTATGAATATTTGAATAAAAACCCCATAGTTCAACATCACCATTGTGACGCGCCATTTTCTCAACTATCAACCACTGAAATTATGCGAGTGATTATCGATCAGCATAATCAAGTGATAGAACTTTATCGTTACTTGCATGATCGTGCAGATATTCCCTCGGCTCAAGAGTTGCTTGAGATGCTCAAATCCTTTGAGGAGCATGAAATGATGTTAATGGTTCAGTCTGCCAACCGTTCAGAAGATATGTAACGTAACTCTCATTACGGCGATCACATTTGGAAAAGCAGATGGATAGATGCAATTCATGCATTACGCTTCCTGATGACGCCAAGGAAGAGTTTATCGTCTTCGTTGAAGGTGATGAACTGTATACAAGCATGCTATCTGCCATTTCAAAAGCGCAGCACTCAATACAACTGGAAACATATATCTTTGCCTATGACCAGATAGGAAAAACTTTTGTGAGTGCACTGGCAGAAAGAGCCAGAAATGGTGTTGAAGTCAGGGTGCTTGTTGATGCCGTGGGCTCATCACGCTGGTCATCACAGCAACTGATTAAAGCTTTGCGACAAAGCGGTGTGGAACTGCATTGGTTTCATACTTGGAGCTGGCAGCATCCATTACGTTATAACTGCAGGGACCACCGAAAACTGCTGGTTGTGGACAGTAAAGTAGCATTTTTAGGCGGCTTTAATATTCACAAGGAAAATTCAAAAAATTTATCCGGGGATGCACGCTGGCGAGATACACACATTCGGTTTACAGGTATAAAAGCGAACGAGGCATCACAGTTATTCGATCTTTTTTGGTCTGGGCACCTGCGAGAGGTAGTCAGCCAGCCAGCCACTGGCAGCCAGCTGTTACACAATCAAACTTTAGCTTGCCGACACCGGCTAAGATGCGAATATGCTTCAGTTTTTGAACAAGCAAAGCGCACTGTCTATATAACAACACCTTATTTTGTTCCTGATTCTTACACTATTAACGAGCTCATTAAAACCTCAAACCGTGGTGTAGATGTCAAATTACTCGTTCCACGGAAAAGTGACGTCCGTATTGCATTATGGGCATCCCGAAGTCTTTACGCGCCAATGCTTGCAAGCGGTATAGAGATATACGAATTTTTACCTAGGATACTTCATGCGAAAACGGTTGTTATTGATAAAACCTGGTCGTTCATTGGTACAGCAAACCTCGACTACCGAAGTTTATTTATTAATTATGAGTTAACTCTGGTCAGTGCAAACAGGCATTTAAGCGAGACGCTCGAAGAACAATTTCTCTACGATCTCAAGGAAGCTGAAAAGGTATCTTCAGACCAGTGGTTTAAGCGTGACCTTTTAGCCAGGTTGGCTGGTTTAGTTGCTTCCATTTTGAAGCGATGGCTGTAAAGCGCTATGACATTAAACGAGATAATAACGGTGATCAAGCATCTGTGAGACTGAGATATTAGATTACTTTATACATTGAATGAGGGAATACATTATGAGTTCTGGCCGTAACGACAGCGTACGAGGATCAACTCTAGAAAAAATACATGCCTACTGGCAAGCCTGTAACTATTTGGCAGTGACAACTGCTAAAGTAATACAACAGCCGGCTCTGTCACGTTGCATCTGGGTAACGGTGCCATTCTTTGTGCTATACATAATGGTATTAGTGTTGATACATCTATGGGCTTTACTCCTGCGGTAGGCGTGATGATGGAAACCAGAAGCGGTGATCATGATCCCACCATTCCTTGATATATGTTCAGCACAGCTATGGGATGGGTCAAGATGAAGTAAATAAGAAATTAACTGCTGAATCGGGTTTAGAAGCAG
Source organism: Methylophaga sp. F-2 (assembly GCF_056859315.1). Taxonomy (NCBI): domain Bacteria; kingdom Pseudomonadati; phylum Pseudomonadota; class Gammaproteobacteria; order Thiotrichales; family Piscirickettsiaceae; genus Methylophaga; species Methylophaga sp. F-2. The sequence continues at coordinate 19,057 of NZ_JBSXOF010000006.1, forward strand.
TGTGTGGTTACCACAATATGCGAGAGTTCCTCAGTCGGATGCATTGTGGTGATATAGATGCAAAGCTGGCAGTTGATATGTTCGTTTACCGAGTCCGTAAAGCCATTGGTGAGTATATGGTGGTGCTTGGTCGCGTCGATGCCATTGTTTTCTCTGGCGGTATCGGGGAAAACTATCCAGAGATACGAGCACGCTGTTGTGAGGACCTTGAACAATTTGGCATACGACTGGAAGAGGTGGGGAAAAATAAGATGAAAATTAAAGCTGAACAGGTACAGATTTTGACAATGGAAAGTTTGACACATATTTTTGTTATCAAAACAAACGAAGAGTATCAGCTAGCAAAAGAAGCCGATAAGTATCTCACTAAAACCGCTTCTAACTAATGGGTCACTGACAGGAAAGTTCATTGATTATTCAAACTGTAGTGTTTCTGTGCATTGCTGCGATTCTCGCATTTAATGACAGTGTCTTTGAGCGGTTAAGATTGCCCAAAGCAGCCTTAACTTTGCTCCTAGGTATCATTATCGGGCCCGCAGTTTTAACATTGGTTCATTTGAATAAAGTCGAGCAGCTCCTTTCAGAAGGTGCCGTAATAATTATGGGTATCCGGAATTTCTGGTTGATAAAATGCCAAAGATGTAAAGAAGAAAATCTTTCTCAGCGGATTATCTGATTGATCCTCTTCAGCCTACTCTACTGCCAATTTTCTGTTTCCACCTTCGCCTGAGTCTTCATAGCGA
>NZ_JBSXOF010000007.1:0-28531 GCF_056859315.1 Methylophaga sp. F-2
CTTTCTACAAGAAAACCATCGGTTACGGACTGCCGGACTTCGCAGAGGAACTCAACTACGGAGTCGATCTATCAACCATCTGAGGGTGGTATCAGATTGATGGGGTGAAGGTGCCCCATCAACCATTAAATCCGTATACCCCAAAAATCATCGTGGATACTCGACCATGTATCAGGAAGGAAGCCTGACGCTGGGTCTTTTCTTCGCCATCGAGTCCTACCCTGGCGCCATTCCTGAGATGGACATGGCACAGCAGATTCGCACGGCACAATTGGCTGAAGCTCATAACTTTGCAGCCCTTTACTTCAGGGATGTATTTCTCAATGTCCCGTCTTTTGGCGACGTGGGTCACATCCATGACCTGTGGCCATTCATGGGCTACGTCACGGCACAGACGTCGCGCATCGCGCTCGCAACTGGCAGCGTCATCACCACTCTGCGTCATCCCTTGCTTGTGGCCAAAGCAGCAGCCTCGATCGACCGCTTGTCAAATCAGCGCCTGGTGCTAGGTATCGCCACGGGTGATCGGCCAACAGAGTTCCCGGCCTTCGGTCAGACAATGGATGCGCGAGCCACGTTGTTCCAAGAAGCATTGACTGTGTTGCGTCAAGCCTGGCGTGAGGACTTCCCGGAAATCTCCACGCCCCGAGTGAACTTGTCGGGTGCAGATACGCTGCCGAAACCGGCGTTGAGAGACATTCCCGTGATGGTGACTGGTCATTCACGCCAGTCGGTCGAATGGATTGCCGAGCATGGGGATGGCTGGCTTTACTATCCCCAAAATATCGCGCAGCAAGCCATGACAATCAAGAATTGGCGGTCGCTGACACCAAGATTCAAACCCTTCACGCAATCCTTCTATATTGACCTGTCGGAGAATCCCGATGAACCCCCATCGCCCATCTTCCTCGGGTTTCGGGCTGGTCACCGATTCTTTACTGACTACTTCAGCCGCTTGCGCGATATTGGGGTTAATCATATTGGCCTCAACCTGAAATACGCGACACGTCCGGCGCATGAGATTGTTCAGGAACTTGGCGAGCATGTCGTACCGCACTTTCCGGCGCACGCTACTGCCCATTTGGAGGAGGCGCAGGATGCTGCACGGTCATAAAATTTTTGCCTGGGATCTCGCTTTTACTTCTTCGGCTGGTACCTATGCCTTCGATGTCCAATGCGAAATGCTGGCTGACATCGGTTATGACGGCCTGACCTATGCCGTCTGGTCAGGGAGCCGATGGGAAACCGCAAAGCGTCTATCCACCGTGAAAGATCGTTTCGGTTTGGAGGTCTTTAGCGTGTATGTGGTGATCGACCTGGATCAGGGCCCACAGCATCCCATCAACGCAGGACTCTTGCGGATGCTTGAGGAGATGGAAGGCGTGAAGGCTGTCAATCTTGGAATCAGGACGGCAGGCCACGGTTCAAATCATCGAAAGGCACCGGACGACAAGGTATTGCAGGACTTCCTTGGTCGGGCACTTGAGATTTGCGCACGGCGCGGAATTGACATCCTGCTGTATTTTCATCTGGGCTTCTGGATGGATCATTACTCCATTGCGGCACAGATCTGCTCGGTCGTGAACCATCCGAATCTCGGCATCGTGTTTCCAAGCTATCACTGGTATGGCTACGAAACCAATGCAGGCAGCCCGACGGAGGGCTATCAGGCCGTAGACCCGACGCCAGCGTTAATGGCGTCAACACCCTTCATGCGGGAATTGACTCTCAGCGGCGCAACCCGCAGCCCACTTGGCTGGAGTCGTATTGCCACTTTCGAGGCGCTCGATGCAGGAGAACTCGACAACTTCGCACTTCTTGGACTTGCCAAGTCGTTCGGTTATACCGGCCCCGTCGGCTATGATGGCACATTGGTCGGGGGGAATCCATACAGCACGCTCAAACGCTCCTATGACGCGATGGACGAGATGTTGGGTTTGCTGACAAAGCACCCTGGTTGGGCTAAGCGTGAAACACACCCGTAACCCATGATTGAGCACATCTACATGTCCCAACACCCTTTGATTGCTGCCCAATTGAGGCAGGCGATGCGCGGCGTGGCCTCCACGGTGACGCTAATCACGTCGATCGCTCCCGATGGCCACGGACACGTAATGATCGCCAGTTCATTCGCATCAGTCTCACTGGAGCCGCCCACGGTTCTAGTGTGCATTGGTCAGCAAACCCGTATCCATGGGCCGCTGCTGGCTTCTCGACGGTTCTGCATCAATGTACTCCGCGCAGAACAGGAGGTACTTGCGGTGCACTGCCGTAGCGCCACGGGGACCGACCGTTTCGATCATGAAGCCTGGCGATTTGATGAAGTCAATGGGTTGCCCTATCTGCAAGGGGCGCAGGCTTCGCTGTTCTGTGAGCTGATTGAACACCATGCAGTCGGCACCCACTCGGTAATGCTGGCCAGTGTCGAGCGTGTGCTCACATCTGCATATGCCGATCCACTCGTCTATCTGGATGGCCGCTTCCGGGCCATAGATCCAACCCGTTGAAGATATGCAGCGAAGAATTTCACAACTGCCTCGGCATATCTCTAGACAGCCTGCCGGGTTATGTGGCTGAGACTCTTCGAGCATTAGCCAATGCCCATTCCCCGCTGCCGTCCGATTTCCCACGCCACGCCGCCACCGCGCACCGTCGCGGCAAGTCGCTGCCCCAGTCGCTGTTCAATCACCGGCTTCCACGGCACCAGACTGAACCCCATGCCGTCGTCTAGCATCGCGTAGCGCCCGCTGGCGAGCATGAGGCTGCGCCGGTAGATGCCAGCCACGCGCTGCCCGTCGGTGACGGGCCGATGCGCTAGGCCGATTTCGGCGGCAATATCCTTGGCGGCCTTTGCCAGTTCCCGATTCCGCAGCGTCCCCAGCAGGTTCCGGGCGAGGATCACCCGCTGCCCACGCCGCTGGGCCAGCCCCTGTTCTTCAAGGAAGTCGGCGCGCTGCTGCAAGGCTTCCTTCGTCTCGCCGCCAAAGCCCAGATCGCCCAGCCCCTTACCGCCACCGATCAACTGCTGGTCCAGCCAGGTCGCGCCGATCACGCGGGCCTGCCGCTCGATGGGCAAGTGCGATTTCAGCTCCACCGCCACGCCGCCCAGGCGCTGTGCGTCGTTCTGGCGGCCACGTTCGGCCAGGTCGTCCGGCACCTTCCATAGTCCATCAGCCACACGTTCCACGATGCCGGCCCGGCGCAGGGCTTCCAGTCGGCGGACATGGGCCGCGACGACCTCCTGCGGGTCGCGGCCGGGCTTGGCTCGGCCTTGCTCGATCGCCAGGTGATGATCGGCGCGGTACAGGCCATCGCTCGCCAGCGCGGCGATGTTCTTGTCGGCCGCCCGCACCTCGGTGGAACCGCGTACCTCCACCACGGCTCCGGTGGGATAGTTCGCCAGCTCGACGCGGGCGTTCAAAGCGACGTAGTGGGCCTTGCCGTCCACGCCGTCGATGACCAGATAGCCGCGGTCGTGCAGCTCGTCGGCCAGCCCCTTGCCGGCCACGCGGCCGACGATGGTGCGGCCGTCGTCGCCGGGCTCAAACACCGCCAGCTCGCGCGGCTGGCCGCTCATGGCGCGCTGCATGGTGCGGATGATGTCACCACGCTCGCCCAAGGCGCGCAAGGTCTTCTCCGCGTCGGCATGCACGGCCCAGGTGCCGGGCTGCGTCTCGTCAGCCAGGCCCAGGCGCTGCAAGCGTTGGAGTCGGCCGATCAGCAGCAGCCGCTGGCGTTGCAGGCGGGGCTCATTGAAGCGCTCGATCTGCACCCGGCCATCCTCGCCGGCCTCACGCTGCAATGTGCGGTCGAGGCTCGTCCACCGCTCCTGTTCCACCTCGCGCTGCAAGGTCTGCTGAATCTCCAGTTCGGTGCGCGGCCCCAGCCATTCCGTCGCCAGTTCGGCGGCGCGATGGCGGAAGCCGTGGGCGATGTAGTCGCCCGCGATGATGAGGTCTTTGCCGGTGTCGTCGCGCCCGCGCACGATCAGGTGGGTGTGCGGGTTGTCGGTGTTCCAGTGATCGACTGCCACCCAATCCAGCCGCGTCCCCAGGTCGGCTTCCATCCGGTTCACCAGATGCCGGGTGTAGGTGCGCAACTCCTCAAGCTCGGCACCGTCTTCCGGTGAGACGATGAAGCGGAAATGGTGCCGGTCGTCGTCGGCCCGCTCCTTGAAGGCATCGAGGTCGGCATCGTCAATCTGCGGCCCGTAGGCCCGGCCCGGTTCGCCATCGCGGCCGGCGCCGTCGCGCTCGATGTAGCGCAGGTGCTTGGCGAGCGACTGCGGGCTGGCGTTGCGTTGATTGACCAGTAGGGTCTTGATGGTCACGCGCCGCGACATGGACGTCAGCTTCGCCCCGGCGAAGCGCGCCGCCGTATGGCCGCGCCCCAGGCGCGAGCCGGGCCGCTGGCCGGCGCGTGCGCCGCTGCCGCCGGCTGCGGAATGGCGCATCGAGGACTTGCCGCCGCTGGCCTTGCCCGCCTGCTTGAGTACCTTGGAAACGAAGCTCTGGCCCTGGCCTTTGCCCCGGTTCTTCGGGGCGCTCGGACGCACCCGGAAATCGTCGTCGCGGCGGGCGGTCATGGCTGCGCTCCCTGCAAGCTCTGGCGTGTCCTGTCGTGCGAAGCACGGGGACATGCCTGCATTGGCGCGGGCCTCGCGCCCCAAGCGGCACGGTGGCGAAGCCGCTCCGTGCCGCGCCACCCCCATGTGCAGACAGGCTTTCTACGCGGCCTGGTGCCGCGTCCTTTTGTCTTGCCTTCCGCCTTTGCCCTTCGCTGTCGCTCCGGGCAGCGGCGGCCCGGCGGCGCTATGCTGCTAGCAGCCAGCGCGCCGGCGAACAGAGCCACGACCACAGGTCGGGCATGTTCGAGGCAAGACGTCTGCACGTTGGAAGGCAGCACGGATGCGCGCGCACTGCACGCGCGATAACACGGCGACGCGCCATCAAGGAAGAGCTTCGATGTCACGCTGAACCACAGTAAATCGGCGGCCATCATGGACGTTTCTCCAGCCAGGCAGGGCTCGCAACACCGATCACGGCAGACACGCTGACCGGACCAAAATAGCGACTGTCAAACGACGCTGGGTTGGTCACGCTCAACAGGAACAGTTCGCCAGGTTGAAGCTGCCGGCAGTGCGGCCAGGCTTGTAGCTCCCGGCCAAGCCGGTCGGTGTGCAACAAAGTCGCCACCAGTACACCGTCGATGCGTATCTGATCGGCCGAAATGCATACATGTTGCGGTGCGACTGCACCCACACGTTTCAGCAATGGAATGTGGTCTGGCAGGTAACCACGCCGCGCGGCGAGCTCAGCCGTTTCTGGCGGTAATGTGGTCAGGACGATGCTGCCGACTTCCAGCCGATGTGACAGCGAATCGGACGAGTGTTGCAGCGGATCGAGGCGATACCAACCCACGGGCACGCTGTCCGACGGGTTGTAGATCAGGCGCGGCAACGGCTGCACGAAGGACGCCCAGGCCAATGCAGCTAAACCGCAGACGGAAAGAACTATCAGCAAGATGCGCACGCTCAAGGGCGAGCGAGAACGCAATGCGGGGCCAGTATTAGACACGACGGTCATTGCAGCGCCCTCCCGGCCAGCCAGGCGGCATGCCGCTCGGCGGTGTACTCGGGCAACGGTAAACGCGCAGCAAGCCTATTGGCGAGCGTACGCCAATACGCGGGCGGCACCGTTGCCGGTGCAATATCTTGTGCCTCGATAGCGTCGATGCGTTCCAGCATAGTGCGCACCCTGTGGTCGCCTTGCGTGTGCAGCAGAAGACGCGCGCCGGGCTTCACACCAGGGATACGCTGCATGGCATCTCGCGGCAGACCAGACTGCATCACCATGAGTTGCCAACGCACAGTGCCGTAGTCATTAGCCTGCCAGCGGATGCGGCAGAATATGGCGTTTGGCAGGAACCCCGCCACGCGCCGCCAGCGATCGAATCGAATGATGCGTACGGGTTCACCGAAGCGCAGGTAAAGCTTGAAGCGGGATTCGAGATAGGCCAGCGAGACGCGCGTCAGCGGTGCGCTGTCGGCCTGACCGGGGAGCGTGGCGAGCGGCGGTGGCGATGCAGCCGGGGTGGCAGAAAACTGTGTGTTCATGATGGGTTCTCCGGGAACTCGCGTTCCAGCAAGGCACGCAGCAACTCGGCCACGGTCACGCCCTGCGTGAAGGCTGAGACCTTGATGCGCGCCCGCATGGCAGGCGTGATGTCGAGGGTCAATCGGGCGGTGTAGAGATCGCCCTTGTTGAGTGCGTCGGCGTCGCCTTGGCGAATCCATGCCTCCGCCTGTGGATTGGCAGGAGGACGCGCACCGATGCCGACGCGTTTGCTGTGCGCCTTGCTCATAACGGCCACCGCAGCAGTTCATCCACCAGCGCCATGATTTCACATGCGGCGATGCTGTCTGGCGCCGTTTCGCGTGCCAATCGGCCAGCGGCCACGCTGTCGGCGAAAACGATACGCTGGCGCACTTCAGCGCGCAGTACGGGCAACGGCTGTTCGGCCAGTGCCTGTCGTGCTTCACGCCCGATCACCGTGGTGCTGACGCGCCGATTGATGATGAAGGCCGCAGTGAGCTGCGGGCGGAACATTTGTGCCTCGCGGATCAGCGCCATCATCTCGGCAGAAGCCCATAGGTCGTAGGGGCTCGGTTGCACCGGGATCAGCACCCGCTCGGCCGCCAGCAGTGCGGAGCGCGCCAAGGCGGCAATCCTGGGCGGGCCATCGATAATGACGTGATCGGCCCTTCTGGCGAGTTCTGGCGCTTCTTGATGCAAGGTCTCACGGGCGAGACCCACGGCACTGAATAGCCTGGGCAAACCTTGCTGGCTTCGGCGCTGTGTCCAGTCCAGTGATGATCCTTGCGGATCGGCATCCAGCAGAATGACGTTCTGACCGCGCAGCGCTAGTTCGCCGGCGATGTGGGTAGCGAGCGTAGTCTTGCCTACGCCGCCTTTCTGATTGAGCAAAGCAACGATCATGGCGCGGCCCTCCGTACAGGAAAGTAATACCTTGAACAGCCTGAAAAACGCTTTTGTCGTTGCTGGTTGACGGTTATCCACCGATTCAATAGCTGTTTATTATTATTGGTTAGATAAGTTTTTAAGTTAGATATAAAGTTAAGGGCCGAAAAAGTATTTATAAACCAGTTTGTTAGACTAAATTCTCGCGGCTGATAGCACGATACCGGTGCGCCTGATAGCACGAGTCTTAGCGCGTCCGATAGCACGAGCCCGTTCACAGCTTGTTCTGCTGCCATCCCCAGACTTATCCCCGTGCCGTTTGCGGCACGGGCCGGAAGGCGAGAATCTCCGGTTCGCCGGGCCAGCGTTCGATGGACAGCTCGTAACCAGGCAGTGACTGCTTCGCTACCAGGGCGCGCAGATCGCGGGCAAAATCGCGCGGCTGCGCCAAGCTGCCGGACTTGCGATACAGGTAAGGAACATCGAACTGCCAACCGTTTGCCTGCCGACCACCATGCTTGCGTACCAGTCGGTACAGCCAGCGCTCTATACCGCCGGTGAGCCGAAAGTATGTCGGGTCGATGGTCAATACCAGTGCAGCATCGAGTACGCCCGCATAGAACCAGTCCGGCAAGATCAGCTCGATGCCTAGCGGCTTGCCGTTGGCATCGGCCAGTTCTTTCCACTCGTTGATCCAGGAAAACCGGTGCAGGCGCCGCCCGGTGGTCTCGCGGATGGAGGTGGCCACCGTGGTCGATTGCAGCCGGTCGAATGCGGCTTTGAGGCGCTGGTAGTCGCGCAGCGACGTACCGCGCCCGATAAAGCGCAGGATCTCGTAGGGCGTGGCCTGCATTCGACGTGACGGCTGGATGCCCGCATCGCGGGCTTCGACAATCTGGCTGGCGGCCCAGATCAAAATATCGGCATCCCAGATAGTGGCGATGCCGTGTTCCTGCGTGCCCTCGACACGAATGGTGATCTTGCCGCTGCGAAAGTCGATCGGCGCTGTGCGCCGCGACTTTGCCAGCGAGAAGAACGGATAGGCCATCAAGTCCTGGGCGTCGCGCGGTGCCATATCCTCGGCTGGCAGTGCGCGGAACAGGTCGAGCTGCTCTCGCTGCTGCCGGAGTGGCAGCGATGGACTGGACATAGAGACGGCCACCGGCGAGCCGTTGATCAGCGGCCATCACGGTAGTCACCCGCGTGGCGTTCGGCGTATTCGGGGTCGGAGGTGGCCTCGTAGCTGCGCGCATCGGCCCACGCATCAAGATCGGCCACAGCGTACATGACACGGCGGCCAAACTTACGGAACTTCGGCCCGCCACCGATCACGCGCTGCTTTTCCAGCGTACGCGGCGACAGACGTAGATATTCGGCGGCTTCGTCGTTGGTTAGGTAGCGTTGTGGCTGCGCGGGCGCAGCGGCAGTAACGGCGGCGGGTCGTAAAGGAGCGGGTCGCATGGGATGTACCTCCATCGGTTGAAAACGACCGGCCACACAGCGTGACCGGATGGAGGCAGTCTCAAGAAACATGGGACTCTTGTTCAGGGACGTTTTGCGGTAACCGCAGCGCGTCCCTGCTCAACCGGAGGAAGTTGCACCAAGCGGCGATAGCCGCCGCGCATCAGCGCATTACCCCGGCGAACCAGTCGACGCACGCGGGCGCGCAAAGCGCTGTCGGCATGCCAGTCATCGGCGACGGCATCGGCCCCGAAGAGCCCTTCGGCTACTTCACGCAATGACGCGCCGGCCAAGGTCGCGTCGAGTGCCTGCAAGGTGTGTAGTTCCAACAGAGGCGCCAGAGATGGCCGAGGTCCTGTCAGCGCGACAGGAGGGATGCCGGTGACGGTTGCCAACTTACCCAGCGAGGCCGACAACACCTGGCAGCGTGCGCGGGACGTGCCGGATGCTCGAATGGCATAGGCGTAAGCCATGCCATCGGCCAGGTCGGGCGCCAAAGCGAAGTGCAGACAGGCACCCGGCCAGCGGGCCACCAGTATCAATCGCCGCCCATCATGGATCAGGTGCTTGTGGCCCGGAAGGCGCCAAAGCGTGAAGACTTCCGTATCGAGCGGTGGGTCGACATCTGGATAGAGTTGGAGTACTGCATCGTGATCGGGAAACCAAGCTGGATGCGCTTCGCGCGCATCCACCGCCGGGTTTTCCAGCAGGCGTAAGCCCCAGCGCAGCGCCGCGTCCGACCGGCGCCGACGGCGTAGCCAGTCTTGGCGATAGTCAGGATGACGGCGCAGGTATTCCCACGCCAGCGCGGGGCCATCTAAGTGCAGAGCATAGAGATAGGCCGCCGCTGGATACCAATACTCAGAGCTGCGATCAGCCATGGCGCAACCTCCCTCGGCTTGAGGTACGTCGCCACGGCGGATACTCGTGCTATGGAGCGATCATCAGAATGTCATGGGTCCAACGATAAACTGTTAGTGTCAAGACCGATTGGCTCCGAGCTATTGCAAGTTTCGTCCGAATGCGACGGCGGCCTGCCCCAAAATGGCGTGCCGCATCGGCCAGCCTGCCAAAAGCCGCACCAGACATCATGACCGTTTCGATCAGGTGCGCACCATTTCTATGCAAGGCCGGCCATTGAGACCCAACCGGTCTGAGGCCAGACCCAAAAAGACACAATGCGCTGGCGTTGTCTCTGATTGTTCAGTCGATGATCGAGCCGTTCTCCTCAGCCAGCCGCAGGTATTCCGACAGCCGCCGCACCGGCTGGAGGTAGTGATCGCGCATCACGGGCTGCCGGTGCGGCCCGACGATGGACGCCAGATCAGACAACTTCACCGTTCCCAACTCAGGCATCCCGATCCCTAGGTCGATCAGGCCATGGGCTGTGTCCCCGTCAGCAGGATCGAGCGAGGCCAGCAGCCAGGTAGCGTGAGCGTCCGGGGTGAACAGCCGCACGACTGGCATCGGGTCCAGGGAGTCGCCGTTGGTGATCAATTGCGCACGCTCCGCGTCGGTGATGAGCAGAGTCATGGCCGCACGCCTTCCTCAAAGGAGCAGAACCACCAAACCGCTTCACCATTTGTACGTGAAAACTCAAAAGCGCAACCCCACGAATCAGCCGAAGCGTAGAAGCGTGAAGGCGCATTGGCGTAGGTCTGGAAAGGCACAAATACGACTCCTCGAATTTGGCGAGATCCGCAAAACCGGATTTCTGTAAAAGCGCGGAACTGGGAATCAATACAAAATGAACACTATAGATTGTAGCCCTATAGGATGCAATAGGTTGTCATCTTGGTTTTTGAGAGGAAACCATAGGTGGCGGCAGAGTACTCATTGGCGAGGGCGTTGAAAGCAGTCAGGAAAGCGCGTGGCTTGAGCCAGGAAGCGTTTTCCGACGTGTCGAGCCGTACCTATATGAGCACCTTGGAACGCGATCTGAAAAGCCCGACCCTCAGCAAGCTGGCCGAACTGTGCGAGGTGATGGAGGTGCATCCGCTTACGTTGTTGACGTTGGCATATACTGGTGATAGCGAAGACCAAGCCGATCAACTCCTTGCACAAGTACGGCAGGAATTGGAAGAGATTACTGAAAACAATCTTTAGGTAACTGAGGTTGACTATTTGCTGTCGCAAAGTGCGTAAACACTTCAGACTGGTGTGACTGCGCGTACAAATCATCGATCACTAACATCACGTAGGCCGACGAAAAATAATCATACTGGAGGAAGAAGTGATCTCTATCAGCGACATTTACGATAAGGACGTCAATTTTTTGTTTGGCTCAGGGGCTTCATTTGGACTTCTTCCCACGCTGCAACTCCAGTTATCTAATGAGAATGGTGAAAAATTCACGCTAGAGGAACTGGCGACGAAATTCGAGCAAGAACGTGACCGACGTTTCGTTCCGTTGTTCATGCACTATTATTCCACCTGCATCAGGCCCGCAGAACAACTCACGCTCGAAACAGCAACGGCTACCGACTCCGGTAACCAGGTCATTGAGAACTATCGTACTTTTCTCACTACGATTTTAGAGATGGTCAAGCGGCGAAAGGCATTGGATCGCTGTTGCAACGTCTTCACAACGAATTACGATGGATGCTTTCCGCTTGTGGCCGACCAATTGCTCAAAGAGGGGCACACGGACTTTATCTTGAACGATGGTTCGCGTGGATTTACTAAGCGGATATTACAGGCTCGAAATTTCGGTTCTTACCTTTGCCAAACTGGTGTCTTCGGCCGTTATCAAACCAGCATCCCACAGATCAACCTGATCCATCTCCACGGGTCGGTGTACTGGAGCAAAACAGACGGGGCCATCTTGGTCGATTACGATATTTTGTCCAAAGAATCCTTGTTGAGCGAGGATTTGACAACTGCGTTGCAGCAGTTTTCTGACGTTCTCGATAGCTCCACCGCCACGCTAGAAGATTTGCAAGAGCCAGATTTTGATGACGATGCCCTGTCTGTATTTTGGGCGAAGTATGAACAGATGCCCATCGTCAACCCGACTAAGTGGAAATTCCATGAAACCGTGTATGAGGAGCACTATTACCAGATGCTCCGATTGCTCAGTTATGAACTTGAGAAGCCAAATGCAGTACTTATTACCTTCGGTTTTTCCTTCGCTGACGAGCACATCCTCAATCTTGTGATGCGCTCTTTGTCAAATCCGGGACTACAAGTATTTGTATGCTGCTTTAATACTGCTGAATACCAAGTGATGTGTGAGAAATTCAAGGGCTACCGCAACGTCCAGTGTCTTGGCATCGATGGGGAAACCATAGATTTCTCAACGTTTAATAAGAAGATTCTGGCATGGCCAGAGGCATCCATCAAAACGGCACAGCCTGCGGCTGAGGCAGGATCTGATGTAATCGATGATGGAGCCGAAGCAAGCGTATGAGTATCCGCGTGGGTGATGTCATCGCTGTTCATGGCACTAAGGTGATTCTTAAGATCGACGAACAGTCCAGTAAAGAGACGCTATTTCACGGTGGTAAAAAATACAAAGGTGTATCTATCCGCGAATATCTTTCTATCCAGCGTGGTTTTCGGGACATCATATGCATGGTTGAAGGTGAATACCTTGACGAAAGCCGAATTGAGACACGGAACGGTAAGCCGTCTTATGTGCGGAAGGTTGAGGTTAGGCCTATCGGATTCTTTGACCATACAGGCTTCTCCCAAGGGATAAAGTACTTACCGATGATTCAGGACCCTGCATTCCTGATGCCAGAGGAGCGAATCCGATCCATTTTCGACCGAAAGTCTGATGGCGAATTCAAAATCGGGCACATGCTTAAAGAGGAGATCGCAATCGGGCTTCCATGGAAACGCCTCTTTAACAGTCATATTGGCATATTTGGAAATACTGGAAGCGGTAAATCCAATACGTTAGCGAAGCTCTACTCCGTACTATTTGATGAAAAACTTCAGCTAATTGCTGGGAAGAGCCGTTTCATTATTCTCGACTTCAACGGAGAATATGGGGGCGAGCAGCTAGCCCCAGCGGAACACAAAACTGTCTATCAGCTCTCTACACTGATAAATCCTGATCCTGAAGACCTCAATGCCCGCTTCCCATTGGCACCGCAAGAGTTCTGGGATATTGAGACACTATCATTACTTTTCCAAGCGACCACCAACACGCAGCGACCATTCCTAAATCGGGTCATTTCCGGGAAACTTAAGTACGGAGGCAACCGTGCTGCATTGGCGAACTACGCAAAAATGAAGTTCCGCCAGTCATTCTGCGCAGGCGAAGTTAAACCCGCAACGCTAGATCTTATGCGGACGGTTGCTCGGCGCATGAACAACCAAGCCGTTCAGGATCTCTTGGCGGAGGTTACGTGGTACCGCAATGGTCGTTTCCATTGTAGGGCGTTCATTGACCCCGATGGAAATCAATACGCGGCACACATCGCACCGACCGTAGACACACTAGATATTCAAGGTCTCGACGAATTTGATGAGCTCGTTCTTCGTGTCAACCTGCAATTGATGTCTGACTTGAATGCAGGTTATGTCCAGTTCGAGCATATTCAGCCACTACTCAAGCGCGTTGAGTCGTCGTTATCCAGTATACGCAAAGTCATTGTGATTGGAGATGCTCCACAACCCGAAAGGTTACTAACGGTCGTTTCTCTACGCCGCTGCAACAACGAAGTCAAAAAAGTCTTACCGTTGCTATTTGCCAAGCACTACTACAACGCACACAAGGCAGCTGTAGATACTCCTCCCGACCGAACGATTCATGTCATTGTCGATGAGGCTCACAACATCCTATCTGACCAATCCACTCGAGAAAGCGAAAGTTGGAAGGATTATCGACTAGAGCAGTTCGAGGAAATCATCAAAGAGGGGCGCAAGTTTGGAATGTTTGTCACGATCGCTAGTCAGCGCCCCGCCGACATCTCCCCGACCATTATTTCCCAACTGCACAACTTCTTCATCCATCGGTTAGTGAATGACCGAGACCTATACCTGATCGACAATACGATTTCAACGCTGGATTCCCTGTCACGAAGCCTCATTCCAGGGCTTTCTCAAGGTTGCTGTGTGGTAACAGGTACGGCCTTCGATTTACCAATGGTTATACAAGTAGACCGTTTGCCCAGTAATAAGCAACCTAGCAGTGAGGACGTAGACCTTGAAAAGCTCTGGAACACACCTGCTAATGGCAATGAGGATGCCTGTAGCTAGTTCGATGGTAATAGCTAGTCCCTTCAAGGATAAGCGGATAGCAAACCTGGAGCAGCGCGATCCGCAGAGCGGAGACGCAAGGAGGCATTTCGCTTATTATCTATTTGTATGGATTGACTGCCATCATCCAATAGGGAACATTCGTCCACCGATCACAACAACGATCCGCTCATGTTCAACGAAGTCGTTCCCCTGTTGGCTTTTGCCAGTAAAACTGTGAGAATCTGGTTTCATGCCTACCAGGTACAACCTGTAGATAAGAGTTTCACAAGATTGCAAAAGGTTTGTAGTGAGTGAAGAGCAGCCAAATCCTATCATCCTGAATGCAGAAGAACTTAGAGCAAGCATGCTCTTAAACATCTTTGCAGGGAACCCCCTCTACGGTCTAGACGAAGAATATGCTTTCTTCTACGATGAAACCAATAACATCCGCAAGTTCTGGATCAGGGATGACGGTTTCAACGAGCAGCCGAAGAACTTTGTCTTAGGTGGAATTGCCCACAAAAAATCCGAACCGTTAACCGGGCTTGATGAGTTGGTCAAATCGCTGCACATCCAAAAGTCCGCCAAGGAAATCAAGTTCAATCAGCTTGCTACGGGTAGCTATCTCGGCGTGCTGAACTCCAGGAAAATAAGGACGCTTTTGGAGTGGCTGAGTGCCAATGGGGTGTTCATCCACTACACAAACTTCAATATTCTCTATTGGTCACTGGTTGACATTGTGGATTCGCTCTGGGATGAGCCCGAGCTGCGCCAGTACATGCCGTATGTCATGCACATCAAGGGCGAACTCTTCAACCTTGCCAATGCGGATTTAGATCGGTTGGTGCCAATTTTAAAAAAATATCGATTTCCAAATGTTCAGCGAAATGCAAGTTTTTCGTTCATGACGGAATTTTCTGACCTTCTTGAATCAGTCTCCAAGAAGCCACAATCTGACATCAGCGAACTGGTTATATACATGGTTCGCAAAGCGGCAAACCTTCCAGAGTTACCCTTCATTGTGGACAACGAAGATGACGTGCTCATTGATAGCTTCGACAGTCTATTCCTGCGACCCTTGTACATTTACCCAACAAGCTCTCATACCTTTGACAACGAAACCGAGGTTCAGGAGGCGCTGGGGAACACTCAGATTGGATACAAGGGAAGGTTCGTAGAATATTCCTTCGTGGACTCCCGAGATTGCATAGAGATTCAATTGTCGGATGGCATCTGTGGATTGCTGGGTAGCCACTTCAATTTCTTGGAGGAGCATTCTGTTGAGGAGCTGATTGAGATTAAGAAAAACCTCAACCCTGTCCAACGCCAGACTCTCTCCTTGCTCCGCAAACTTATAGACATCTCCGACACTCAAAGCAATGGATTCATGTACCGAATCTCTCCGATGGATAGTGACTATAAGAATGACTACTTCTTGCATGACCGTACTTTGCCCGACCATCTGGTTTAACGTTGCCAGAGAGG
This sequence comes from Methylophaga sp. F-2, assembly GCF_056859315.1. NCBI lineage: Bacteria > Pseudomonadati > Pseudomonadota > Gammaproteobacteria > Thiotrichales > Piscirickettsiaceae > Methylophaga > Methylophaga sp. F-2. Next base: position 15,117 of record NZ_JBSXOF010000007.1, read on the forward strand.
CCAGATCTGCGCGCCTGCCTACCGTGCGACGATCAACTCTGACGCTTAGTTGTACTCTTTCTTAGTGCGCGATGGTCTGCAAGGGGTCACAACCGAACACTAATCTTCTGCATAAGTCGAAGCAAAAAGGGGGCCGAAGCCCCCAGGATCAGATCAGGCCACGCTCTGCAAACGACGTAGTGTCACTACCGGCGACAATGACATGATCCAGCGTGCGCACGTCCACCAGTGCCAGCGCCTCTTTGAGCCGCTTAGTGATGGCCTCATCGGCGCGGCTCGGCTCGGGATTTCCGCTGGGATGATTGTGCGAGAAGATCACCGCCGCCGCATTGAGCCTCAGGGCTTCCTTGACCACCTCGCGTGGATACACCGAAGCACTGTCGATGGTGCCCCTGAACATCTCGGTGTATTCGATCAAGCGATGCTGCGAGTCGAGGAACAGTACTGCGAAGACTTCGTGCTCGAAACCAGCCAGCTTGGCACACAGGTACTCTTTGACGAGTGCCGGTGAGGTGAAGGACATACCCCGCTGTATTTTCTGGTCGATGACCTGACGCGCGGCGCCAAGAATCTGATCTACCGACGCCGGCAGGTAGCGCCCTTGCGCGTCACGGACCAGCAGAGAGGAATCGAACGAGGAAAAGGACAGTTGTGTCATGATCGTGCTCCGGTTGCTCGGGCGGAATTGCCCGGAACCGGCGTCAGCACGGCGCAGCGCAAGCTGTCACAGGGTCATGAACGGCCATGGCCGCAAGCGTGCGAGCACGCGCAGCCCTTGACGGCGAGAACGCCGTGGTACGGTGAAGGGAACAGCAAGACCGCCCATACCCTACCCACTACACACTCTCGCCCTTGGCAAGCGGAGCGCGCAGACCCTCATGGGCCGGAGGTTTCAGGGATCAAAGCCGGATGGCCGCGATTCGGTACGAAGCGTGGGGCGTAGCCCGCGAGCCCGACGGCGTCACGCCGGGACACAAGAAATATCGTTAGCGGAAAGTCAAAATGATACTGATCTTCAACCGCAATCAATTCTCTTGATCTTCAGGATATGGAGCTTGGGGAATCGGCACCCAGCCATCACGAGTGATGCCAGCGCCGATGCGTATGTTCTGGCCTTCAGTTGCAGTCCAATGCCCACCCCGATGCAGTACAGCTCGAATCACCGATTTCCTCGGATGATCCTCGTCTGCTTTGGCGGAACTGCATATAGCATTCCAGTGGTGTTTGTCAGGCATTGCGTTCAGGCGTGGACCAAGAAGTTGATCCATAATCTCCGTCGAAACGTTGTGTCGTCCGCCATGATGAGGCACCTGAAAGTATCGAATACCTGGCAATGCGAGTCCAGCAACAGGCGCGTGGTCGATTACCTCTTGCAGCGCTTCACGCCCAGCATCGCCAGTAAGCAGGACGCTGTGGCCGTTTAGGATGGCCGTCTGCACCACACTCATTTCGTTTTCACGACTTGTCGGCTCTGGTGGAAAATACTCTTCCCCCCACAGGGACTTCATATAGGTGGTCGCGGCCTTCACAACCCGGAATATGCTGCTCAGCACGCTATCTGAAGCACTTTCCTCAACAGCTTCCGGTGTCTTTGCGGAATCCACAATCAGGTCGAAGTAGCGAGACAGTGTGGGCGCCATCACCACGAAGGGACCGATGCTCTGCCCCTGAAGAGGAGAATGGATTGGAATTCCCTTCTCCAGCGCAATGTCCTCAAGAATTGCCGTGGCATCATAGATGGATCGCAACTTTCGTCTCAGTGCTTCAGCTGATTCATAGTTCTCGAATCGAACAATCAACTGGTCCGCGTATATCCACGGCCTGTTGATCCAAAGATTTCTGACCGTGCATTGCTCTAGGACTTTTCGCAGCCCATTGGCATGATCGCGGTCTGGATGCGTGAGGATCACATGGTCGATGACAGTTGTTCCGTAATAGGTTTTCAGGTGCTCGACAATCTGATCTCCCGTATCCAGATATCCACCGTCAACGACGTGCACACCCTCAGTGCCATTCACCGAATAACGCAGCGTGATCGCATCCCCGCTTTTCGCGGTTTCGACGCCAAGAAAATCAATCTCGAAGTAGTCAGCCATACGTTCCTCCCGTTTTATGCCAACAAAGTGCCGGCAACTTTGTTCCTACCAGCGATCCACCGCACACCTGAGTCCTGTCGGAGTCCATATCAACGATACGGCGGGAAGACCACCAGCATCCTCGGCGATGCTGCGCAATGTATTTCGGTCGATGCCCGAATGTGCACCGCCTTTCGGGTGACTGTGCCACGTTCCGATGAAGGCTAGATATCCCAAAGAGGCCTCGTTCGCAGCGCGCAAACTCTGAACAAGCCCATTGGTTCCGAGGATGAAACGGGCGGCCTCTCGAACGCTGTCCGGCGGTGTCTCAACAAGGCCGGCAATGATGATGGTTCGATCTTCAAACGAGATGCGACCGACCAAGGCGCCGCCTGTTTCTAGAGCGCCCCAGCGCAGCGCATCAGCATGAATCGCTTGCTCGACCGGGTACAGAATCCTAATGCTCCAGCCACCGTCGTCTGCCACATCAAGCACAGTGGTCGAACCAAGGCTTGTGCGGGACCATGCCATGCCGAGGCCTTCCGCATCCGAGAACCCGGCGCAAAGCGTCGCTTCCTCCGGAAGCCCATCAACGAGCCAGCGTTCCAGTTGCAGCCCAGCCAGTGACGCAGACCGCGAAACAACGGCATCAGACATTGGCATCGTCAGTGAACGGCAGTTGTCACCCACAAAAATGCGCGTCGGCTCAGACGTATCACCAGCAATCGACGCACGCAATTCCGGCGTAAATCGGCAGCACTCGAACAAGAATGCAGTGAGGTCGTCAACCCGACCGGCGCGGCCAGATCCTTCGAGCAGAACCGCGACACAGCGACCCTGACCATACATCGCGACCCGTACCAGTCGGGCAGGGGATTGATCCAATGCTGCCGATTGTGTTCCAGCGGCCAGCACCTGAAGCGAAGCCGTTGTGTCCACGATGAGCGACGCATCCTGCGGGACCGTTGTGGCGAACTGTTCAGGATCGACCAGTAGGGTCACTGCGTCAGCGTCGAACGCGCGCGATTGAAGATGCGACAGCTCCTCAAAGGCCGTCTTCATCAGCGTCGACTTCCGAGGTGGAACCAGCATCGGTCCCCGCTCAATGAGCGCATGCCGCGCCGCATTGTGAGGCGACATAGACTCGTTATCGACGAAAGTCATCGAACCGAAGCCCGCTCGCCCCAGTTGCATCGCGATTTTCGATCCCAAACTTCCGCAGCCGAGCATGACCAGCGGCTGCGATGTGGCTGCTGCTGGAATGCCGGACGCCCTTGCCAGCAGCTCGGGAGACAACGCATGCGCGTGAAAGGCTGAATGAACCGTGGCGTTTCGCTCCAGGAGTGATCGCGCGTTGAGTTCATAGCGCACAATGTAGGGCAATACTTCGACGCTTCTCCCTGGTGAGCCCACAAGCGACACTGGCCTTTGCACAGTCAGAATAACAATCGCGTACAAGCCATACACCCAGCCACGCGAGTCCTGCTGCATATCCAGGATCGAACGTCCGTAGTAGCCATCCAGGCTTTGGGCCAAAGCGTCACGATCTATGCCCAGTTCCACTGCTCTATCGAGCAGCGTCGCGAGATCGACAACCGTCTCCGGTTGATAGCGCCCGACCACATACGGGTGATTGCCGGTCATTGGCGCCCGCGCGATGAAGGCTGCGGCATGGCCATTCCCCCACTTCCCCAACTTGTCGTTGTGAACATCCTGCGAGAAAACAGTATCGAATTGCGCGGTCAGTTCGGTATTGATGATGGCGTACATACCGCCATCGATCGTCACATAGCGTGCGGGAACTACCAGAATCGTGCCGTCAACGGGAGCGTTGGCCGCGACCTTCTCGGCACTGAATATGACGGTGGAAGGACAACTGTCTCGGCGCGTCGGCTCCCACCCATGCTCCAAATCCAGCAATGTTCCGGCTGCGGCCTTGTGCAGCCAATCGATCAACTGGTCGACAATGGCGTCCAGACCAAACCGATGCAGTAACTCGTCCAACGACCCCTCGAACAGGCACGGCGAGACCAACTCGCCTTCCTGATGGGGGTTGATGTGCGGCAAGTTGAGCGGGAAGTCTGCACGCAAGAAGGGCTTGGGGGCGAATAGGGGCCAGTCATTATCGAATACCAGAACGCATGTCTCGACGGCACGTACGCCAGTTTGGGAGACGCCGTTACGCCGAGACCTGCTTGGCAGTTGAACGGCAACATCGACCTCTATCTGTGTCGATACACCGCTTGCCTTTGGCTCGCCAACGCGGATCAAGCCACGATGACGTTGAAGTTGATGCAGTGCGTCTGCGATGGCGTCTGTCATGATGACCCGTGCGGCATGGGAGTGCGCGCGGAGGTGATCACGGCGGCAGCCTTTGATCCTGCTTCCTTCTTCGATGGAGGCTGCACCCCCTGAGCGGTGACGGTGAAAACGAGAGGCTCCACGGATTTTTCGCTCGGGTACTCGCCGGTGCAGTAGAACTCGCCTTTTACCTCGTCCACGATTGCCACGTACTCACGCTTTGCGCGGATGCAGGGCGGATCGCTGTCGTCATCTTTAATCGGTTTGCTACTGGTGACGATGACAGCGCCGTCACGGGTCTGCGAAAGCGCACTGCGGGCATCGGTATCGAGCTTGGCCTTTTCGCGGAGGGTAGACCAACTGTCTTCGGACAGTGAACGCCAAGAGCAGTGATGTGGTGCCTGCATGATGTCGTACTCAAGCGCATCGGCTTCGGCCTTGTGGCGCTGCCACTGGCGGTTCCAGATAAATACCTCAGCATCGCCACCAGTAAGGAACTTCGCGCCATCTGGCGTCTGTGCATCAGCGGCCAATGTGATGTTCAGGATCACACTGGACTGGTTCTTGACCAGGCACTCTTCGTCGTCGTCCTGGGCATCCAGAGGCGCCAGAAGGAACGCGGAGAAGAATGCGGAACTCTTTCCATTGATCGTCGAGAAGCGCGTGTCCACCTTCCGTAAAATCGAGGTGAGATCATCAGTTTTTCCGTCGATGTCCTCGCCCATGATCTGAATGCGATCACCGTTTGCAACGGCGAAGTTCTGGTCGCGGTTCAGTTGTACACGTCGACGTGCCTCCGTGTTGAATGCTTTAGCGTCGTCACTCAAGGTGTGCGTCTTGCTGGCGCGTCGAAACACAATCGGGGACGACCACATCTCGCGGATCACGATCTTCTTGTCCTTGTCGTCCTTCTTGTCATCCGGGTACTTGTCCAACGATCCTAGGTAGAAATGCCGCGCCAAACCACGGCAATGATCCTGGTCCGGGTGGCTCAACAGGAAGGCATCGACATACGGCCTGCCGTTCTCATCCTTCTTCAGCCGTTCGCGCAAGTCCTTGGCAACATCGCGCACGTCCTTATCGGGGTCGTCGGCGTCTTGTCGGATGTTGATGTCGATCAGCAGCGTCGTCGCGTCGAGATCGCCGAATTTGATGAGGGTCATGTCCCCGTTGTCGACGGGGAAAAACGTGATGGTTGTAGGCATACAGGTCTCCGGGTGGACGGCCGAAAAGTAATCGAGTATAATTATTATACGGATATTTTTTATACCCGTCTACTTTATAGGCGTAACGATGCGAGAAACCCCTATCACTACTGTCGAACCAACTGAGCCCAAGGGACTAAGCTGGGGGTTGGAGAGTAGGCTTCAATTTATTGATTTCCGTCTGCGCTGGGAGCGGCGCATTAACCGCATGGACCTCACCGAGCACTTCGGCATATCGGTTCCCCAAGCATCACTGGATATTGCCAAGTACACTGAGTTGGCACCGAGCAACCTGACTTACGACCGCAGTTCCAAGACTTACACGGCATCACCGAGTTTTTGCCCGCTTTACCAACGAAGTTCGGGCCAACGCTATCTAGCGGAGTTGCTGGCGACGAAAATGGGAGTTGTCGAGCCGGCGGCCAGCTTCATCGGCTCCGCGCCGGAGACAGATTGGGCTCCTTCCCCCTGGCGCACGATCAATGAGCAGACCGTCGAAGCAGTAGTCCGGGCAATCCGGCAGCAGGAAGCGATTCGGGTGAGCTACCAGTCCATGACGTCCTTGGACGAATCGATTCGCCTGCTGTCCCCTCACGCGCTTGGCAACGACGGTTTTCGCTGGCACGTGCGCGCGTTTTGCCACAAACGCCAGCGCTTTAGTGATTTTGTCCTAGCTCGAATCTTGCGCATCGACGGTTTCGAGGCAAGCCAAGTGGACTTCAGCCAGGATGCGCATTGGCATACTGTACTGACGCTTGTCCTTGCGCCGCACCCCGATTTGCCGACAGCCAAGAGGCGAGTCTTGGAATTGGATTACGGCATGGAAGATGGCGAGGTCAAACTTCCGTGCCGCCAAGCATTTCTGTACTACACATTGAGGCGTTTGGGCTTGCACACCAAGGAAGCTCCTGACCCTCTCACGCAACAGATCACGCTGAAAAACCGAAATGAAATTCAACCCTACATTGATGGATTGACAACGCAGGCCTGACTCTTCATGACAACAATTTTCGAACTGGTCAAAGACCCCTATGAGCGTAAAGCGCGCGTTACCCCAGGACTTCTTGTGGCCTTGCCATTGTTAGTCCCCTTACTGTGCGTCTATGGAGCTAAGCATCCTGTGCTTACAGGTGTGGTTGGCCTGCTCGGCGGCTGCGGTGCTATTTATGCCCTTGCAAGTGTTGCTCGTGGGCGCGGGAAAAAACTTGAAGAGATGCTGGTTGCAAAATGGGGCGGCATGCCAACAACCATCGCGTTACGTCATCGTGATAGGTTTCTTGATAGTGTCAGCAAACAACGTTACCACACTGCAATTACGGAGAAGCTCGGTATTGCTATGCCGACAGCAGAAGAAGAATCAGCAAACCCTGACAAGGCGGATGATATCTATATTGGTGCAACCAGGCGGCTTCGTGAGCTGACGCGCTCTAATAAAAAGCTCTTGCTAAAAGAGAACATTGCCTATGGATTTCACCGCAATATGCTGGCGATGAAACCGGTTGGCATCGTATCGTGCCTTTTGGGTATCGCCTACGGATTAGTGATTGCAAAAGTTCTGCAGGTAATACCGCCCCATTTTGTCCCGGCACATCTTGCAGAGCCGGGGCTTGCCGCAGGCTTGACGTTGCTTACTTCTATGGCGTTACTTGCTGGCTGGCTATTGTATTTCGATAAGAGCGCAGTTAGGCGAATGGGGTTCGTTTATGCAGAACGCCTGTTTGAGTGCTTGCCGATTTTGCCTTCTTCAGCACCATTGGAATGGGTCTCAACACCAACTAGAGACTGAGGTTCGAGTCAATCTCCAGACAAGCCATTTGGCTCGACTCGAGCTTTAGCTTGCAGAATTATTTGGTTCGGTACGGGACGTTTCCTCGTAGCGGGCCGCAGCGTGATTATGTCTGAGATCCGAAACTACGGCGATCAATCTATTGACCGGCTCGGCCAATCGCTTCGGTAGTACACGGTGCTCGGAAAAGATTTTTTCATTGGCGATCCATCGCTTCGCAACCCAGACATCGTCTTCGGGGTGATTATTGTCAACACCGTTGCAATACTTATAGCCAACAAGGGCATCGGTATGCGATAGCAGGATACGCGCCATGGTCATGTGGAAACGGTGCGCCTGAAGATCTGCTGGCCCCTTGGGGCGAGGAAGGGTCAAGCGGAGACATTTCTGATCATTAAAGTCCTTCCAATCAGGACCGACGACCTGCCCGGCACGCTCCAGCATCTTGCGGGCCTGGTCGTTCTTACCGTTGACTATCGCCACAGCAACCGTCCCTTTCGGATACTCCAGCTTTTCGGCCAGGAGATTCATCCAGCTCACCAGCTTGTTCAGCGTTTTATCGTCGGCAAACACGAGGAACTGATGGCGCTGATCGTCGTCGAGAAACGCCGGCAATTGCGCATAGAGTGGGTATAGCAAGTCATGGATATAGATGTAGGTCTGTCGTCGCCCTTGTTCATGGTTACGGGTGGTTGCCGTCAACACTTTCTGTGCCCATTTCGGAGTAAGTTCGGGCAGGGTCATTTCGGTGATATCGATGGAGATGAGTGGGAAGCCGAGAGACTTTCCGATCAGCGCCTTCCGACCGTCAAAGGCGTGGCCAAGTTCGATTTCAACACCGCCAAGCACCATCGGTTCAGCCTGGACCGGCGGTCCAAGCACAGCCACATCGAGCCGGAACTTGCTGCCGAAAGGCGTCTCTAGAGGATGCTCAGTTGCCACTCGGTCGGCGCCAAGCAGCAAGTTCCCCTCCAGCGGATAATCCGATGAATCCAAATCGCTGAACGACCAGGGCATTGCAAGCCCAGCACGCAAGCGCCTTGAGAGCTCGTCCGCGACAAGTTCTTTCGCCCGCCGGTGTTCAGGGCTTTCCTGAATAGCACTCCATCGGTTAGCTTCTTCATCGTCGAAGTGAGCTTTAGGCTTAAAGGTGTGCTGAGTAGGCAGTACTCGAAAATGGGATCGTCGGCGCAATTTGCCATTTTCAAAGGAAGGACTGACCCACGTCACCATTTGCCGCGATCCATCGGAAGAGACCAATGGCCAAAGCTTGCGCGCATGTTCCCGGCTACGGACGTCACGTGCCGCAATCGTGGTCTGGAAAAGCCCTTTCCGGGAAAAAACAACAATCGCCTCGTCCATTGGCTCCCCCTTTACGCAGGCACAGCAGCAAGCCTCGTGACGCCATCCAGCTTGCGGTGAATCAGTGACACCAGCGTCAGGATGTCCAGGGCGTCTTGTTCGGACATCGGCCAATTCGTCTTCGCAGCATGGGCAAGCGGATTGCGTACCGCTCCAAACAGACCGACCAGCAGGTTTGCAAAACCTTTCTGTTCGCTCTTTTCGGACTCCGAGGTAAGTGTCTTTAAGGCAAGAACGGGTTGTTGGCCCGCAAAAGCCTTATTCACAAGGTCAGCACCATCGCCGCTCAGGCCTGAGAGCTGGCGAATCCGCTCGGCGACGCCCTTGGTTGCTTCAAAGACTGCGTGAAAATAGTTCTCTTCCATTAGCTCCGCACGACAGTAGTTCAGGACTTCTGCATGCACAGTCCGACTTTCCAGCGCCGCCTTGAGGCGCCCGGCTCGGGCTCGGGCCTCATCCAGCGTATTGGCCTTATCGGCATATCCAACTTTGCCGTCTTCACGCACGTAGAAACCCGAAAAGGCCAAGACAACATTGAGTTCATCTCGGCGCCACGCGAATGCTCCAGGATTACTGGCATAGCTCACCGGATTCATCGCGCGATTGATGAACATGATGAGATGGTTACCAACCTTATGCTGGTTCTGCGCGCCAGCCAACGCATTGAACAGCCGTTTCCACTTGGTCATGTCTGGGGATGAGTCGGCTACTTGGACCTCTTGTAACAACCGCCCGATCTGCGTGCCAGTCAGACCTTGTGCGGTGTCGGCAAGGACGCGGCAGGCAGCTTCCAGGTGCTGGGAGCTGAACGGGGCAATTTGTGAAGCCACTATCTGTACCTCCGTCGCACATTCATCAGATAATGGCCTGCAAACCCTTGTCGGCGATGACGTTAAGTAGCTTGAGCGCCGGGCCTGCTGGGTGCGTTTCACCCTGTTCCCACTTGCGTACCGTCGAAGCCGTAGTGTGCAGGTGATGGGCGAACACTGGCTGACTGAAATGCAACGCTTCACGCAGACGCTTGATGTCGTCCGCGCTGAACTCGCGCACCGGCGGTGGGCAGATCGCGTCGAATTCACGCATCGTCACTTTGCTGATCGCGCCAGCGTCTTGCAATGCAGCCAGATCACCGCGCAAGGATTCAATGATTTTACTTGTCACAACATACCTCCAATAGAACACCAGCCTGCAATGCCTTCACCAATTCCTTAGCCGACAGCTCTAGAAATACCTTGCCGGCATATTGCAGCGCTTTTTTCTCTTCCCGCGTGATGTTCGACTTGTCGCTTTTCGGGAACCCGTGCAGGAATACATAACGGCGGCCAACACGGGCCGATAACAAGGTGCGGTAGCCACCGCTCTTACCCGCACCAGGGCGAGCTACCCGCTTCTTATAAAGGTGGCCGCCCAAGTCGGCATCAATTAGCCCGTTCTCCATTTCCTGGACCGCCTTGCACAGGGCCGTATCGGACAGTTTCTCGCCCGCTTGCCACCGCGCAAAATCCTTTCGCTTCAAGACATTCATACACATCCACCCCAATAACTATACCCGTAACGGGCATGATTGTCTATCCCTCGCAGGAGCCCCCAATGGTCGCCCACGATCAATAGTCGCACCGCTATTGCGACTATTGAGCGGCAAACCTGTACACCGACCCTGCTCATACTGAGGCTCCCTTGACACGCGGAGCCCCTATAATTGTCTTACGCCGGTTCGCTACGAGTTCGGCCGCCTCACGAACCGGATCATCCTCGGTATGGATGTAGCGCATAAACATGGTCACAGTCTTGTGCGCTGTCAGTACCATACCGACTTTGACTGGAATACCCGAGTTGGCGATGTCTGTGGCCGAGCGATGTCGGATGCCATGCGTGCCGACGTGAGTGACGCCAGCCGCCTTGAGTGTACGGGTCCAGCCGCCGTAATACTCCCCATAGGTCAAGTGGGTGAGCGGGTTACGCGGCGATGGCAGCACATAACGTCCGCCTTCCTGTCGAGGTGCCGTGGAAAGCAGTCGATAGGCTTCCTCGCTCATGGGTTTTGACATACCACCGGTCTTGCTGTCGGGCCAGACCACCCGGCGGTTCTCCAGGTCAATCCATTCCCATTCAAGCAGCACTATTTCAGAACGCCGGGCAGCGAACTCGAATTGCAGACGAATTGCCAGCGGGATGACATAAGGCACTAAGCGTTCAGCCTCAACTTGGTCGAGGTGCTTGAATAGCTTGGCCATCTCTCCGTCAGTAATGAGCCGGGTTGTCTTGCCACCGGTGTACAGCGGAATGTGTCGGCACGGGTTCGAGCCATCCGGGCGGTACCCCCAAATCTCAGCAAGGTTGAACATCTTACGCAGGACGGACAGAGCTTTATTGGCCTCGCCTGGCTTATAATCGAGCTTCTTCATCATTGTCGCCACGTCGGCACGTTTCACATCCTTTACCTTGAAACGACCCAGGATTGGGATGATGTTGCGGTCAATATTGCCTTGGTAGCCCCTCTGAGTACTGGGTTTGTTGCGGTGCCTGGAGTAGTCCTCCATGAACTTCACGCACAGTTCCTTGACGGTGGGCGCTTTGCGCGCTTCCGCCTTGGCAGCTCCTGGATCGCCACCCCGGCGAACATCAGCCAACCAACTCTGCGCCAATGAGCGAGCCTGATCGACCGTCAGTTCTCCATACAGACCCAATGCGGGCTTGCGCCGCTCACCGGCGTTTGTCCGGTACTGGAGCATGAAGACTTTGCGACCGGCAGGCGTGATCTTGCAGAGGAAGCCGGGGACGAGGGTATCACGCAGCTCAACGGGCTGCGTCTGAGGTTTTGCCGCATCGACTGCGGACTTGGTGAGCTTGATCTTAGCCATAGCTGACTCCTTGGAAAGACCCGTTTCCAGGAGCCTGTTAGGAGCCAAGCGGATGGAAGCCGGGTCAAGTTTCGGAAAGCACCGGCATATGATGAATTAGCCTAAGTTATTGATAAACCTGCTGTAGCGAGCTTAGGCGTAGTCCAGCGAAGTACGGTGCTGGAGTCATGGTGAAATAAAAAAGCCTCACGACTCGACTGCCACACCTCTTCTCGTCCACTGTATTGTAAGGAATCAAGCATATACGTTTTTCTTTGGGCCAACACATAGAGTGGCATCATTACGTTTTCAACCGTAAAGGGCTGATATCCTTCTAAAAAGGCATTGACTAAAAACTGGGAACGGTTGACGCCTTGAGCCGACATGGCAATGGTTTTAGTGTGGTTATAGGTGAACGCAAATGCACCGCTCTTGTCGTACAGTGGTTTTAATAATTGCTGAATGTAATCATCTGACCATCGTTCACCTGTCGGTAAAACAAGAAGAGATTGGCCTTTAGGTGAGAATACGTTTAATTCATCGTCAAAGTCATGCAGTGCAATGTCAATTTTTTGCTGTACATCGCTATCTTGTGAATTCTCTTTTAAATTCGTGATAGCGACGACAAAAATAAGAAAGCATGTCCAAAATGCAAACGCTTTAAGCTTTGCGAACAATGAACTCACCCCTTAAAGCCGAAAGCAATAACAATGGCAACAAACAACAATATAGAGGAAGCAAAAATAGCGACAGCAATATTGCCTTTTTTTAGTTCTGTTTCAATGTCTATTTCTTTTAGTAACTTTTTATCTACCCAAAATAAGGCATAAACGCTGACCACAATCGCGATGATTGAATAGCTAAGATTAATAATTAAGTTAATCAACGAAGCTGAAAAGAACTCTAATTCCATTGTGTACCTATAACTGTTTTGATTGTAAGAAAAAGCGGCAAACACTATTCCATACCTAGGTCTATTACACAATCAGTAGTGTCAAAGTGTTTGATTTTACTAATGGCACCTTCGTGTTCAGTAGGAACGAATAAATGAACATGATTCGTGATGATGACATAGGCATGAAGATGACAGTCAGCTTTGGACAGTGACTCATTAATATCACTGAGAATACTTGCCATATATGCAGAGGCTGATTGGGTAACACCAGACGGGGAAGTCTAGCCATATCGTTACATACTTGTAGTGAGAAAAATCTTGTTTCGTTAGTACATCAGATTAAGGAGTCTGAGTAAATCAAGTTCAAGGGGTCAGCATACCAATCGAGTCTGACCCTATTGGTCTCATTTTCTACCTATAACTGTTTTGATTGTAAGAAAAAGCGGCAAACACTATTCCATACCTAGGGCTATTACACAATCAGTAGTGTCAAAGTGTTTGATTTTACTAATGGCACCCTCGTGTTCAGTTGAAACTAATAAATGAACATGATTCGTCATGATGAAATAGGCATGAAGATGACAGTCAGCTTTGGACGGTGACTCATTAATATCACTGAGAATACGCGGCATATCCTCTTCATTTTCATATATATCTTGACGGTTATTACCTCTATGCATGATATGCAGAGGCTGATTGGGTAACACCAAACTGGGAAGTCTAGCCATATCGTTACATCCTTGTAGCGAGAAGATTATTGTTACGCTATTACATCAGATTAAGAAGCTAGGGTAAATCAAGTTGGCTGCCCCTGACCAATCCCCACGAAAGGCATATTAAAAACAATGAGTTAAAATCAAAAAAAGGAACTCTCATGATATTTAACGATCGGATCAGTTACCACACTTATCAAATCAGGAAATACCATGAGAGCCCAGACTATTCTGAATA
>NZ_JBSXOF010000008.1:0-13906 GCF_056859315.1 Methylophaga sp. F-2
AAGAAGCGAGAATTATACAGCTCTCTGCCAGACTGTCAACTTAATTTTTTACATTTTTAAAACTGTAAACCTTAAGCCAAATGCCAATTCAATCAGCCTTTTCAGGTTCCCTCATCAGCAAGAGGAGCGCATATTACGCGAAGCATTTAATGTATGCAAGCGCTTTTTTAAATTAATGCTTACATAAATAAAAAAGCCGGCATAAAGCCGGCTCTTTTATTATTTTTTTAATCAGATATTGCTTATTCAGCAGCTTCTGATTCTTGTACATCTCTATCTACTAACTCTACGATTGCCATTGGTGCTTTATCACCTTGACGGAATCCTGTTTTCAGAATTCTGACATAACCGCCAGGACGGTTAGATGAACGTGGACCAATAACATTGAAAAGCTTTGTTACAGCTTCTCTATCGCCAAGTCTTGCAAAAGCTAGGCGGCGATTCGCTACAGAATCTTTTTTGCCTAAAGTAATCAGAGGCTCAACGACACCACGTAACTCTTTAGCCTTAGGCAAAGTGGTACGAATGATTTCGTGTTCAAACAAAGATGTAGCCATGTTTTTGAACATAGCCTTTCTGTGGCTGCTGTTACGATTTAATTTACGACCAGAATTACGATGACGCATTGTTGTTACCCTATTCTTTTATGCTGAATTACTTCAGTATTATTTTTGCTCTAAAGAAGCAGGTGGCCAGTTATCTAAGTGCATGCCTAATGACAAACCTTTTGAAGCCAATACTTCTTTAATTTCCGTTAATGACTTTTTACCTAAGTTCGGCGTTTTCAGCAATTCCATTTCTGTACGCTGAATTAAGTCACCTACATAATAAATATTTTCTGCTTTTAAACAGTTAGCAGATCTGACAGTCAGATCAAGATCATCAATTGCTTGCAATAATGCTGGATCAACTGCTGGTTGTTTTGGTTCAGATACACTTTCTTCAATGACTGTAAAGTCAACGAATGAAGTCAACTGATCACTTAAGATAGTTGCAGCATATTTAATACTGTCTTCAGCTTCAAGCGTACCGTCAGTTTCAACATCAATGATCAGCTTATCTAAGTCCGTGCGGTTTTCAACACGCGCACTTTCTACACTGTAAGTAACAAGACGTACAGGACTGAATGATGCGTCAAGATACAGTTGACCGATAGCACGATCTTCATCCTCACCCACATTACGAGTATTTGCTGCAGAGTAACCACGGCCTTTTGTTACTTTAAAGGTAATAGAAAGGCTACCACCAGTCAGATTTGCAATCACATGTTCAGGATTTACAATCTCGACATTATGCGGTAACTGAATATCAGCTGCCGTTACAGGGCCAACACCCTCTTTATTAAGAGTCAAGACGACTTCATTACCTTCATGAAGCTTGACCGCAATGCCTTTCATGTTAAGAAGAATATCTAAAACATCTTCTTGAACGCCATCAATAGCCGAGTACTCATGTACAACGCCATCAATCTGGGCTTCAACAACTGCGGCGCCTTCCATTGAAGACAATAAAATTCTGCGCAGTGCGTTACCTAAAGTATGACCAAAGCCACGCTCTAACGGCTCAAGTACAAGACGTGTACGCGTATCACTAAACTTTTGGATATCAACAATCCTTGGTTTTAGAAATTGACTCGTGTAAGTCGTCATGCAAATTCCTCTAGTAAACTTCTATTGAAGTTTAGTTATGATTATTTCGAGTAAAGCTCTACAACCAAGTTTTCTGATAATTCGGCTGGAAGCTCATCACGTTCTGGTAAACGTTTAAACGTACCAGAAAATGCTTTTGTATTAACTTCAACCCACTCAGGAAAACCTAATTGTTCTGCAACAGACATTGCGTTTGCAATACGCTCTTGCTTTTTAGCTTTTTCACGGATTTCGACGACATCGCCTTCTTTTACTTGATAAGAAGGGATATTGGTCGCTTTTCCGTTAACCAAAATAGCTTTGTGTGAAACAAGCTGTCTTGCCTCTGCACGCGTACCAGCAAATCCCATTCTGTATACAACATTATCTAAACGTTGTTCTAGCATGCTTAACAGATTGACACCTGTAGCACCTTTCTTTTGATCTGCTGATTTGTAGTAGTTACGGAATTGTTTTTCTAAAACACCATAAATACGACGAATACGTTGTTTAGCACGAAGCTGTAGTGCGTAGTCTGAATCACGACCTCTACGAGCGCCATGTTGACCTGGTTTTGTTTCAATCTTGCATTTACTTTCGATTGGGTTGCCTCTGCTCTTTAGGAACAGATCCGTACCTTCTCTACGGCTTAATTTACAAGTTGGGCCACGATATTTTCCCATTATGTATTACTCCGAAATCTATTAAACGCGGCGACGCTTAGGTGGACGGCAACCGTTGTGAGGAATAGGTGTAACGTCTAAAATATTAGTAATTTTAAAACCTAAATTATTCAGAGCTCTTACAGCTGACTCACGACCTGGGCCAGGACCTTTGATTTCAACATCAAGGTTCTTCATACCAAATTCTTTAGCAACTTCTCCTGCTTTTTCAGCAGCAACCTGAGCTGCGAAAGGAGTGCTTTTACGTGAACCGCGGAAACCACAACCACCAGATGTTGCCCATGACAAGGCATTACCTTGACGATCCGTTATAGTAACGATTGTGTTGTTAAAAGAAGCGTGCACGTGTGCTACGCCATCAACAACATTCTTTTTTACACGTTTACGTTGTCGTGCTGATGAATTTGCCATCGTTTATCCTTACTTAACCATACGGCGAGGACCTTTACGAGTCCTTGCATTTGTTTTAGTTCTTTGGCCGCGAACCGGAAGACCTCTACGGTGGCGAACACCACGGAAACAACCAAGGTCTTTCAACCGTTTGATATCCATAGATACTTCACGACGTAAATCACCTTCTACAGTGAATTTTGCAACTTCGGTACGAAGCACTTCAACTTCCTGCTCAGACAAATCTCTTACTTTCGTGTCTGGAGCAATTCCAGCAGCTTCACAGATTGATTGAGCACGTGTGCGTCCGATACCGTAAATTGATGTTAAAGCAATTACAGTGTGCTTCTGCACAGGAACATTAATACCAGCTATACGAGCCATTGATTTACCCTAAATTCCTCAGGAGTGAACATTGAATTGTAACATACAATTGTTTTGTTCAACAACTAACTAAAGATATTCGCCAATTAACCTTGGCGCTGTTTATGACGAGCTTCTGAACAAATAACTCGTAAAACACCATTTCTTTTTACAATTTTACAATTGCGACAAATCTTTTTAACTGACGCCTGAACTTTCATGTTTTTTCTCCAGCAAACCTTGTTCGTGGTTCTAGCCTAAAAAGCCAGACATCCCACCATTATTTTTATTTGACTTTCTCATCAAACTTTCATACTGCTGAGACATCATGTGAGACTGGACTTGAGAAACAAAATCCATCACCACGACAACGATAATCAGCAGAGATGTACCACCAAAATAGAAAGGCACACTCCAATATAAAATCAGAAACTCTGGCAGCAAACACACCGCAGTAATATATATGGCACCAGCAAGGGTTAAACGCCCCATCACTGTGTCGATATATCTCGCTGTCTGCTCGCCTGGACGAATACCAGGAATAAAAGCGCCAGACTTCTGTAAGTTCTCTGCCGTTTCTTTAGGATTAAACACTAAGGCAGTGTAGAAGAAACAGAAGAAAACAATCGCTACAGCATAAGCCATAACATACATAGGTTGACCAGGAGACATCAGTGTTGATATATCCTTCAACCAGCCCATACCATCAGTCGAGCCAAACCAGCCGGCTATTGTAGCAGGAAACAGTATGATACTTGAAGCAAAAATTGGGGGTATTACACCTGCCATGTTCAATTTCAATGGGAGATGCGTTACCTGACCAGCAATCATTTTTCTGCCTTGCTGACGTTTTGCGTAATGTACAGGTATACGACGCTGTGCTCTTTCGACAAAAACAACAAACGCAGTAACAGCCAATGCCAAGAAAATCAGAGCAATTACTAAGAAAGCGTGAAGTTGTCCAGTTCTTGCCAATTCTAATGTGCCGCCTACCGCTGCGGGTAAACCAGCTACAATACCTGCAAAGATAATCAGTGAAATACCATTACCAATGCCACGCTCAGTAATCTGCTCGCCAAGCCACATCAGGAACATTGTTCCCGTCACCAGTGTAATCACGGCAGTTATTCGAAACACAAAACCAGGGTCGATAACGACATTAACGCCTGAAGCACTTTGTGATTCCAATGCTATTGCGATACCAAGTGCCTGGAAGGTAGCTAAAACAAGTGTGCCGTAACGTGTATATTGAGTAATCTTACGTTTACCAGCCGCACCTTCTTTTTTCAGTTGTTCAAGTTTCGGATGAACAACTGTTAAAAGCTGCATGATAATCGATGCAGAGATGTATGGCATGATACCGAGGGCAAAAACAGACAAACGCTGCAAGGCACCACCTGAAAACATGTTAAACATGTCTAAGATGGTTCCTTTTTGCTGTTCAAACATGATCGCTAATGCCGCCGGATCTATACCTGGAACAGGCATAAATGTTCCCATACGGTAAACGATTAATGCTCCCAAAACGAAAAGCAGGCGACTTTTTAACTCGCCAAACTTACCGCTTCCGAGCATAGCTGCAGCAGCTTGTTGTCTGTTTTTTTCCACTTATATTACTCTTCGACTTTTCCGCCTGCAGCCTCAATCGCACTTTTTGCGCCTGCGGTTGCAACAATGCCTTTCAAATTAACTGCAGATTTAACTTCACCTGAGTTAATGACTTTCACACGCAATGTGTTTTCTGGGACGAGTCCAGCAGATTTCAGTGCTAACAAATCGATTGTATCTGCCGTAACTTTTTTCAGATCGTCTAAACGAATCTGAGCAGTTGTACGACCTACACGCGAACTGAAACCCACTTTAGGCAGTCGACGTTGTAAAGGCATCTGACCGCCTTCAAAACCTCTTTTATGAAATCCACCAGAGCGTGATTTCTGACCTTTGTGACCACGGCCACAGGTTTTTCCTAAACCAGATCCGATACCACGTCCAACACGTTTTGCTGATTTTTTTTCACCTTCAGCAGGAGCAAGTGTATTTAGGTTCATCTTAAACTTCCTCAACCTTTAATAAATACGATACATGATTGATCATGCCTCGATTTTCAGGTGTATCCAGCACGATGGCACTGCTTCCAGTTTTTCTAAGACCTAAACCAGATACACATGCTTTATGTTTTGCTAGACGACCAATGGTACTTTTCACCAAGGTGACTTTCAATTTAGCTTGTGATGACATCTTTATTATTCCGTAATCTCTTCAACTGTCTTACCACGTTTGGCAGCAATTGCTTCAGGATTATTCATATCAGTTAACCCTTTAATTGTTGCACGAACAACATTAAGTGGGTTAGTTGATCCATTTGACTTAGCCAATACGTTATGTACACCTACGGCATCGAATACTGCACGCATCGCACCACCGGCAATAACACCTGTACCTTCAGATGCAGGTTGCATGAATACTTTTGCTGCACCATGACTAGATTTAACTGCGTGCTGCAGTGTATCGCCTTTCAGCGCAACAGTTTTCATGTTTTTGCGAGCTTCATCCATTGCTTTTTGGATTGCGACAGGCACTTCACGAGCTTTACCTTGGCCGAAACCAACGCGGCCGTTTCCATCGCCGACAACAGTCAAAGCAGAGAAACCAAATACGCGACCGCCTTTTACAACTTTAGCAACGCGACGAATACCAACTAATTTTTCAATTAAGCCATCAGAGTTATTGGCTTGTCTTTGATCATTCTGAGCCATGTTAATTACCTTTTAAATTAGAACTGAAGGCCGTTTTCACGGGCTGCATCAGCTAATGCTTTTACACGACCATGGTATCTAAAACCTGAACGATCGAAAGCGACTTCAGTAACACCTTGCTTAGCAGCACGCTCTGCAATAGCTTTACCTACAGCTGTTGCTGCATCAATATTGCCTGTAGCTTTAAGGTCTTTTTTCACTTCAGCATCTAAAGTCGATGCAGTAGCGATAACTTTAGAACTGTCATGAGTCAGAACTTGTGCGTAGATATGGCGAGGCGTTCTGTGAACAGTTAGTCTATATACTTCTAACTCTCTCAGCTTTGCACGCGCTCTAGCCGCTCTACGTAAACGTGAAATTTTCTTATCCATTTTTCAGCCTATTTACTTTTTCTTAGCTTCTTTACGAGCAACATGTTCGTCAGAATAACGTACACCTTTACCTTTATAAGGTTCAGGTGAACGGTATGCGCGAATTTCTGCTGCAACCTGACCAACAGCTTGCTTATCAGCACCCGAGACAACGATTTCTGTCTGACTTGGAGTTTCAACACTAATACCTTCTGGTACTTCGTATTGAACAGGGTGAGAAAAGCCTAGGGTTAGATCTAATTTGTTGCCTTGAGCTTTAGCACGGTAACCAACACCGACCAGAGTCAGCTTCTTAACAAAGCCTTCTGTAACGCCAATAACCATGTTATTGAGTAATGCGCGGGTTGTACCAGCTAAAGCAACTGCAGCTTGTGAATTAACATTTGCTGCAAATTTCAAAGCTGAATCTTCTTGGCTGACGCTAACATCAGGGTGAATATTACGTGTTAATGTTCCTTTTGAACCTTTAACCGTAACTTCAGTATCACTCAGTGAAATTTCTACGCCTGCCGGAATTTGTACTGGTGCATTTGCAATACGTGACATTTTACAATCTCCAATAAATAAAGGCTTAGCTAACAGCGCACAAAACTTCGCCGCCTTGACCTAAGGCGCGAGCTTTACGGTCAGCCATTACACCTTTAGATGTAGACACGATAGCAACACCTAAACCACCAACGACACGTGGCAAATCATCAGCTGATTTGTATACACGCAAACCAGGACGACTAACACGGTTAATTTCAGCGATTACAGGCTTACCCTCAAAATATTTAAGAGTGACTGTCAAGATTGATTTACCTTCTACATCACTCACATTGAATGATGAGATGTAACCTTCATCTTCTAGTACTTTTGCAATGCTAATCTTTACCTTAGATGAAGGCATTTTCACATCGACTTTGTTTGCTTGCTGTGCATTACGAATGCGAGTCAGCATATCAGCAATAGGATCTGTCATACTCATTTATATAGCTCCACTAATCAGGTTGGTAATTACCAACTAGCCATTACCAAACCAGGGATATCGCCCTTCATTGCATGCTCGCGCAGCTTATTTCTGGACAAACCAAATTTACGGTAATAACCGTGTGGTCTACCCGTTAATTCACAACGATTTCTCATGCGTACAGGACTTGAATTACGTGGAAGCGCGTGGAACTTTGTCGCCGCTGCTTCACGTTGTTCAGCAGGTAGAGACATATCCAACATTTGTTTCTTTAATTCCGCACGTTTTGCAGCGTATTTTTCAACCAGTTTCGCTCTTTTGATTTCGCGATTAATCATGCAACGTTTAGCCATAATCTTTTACCATCCAACCTTGTTTATTTTCTAAATGGAAACTTGAATGCAGTTAACAAAGCACGTGATTCTTCAGCATTTTTTGCTGTTGTTGTGATGGTCACATCCATACCACGTAATTTATCGATTCTGTCATATTCAATTTCTGGGAAGATAATTTGCTCTTTAATCCCCATACTATAGTTTCCCTGACCATCAAAAGACTTCGGATTTAAACCACGAAAATCTCTGATACGAGGAATTGAAATGGTAATCAGACGGTCAAGAAAGTCATACATGCGGTCAGCACGTAATGTCACTTTACATCCGATCGGCCAGCCTTCACGTACTTTAAAGCCTGCAACTGATTTCTTTGCTTTTGTAACAACTGGCTTTTGACCGGCAATTTTTTCCATGTCAGCCATTGCATTCTCAAGCACTTTCTTATCAGTTAATGCTTCACCAACACCCATATTCAGAGTGATTTTTGTGATGCGCGGCACTTCCATTACTGACTTATAGTTAAACTCGTCTTGTAACTGTTTAACTACTGTTTCACGATAATAATCTTTTAATCTGCTCACTGTGTTTTACCTAATACGAAGCTCAAGCGCTTACAACTTCGCCATTTGATTTGAAGAAGCGGACTTTTTTTCCATCTTCCAGCACTTTAAATCCTACTTTATCGCCCTTGCCAGTAGCAGGGTTTAATAAAGCCAGATTCGACCCATCAATCGGCATTTCTTTTTCTAAAATGCCACCTGTGCGACCTAGAGCCGGATTGGGTTTTTGATGTTTTTTCACTAAGTTAATGCCTTGTACGACAAACTTAACTTTTCCATCTTTCTCAATACGGCTTAAGATTTCGCCTTGTTTACCACGATCTTTGCCTGTTAATACAACAACTTGATCGCCTTTTTTCAATCTTTCCATCTCAGCGCTCCTTTATAGTACTTCTGGTGCCAGAGAAATAATCTTCATGAACTTTTCACCACGTAGTTCACGTGTAACTGGTCCAAAAATACGCGTACCGATTGGCTGCTGAGCCGCGTTCAGAAGTACTGCAGCATTTTCGTCAAAACGAATTACTGAACCATCTGGACGACGAACACCTTTACGTGTTCTTACGATAACTGCGTTATGAACAGTACCTTTCTTAACTTTACCGCGAGGGGCAGCTTCTTTGATTGTCACTTTAATGACATCACCGATACCTGCGTAGCGCTTATGCGAACCGCCCAACACTTTGATACATTCTACTCGTCTGGCACCGCTGTTATCAGCGACTTCCAGACTACTTTGCATTTGAATCATGGTCTAAACTCCAAACTGAATAGTTGCTTTATTTCGCACGATCGATGATTTCGACCAACTTCCAGCACTTTGTCTTAGACTGTGGGCGAGTTGAGGCAACACTGACGGTATCACCAATGTTACATTCATTATTTTCATCATGAACATGTAACTTGGTAGAACGTCTTACATATTTTTTATAGATCGGATGGGCAACTCTACGTTCGATCAGAACGGTAATTGTTTTGTCCATCTTGTCACTAATGACACGACCGGTTAACGAACGTGCTGTACTTTGCTGATCACTCATTTCCGTGCCCTATCTCTTTTCGTTCAATACAGTCTTAATGCGAGCAATATCTCTACGTACACGTTGTAATTCACTGTTACGTGTTAATTGCCCAGTTGCATTCTGCATACGCAGATTAAACTGCTCTTTATGCAACTCACCTAGTTCTTTCACTAGATCTTCAGTTGTCTTTTGTCTAATTTCGCTTGCTTTCATTACAGTATCGCCCGCGTTACAAATGTGGTTTTAACGGGAAGTTTTGCTGCTGCCAGACGGAATGCTTCACGTGCAATCTCTTCAGACACACCTTCCATTTCATAGAGCATACGACCTGGTTGCACATTTGCTACCCAGTATTCTACGTTACCCTTACCTTTACCTTGACGAACTTCCAACGGTTTGCTGGAAATAGGTTTGTCAGGAAATACGCGAATCCAGATTTTACCGCCACGTTTAATGTGACGAGTCATTGCTCTACGAGCTGCCTCAATCTGACGCGCTGTAATACGTCCACGCTCAAGAGATTTCAAACCAAACTCACCGAAGCTAACTTTTGCTCCACGGTGGGCAAGACCTCTATTGCGCAGCTTCTGCTGCTTTCTAAATTTCGTTCTTTTTGGCTGTAACATTGGTTATAACCTTATTTTTCAGCTGCAGGTGTGTTTTGAGCATTTGTGTCAAAAACTTCACCTTTAAAAATCCAAACTTTGACACCGATGATACCGTAAGTCGTTTTAGCTTCCGCTGTACCATAGTCGATGTCAGCACGTAATGTATGTAAAGGCACACGACCTTCACGGTACCATTCTGTACGTGCGATTTCTGCTCCGTTCAGACGACCTGCAACATTAATACGAATACCTTCAGCACCTAAGCGCATTGTGTTTGTCACTGCACGTTTCATTGCACGACGGAACATAATACGACGCTCGAGTTGCTGCGCTACACTTTCAGCAACTAATGTTGCATCAAGTTCAGGCTTACGAATTTCTTCAACGCCCACATTGACAGGAACACCCATCAGCTTTGACGCTTCTTGACGCAACTTATCGATATCTTCGCCTTTTTTGCCAATAACAATACCCGGACGTGCTGTATGGATAGTGATTTTGGCAGTTTTGGCTGGTCTATCAATCTGGATCTTACTGACTGAAGCATGTGATAACTTTTGTTTAAGAAAATCACGTACTTTAAGATCATTGCTCAGCATATTTGAAAAATCTGCTGAATCGGCATACCAGATCGAATTCCAATCTTTAATTATACCAAGTCTAAAACCTGTTGGGTGAACCTTTTGTCCCATAAGTCTGCTCTCTTACTTCTCGTCTACAACCACAGTAATGTGGCTGGTGCGTTTAAGAATACGGTTGCCGCGGCCTTTAGCGCGAGCCTGCATACGTTTCATGGTAGGACCTTCGTCAACCATAACTGCTGAAACGACTAATTCGTCGATGTCGGCACCGTCATTATGTTCAGCGTTAGCGATCGCTGAGTCCAGCACGCCTTTCATAAGCTCTGCAGCTTTTTTAGGACTGAACGCGAGTAGATTGATTGCTCTTTCTACTGGCAAACCTCTGATTTGATCTGCAACCAAGCGCACCTTTTGTGCGGAAATGCGTGCGTAGCTGAGTTTAGCTTTTGTAGCCATATCTTAACCTTACCGTTTAGATTTCTTGTCAGCGGCATGACCTTTAAAGGTGCGAGTTGGTGAGAACTCACCCAACTTATGCCCAACCATATCTTCTGTAACAAACACGGGTACGTGTTGACGACCGTTATGAACGGCAATTGTTAAACCGATCATATCTGGAGAAATCATCGAACGACGTGACCAAGTTTTAATCGGACGTTTGTTATCAGTTTCTCTCGCTTCCAAGACCTTCTTTTCAAGGTGCTGGTCTATAAAAGGACCTTTTTTAATTGAACGCGGCATAGGATTCCCTAAATCTTATTTACGATTACGACGGCGTACGATCATATTGTCTGTACGCTTGTTTTTACGTGTCTTGTAGCCTTTAGTAGGCACACCCCAAGGTGTCACAGGATGACGACCACCAGATGTACGACCTTCACCACCACCATGTGGGTGATCAACCGGGTTCATTACAACACCACGTACTGTAGGACGAATACCACGCCAGCGTGTAGCACCCGCTTTACCTAATGAACGAAGAGAATGTTCACCGTTACCTACTTCACCCATTGTTGCTTTACAGTCTAATGGTACTTTGCGCATTTCACCGCTACGTAGGCGGATAGTGGCATAACCATTTTCACGGGCAACAAACTGAGCGCTGCTACCAGCACTACGTGCTAACTGAGCACCTTTGCCTGGTTTAAGCTCAATACAATGCACTGTGCTACCCAGCGGGATTGCAGATAATTTCAATGCATTACCAGCACGGATTGCAGCATCTTCACCTGACTCAAGACGGTCACCTGCTACAACACCTTTTGGTGCGATGATGTAACGCTTTTCACCGTCAACATAGGTCAGTAAAGCAATATGTGCAGTACGATTTGGATCGTATTCAATTCTTTCTACTACTGCTGGGATACCGTCTTTGTTACGTTTAAAGTCAATTAAACGGTAACGTTGTTTATGGCCACCACCACGGTGACGCACGGTAATACGACCAGCGTTATTACGACCGCCAGACTTAGATTTCTTTTCAACTAACGGCGCATATGGTTGGCCGTTATGTAAGTCAGGTGTACTGACTTGAACAACGAATCTACGTCCAGCTGATGTAGGTTTAGCCTTTTTTAATGCCATTCCTGATTCCTCACACGTATTCTATTTTCTATTCGCCAAGGAAGTTGAGATCAGCACCATCAGCTAATGTCACATAGGCTTTTTTCCAGTCACTACGTTTGCCCATTACTCGGCCTGTACGTTTGACTTTGCCTTTAACATTAGTTGTGGTTACTGCTGCAACTTTCACATCAAACAAGGTTTCAACAGCTTGTTTAATTTCGACTTTGTTGGCATTAGGTAATACTTTAAGTACAACCTGATTATTGTTTTCTGCAACACGTGATGCTTTCTCAGCAACCACGGGTCCTAGAATAATTTTTGTTAAGCGTTCTGAGTTCATGCGTATGACTCCTCTAGTTTACGGATAGAGTCTTCGCTCATGACGACTTTTTCAAAGCGCAACAATGCAACTGGGTTGATGTGCGCCGCATCAGTCGCTGCAATGTCATATAGATTGCGCGATGCTAATGCCAAGTTGCCAGCTGCATTCTCAGTTACGATTAATGCATT
Organism: Methylophaga sp. F-2; assembly: GCF_056859315.1. NCBI lineage: Bacteria > Pseudomonadati > Pseudomonadota > Gammaproteobacteria > Thiotrichales > Piscirickettsiaceae > Methylophaga > Methylophaga sp. F-2. Next base: position 12,323 of record NZ_JBSXOF010000008.1, read on the forward strand.
AGACACACCCAAGCTTTCAGTTTTGCTTAGCAAATCTTTAGTTTTTGGTGAGTCGACTTCAACTTTGTCGACAACGATCAATGCATCATTACGACGTAACTCAGACAGAATCACAGCTAACGCTGAACGATACATTTTACGGTTAACTTTTTTGCTGTAATCACGATTAGTTGCAGCAAAAGTTTTACCACCTGAGCGCCATAATGGGCTACGGATTGTACCAGCACGAGCTCTACCACTACCTTTTTGTGAAAAAGGTTTACGGCCACCACCACTCACATCAGAGCGTGATTTTTGTGCATGTGTACCACTACGAGCACCAGCCAAGTATGCAGTAACAACTTGGTGAACTAATGACTCATTATACTCACGGTCAAATAGAGCATCAGAAACAGTAATGTTTCCTGCCTTTTTGCCGTCAAATGATTGTAATTGAAGATCCACGTTTATTCCCCTAAGAATCTTACTAGGCTTTTACAGCCGGGCGGATAATCACATCGCTTCCTGTAGCCCCGGGCACTGAGCCTTTGACTAACAGTAAATTGCGCTCTGAATCCACCTTAACGATTGACAGGTTTTGAAGGGTACGTTTTTTGTCACCCATATGTCCGGCCATTCTCTTGCCTTTGAAAACACGACCAGGCGTTTGACATTGACCGATTGAACCAGGTGCTCTGTGTGACAGAGAGTTACCATGAGTAGCATCACCACCACGGAATCCATAGCGTTTTACAACACCAGCGAAACCTTTACCTTTAGTGACACCAGAAACGTCAATCTTCTGTCCGTCTTCAAAAATATCAACTTTCAATTCTGAACCTAGTGCTAAGTCATTTAGTTCATCAACTCTGAACTCCATAACTTTACGACCAGCTGCAGCTTGCGCTTTTGCAAAGTGACCAGCCTGAGGCTTAGTAACACGTGATGCTTTACGCTCACCAACTGTAAGTTGAATAGCGTTATAACCATCTGTGTCGATAGTCTTAAGCTGACTTACACGATTTGGTTCTACTTCAATTACCGTTACTGGCGTAGAAACACCATCTTCAGAGAAGATGCGTGTCATACCACGCTTACGGCCGATGAGTCCGATAGTCATTGACCCAGCCCCTCTTAATTCAACTTAATCTGGACATCAACGCCGGCGGCGAGATCCAGTTTCATTAAAGCATCTACTGTTTTATCAGTAGGCTCAACAATATCCATAAGACGTTTGTGAGTACGAATTTCGTACTGTTCACGAGCATCTTTGTTCACGTGTGGTGAAATCAATACTGTGAAACGCTCTTTTTTGGTAGGCAACGGAATTGGACCGTTAATACGTGCACCAGTGCGTTTTGCAGTTTCAACAATTTCTTTTGCTGATTGATCAATCAAACGATGATCAAATGATTTCAGCCTAATTCTAATAGTTTGCGTTGCTGCCATTTCTATTACTCAACGATTTTACTAACGACACCGGCACCAACAGTGCGGCCGCCTTCACGAATAGCAAAACGTAACCCTTCTTCCATCGCAATCGGTGCAATCAAAGTTACGTCCATCTTAACGTTATCACCAGGCATAACCATTTCTACACCTGAT
>NZ_JBSXOF010000009.1:0-17020 GCF_056859315.1 Methylophaga sp. F-2
CAGAGCCAGAGCCAGAGCCAGAGCCAGAGCCAGAGCCAGAGCCAGAGCCAGAGCCAGAGCCAGAGCCAGAGCCAGAGCCAGAGCCAGAGCCAGAGCCAGAGCCAGAGCCAGAGCCAGAGCCAGAGCCAGAAAATACTGAGAATTTGGCAGTCGATGAATTATTGGCTGATTTTGAGCAAGCTGAGGCTTCCGAAGATGATTTAATGTCTGAACCTTCGGCAGAACAGATAGATGAAGTTGACGCGCAAGATGCGTCTGTCGATATCCAGCAGCAAGCTGAAGAAGCAGAACAGAATGACATCATAGATGAACCTGCTCAGGATGATGTTGTTGCGGATACCCATGACCTTGCCGACGAACTGCTTGCTGAAACTGAGGGTGATAACAGCGCTGACTCTGAATCAGCTGTTCAAGTGAGTGATATTGAAGCATCGGAAGAGATCAATATTGATATTGAGGCTGAACTGCCTGAGCAGACGATGGATGAAGAGGTTAGCCCTGTTCCAGAAATCAATGAGAGCCAAAATGAGCTAACTGAAAATATTGAGCTTCAATCTGAAATTGATGAGTCGATTTCTGATGTCAGTGAAACGGTAGAAACGTCGGAACCGGATACGGTTTTAGATATTCCGCAATCATCTGTAAACGACGGAGTTGACGAAAATTCTGAACTTCTCTCTGAAAATATTGAAAGTTCACCGCCAGAAGAACCCGTTGCAGAAGCTGAAGCGTCTGATACAGTTGACGATACTCATCTCGATATAGAACCAGTTGCGTCATTAGACGCTGAACAATCTGTGACTGAAGAAGCCGTCCTTTCCGAAGCTCAGCCATCAGACATCGATGAAAGTACAATACCAGAAGCGTCTACTGCAGAAGCCATTGAAGATGCTGAGCCTGAACCTGTCCCAGTACCTGTTGAATCATTAGAGACTGAAGCAGATATCGAAAACTCGGTTGATGAGGCTGCGCCAGAAGAGACAGAAAGCCAGTTAGACGCTGAACAATTTGTGACTGAAGAAGCAACTTCCTCTGAGCCAGAGCAGATAGAAAGTGATGAAAGCGCAACAACGGAAGCGTCAATTAGTGAAGTCCTTGAAAACACAGAGCTGGAACCTGATTCGTTTGAATCAGCAAGTGAACGTCTGATTGAAGAACCCGCTGATGAAATTGAAGCCAGTTTTGAACTTGAAACACCTGCTGTTAATGAATCCGATGATGCTCAGAATGAGACTGAACAGGATGAAATCGAAGAAAGTCTGGATAGTGATTTAGCCGATTCAACAGCCGAAAGCTGGCCTGAAGATTCTTCCACAATTGCTAGTGATGACTCAACTCAAGCTGACCTGGATGTAGTGTCAGATGTTGATAATAATGAGATACAAGACACGATTTCTGATTTCTCGGTTGAGGAAACAGAATCCAGCGCCAGTGATATTATTGAACCACCGTCAGACGATCTGACTCCGGAACTTGATTCAGTGAGTGATGAGTCAGACATCACTGAGATTGAATCCGTAACGGCTGTTGATACCGATGCTGACTTGGAAGCGGTTGCTGAGAGTGATGATATCGAACCGTTAACAGATGATGTGTTTGAACAGGCAACATCTATCACTGACGAAGATGACGATGCTGCTGAAGCGTTTGTAGATGAGAACACGACCGAGGCAGATGAGCTTTCCATTATTTCTGAAGATGAACCGGAGTTAACAGAAGCCCCGCTGTCGGAAGATGAAGACACTTTACATGCTGAGCCTGACAATATTATGTCGGAACAGCCTGAGTCTGATATTGATCTTGAGATGATTGAAGAGCCTGATGTCGCTTCAGATGATCAGCCTGACATTATCGAAGGTGACAGTTCAGCACTTTCAGCTTTTGAGACCGATGAGCTTGAAGAACCTGCACAGACATTGGATGAACAACAAGTTGCTGTTGAGCCAATAGATGAATTTCCAGAAAGTGAAGATATTGCTGATGAAGCCTCATTAGAGCTAACTCCACCGATTACAACTGAAGAACCGATTGATGAGATCACGAGTGAATTTGCTGGTGATGAAGAGCTGAGCCCTGAACCGGTTGAGACAGAAAATAAACAATCAAGAAGCCTAAAAGATTTCCTAAAAAGCGATAGTTTTGACTTCAAACCGAGCGTAACGATAGATAGCGCTGACACAGAAGTGCCTTTGTCAGAGAATGCTGCTGAGGTATCTGAACTTACGGAAAACGAGGTCACTCCGTCTGATATTGACTCGATAGCAGAAGATTTTGCTAGACAAGCTGATTCAGTAGAGGATGCTATTGCAGAGCCAGAGCCAGAGCCAGAGCCAGAGCCAGAGCCAGAGCCAGAGCCAGAGCCAGAGCCAGAGCCAGAGCCAGAGCCAGAGCCAGAGCCAGAGCCAGAGCCAGAGCCAGAGCCAGAGCCAGAGCCAGAGCCAGAGCCAGCCTTCCAGACAGAAGCAGAGCGTTTACGCCTCCTCATGACAGCTGAAGACGCGGACGATGAAGTTGACTCTGAAACTGAAGTGCCGGAGCAAAGGGCTTCGAGTGAAGATACGCCTTCTGCACCCTCGGAAGAAATTGCAGAAATGCGATCAGAGCTGGATGAATTGCGTGAAAAAGTACGCGCCAGAACAGCACAACTTCGTGCTGAGGCGAAAGCACGTAGTAGCCAACAAACAGCGGCTGAATCAACACCTGAACCTGAACAAGAGGCGGTGACTGAAACTCCAGTTTCTGATGATGAGCCTGAAGAAATAACAACAGAATCGCCAGTCTCTGAAGCGGTGAACCTCGCAGATGAAGAGGTAGAGCCGGAATTAGTTGATATTGAGACAGACGATGACGTTGATCTGGACTTATCTGTTGCTGAGTTTGAGGTTGAATCTGACCTACCTGACATCGATGCAGATGAAGAATTTGATCTGGACGAGGTTGCTCAGACAGTAGAAGATGAACTGACTGATATAGAACCAGAACAAGATGAAAAAGCATCAACCTCAGAGGCTGCGTCCAGTCTGACCTATGACGTCAATATTATTGATGAACGTAAGCTCGAAGATGAATCGATTCAGTTTTCAGCAATGTATCCAGCACCAGCTGAAGATGATGATTCACCAATGGTTGATGCTGCAGAACAAGCTACTTCGGATGTGGAGCAGTATTTTAATGAGGATAAGGTTGATGAACCGGTCAATCTGGTTGATCCCAAATCTGCAGTATCCGATATGTGGCAGGACCTGACAGAAGAACCATTGCCCTCTGATGATGAGCTGGATCAGATGTTTAAAGAAATCAAGGATCTTGAAAAGTCATCGGATGTTGAAGAGGATGATGATAGTGATGAGTTGGATGCTGAATCTGAGCAGCAGGATCGTTTGCAATCAATCTTGTCATCTATTCCCTCTTTTTCGCAGATGAATAAGAAAAAAGACGATAAGTAGGGTCTCGCATCAATAACAGCGTTTCATCGCTATTTTTTGCCTGCGATGAAACGCTGATTCTGCTAAAATCTGCGCCAGTTTTTTCTGGGATAAAAAATGACAGACCAAGTCCATGATGTAGCCATTATCGGTGGTGGCGTATGCGGTACTGCGCTGATGTATTTGCTTACTGAATACACCGACATTCAAGATATCGCTCTGATTGAAAAATATGATCATGTTGCCAAGGTGAACTCTAACGGGCGAAATAACAGTCAAACACTTCATTGTGGTGATATTGAAACCAATTACACCCTGGAGAAGGCCGCTAAAGTTAAAGCCTCTGCACAGATGATTGTTAATTACGCTGACGATCTGCCTGAGCGGGACGAAATCATTTTTAAATACCCCAAAATGGTATTAGGTGTGGGTGAAAAAGAATGTGCGATGTTACGTGAGCGTTTCGAGCGTTTTCGTACTGTTTTCACTTCCATGCAACTGTTGGAAAAAGAGCAAATTGCCGAAATTGAACCTAATGTGGTGATGGTGGATGGCAAGTTTCGAGAAGAGCCTTGTGTCGCATTAGCGGTTCTTGATGAATACTCGGCAGTTGATTACCAGCGTTTGGCTGAAAGTTTTGTGGAACAGGCACAAAAACGCACAGATAAAACTCCGCATCTCTACATGAACAGTCATGTACAGGACATTATTGAAAAAGATGGTCTGTTTTCGATTGTCACTGAAGGTGCTGTTATCAAGGCAAAAACAGTGGTGGTATCAGCGGGTGGTCATAGTTTGTTACTGGCCCAGCAAATGGGCTACGGACTGGAGTTTTCCTGCTTACCTGTTGCTGGTAGTTTTTATTTCACGCCACCATTGTTAAACGGTAAGGTTTACACCGTACAAAACGATAAACTGCCATTTGCAGCCGTTCATGGTGATCCGGATGTGTTGATTGAAGGCAAAACCCGCTTTGGACCAACAGCACTGTTATTACCGATGCTGGAACGCTACAACAGCAAAACATTTTTTGAGTTCCTGCGGGTATTAAAGCTGGATTCACGAGTGATGAAAGTGTTCTGGGATCTATTTAAGGTCAAAGACATCCGTAATTACATTCTGAAAAACTTCCTGTTTGAAGTACCTCTGCTTCGTCGCTGGTTATTTATGAAAGATGCCCGCAAAATCGTACCTTCTCTGCAATTAAAAGATGTGACCTTTGCTAAAGGGTTTGGCGGGGTACGTCCTCAACTGATTGATAAAAAATCATCTCAGTTGATGCTGGGTGAAGCGAAAATCAATCCAGGCACCGGTATCGTCTTTAATATGACGCCTTCACCGGGAGCAACCAGTTGTCTGGAAAATGCGGAGCTGGATTTGCGATTTGTCTGTGGACGACTCGGGGCACAGATTGATGAAGCCCGATTAAGAGCTGACCTGCACTGATAAAAATAAATTTGTTTCAGTATCAGTTTAAACAGCCGATATAGCTCTATATAAACAGACAGCTTTTGGATGGAGACAGCACATGGCACTGCATTCTGCTCAAACGACTAACGCTACTAAAGCATCAGAGAAAAGGCAGGTTTTCACCTTCTTTATTGAAGATATGATGTTTGGTCTCAACGTCGACTATGTGTTGATGCTGGGACAGGATGTTGATGCAATCCAGAAAGTCCCTGTGGAAGAACGTGGTCTGAAAGGGGTGATTAAATATCAGGGTATTGTCGTGCCCGTTCTGGACTTCGCTCACCGAGTTGGTGTTACTTCAGGTATCGATAGTAAATTAGCAGTGATTGATGAGCTAAGACATTATGAGCAACAGCATATCGACTGGATGAATGCGCTTGAAGCTGTCATTACTGGTGGTGGTGAGTTTAAATATCCCACCGAATTAAAAAACTGCAAATTCAGTCAATGGCGAAAACAATTTCACGCCAGAGATGAAACCTTAATGGATCTGCTGGCATTATTTGATGTCAATCAGCAGGCACTTTATGAAACGGCAGAACGATTGCTGACACTTCGCGACAGTGGCAATACGGATGAAGCCATCGAGTTGTTGCATCGTGAACGCGGCGCCACTATCCAGCGAATGAAGACACTATTTAGTCGCGTTATTGAACATTTACAAGCGGCTATGAGACAAGTGTTGTTATTCGTAACCGATGATGGCAAAACGCCCAGATTTGCCCTGTTAATCGATGAAATTAACGATGTCGTGACATATGATGCCAGTGAGTTTCAGGCGAGTAATGCTGGTGCTTTGGCTCAGTTAAGTCAGATTGGCAAAGTGCTTGATGGAATATATACACGCGACAATTCACCAGATTGCCTGTATTTCAACATCGATAAATTGATCGATGAGCCGATTACTGTCGCTTAATGTTTTTATCATTTTCAATTCATTGATGCCCGATATTTAAACATTGCTCTGAAAATGCCCCAAATCAGGGCACTGAAATAGCTTGATTGCTGTTATCTTACAGCTGTTCCTAAATATCAAACTTATTGTATTTATTAGAGAAAATCTTATTTGAAACGCTTCCTTCTTGCTTAGACAGACAGCGGTTCATTTTTTGCTTACATCCTATTATTAGTCATAATTGGTGTATGCATTATGTTCAGTCAATCAGCCGTTTTTGATGATGTGTATCAACATGCTCATTCGTTACAGGACTGGCCTCAGGAATACGATCAGTTAAGCTCCGGTAAATTTGAAGGCTTTCTTGAAGATATTCAGATGGATGCTGTCCGGGTGTTCCGAGAGCGCATGAAACAGAGCGTTGTTCAGGATACTCATACGCCAATGGGCAAGATTAGTATGATGATTCCTCATCATGTTGAACCGAGTGATGCTTCTGAGCAAGCACGGCAGATTATGGCCTCAGGTATTACCTTATTACCCTATGAAAGTGACTTTTCTTTCGTTGGGCCTGAAGAACTCGATTACAGCATTATTTCGATTGACCATGAGCGTTTAGCTGAACTACTGAGTCATGAAACTTACACACGCTTGATAGGTTTTAAAAAAAGTTACGGTATAAAAACCGCTCCTGCATTTTTGGTGAACTTACGTCAGCAACTGTCTGAATTGATTGAGAGTTTAAAGACCGTTTCGCAGACTGCCGCTAATGCAGAACTGATATTAAAAGCGACGGAAGATAAACTTATCCAACTGGCATTAACGATTTATGAAGCAGATGATAAGGATAACAGTCAGCTAAAACGGCTTGGAAATCAACATAATTATATCGTGCAGCGTTGTCACGATTATGTCGCTTCAAGCGAAGGCAGTTGCGCGAGTATTGTAGATATTTGCAAAGCATTGAACATCCCACACCGCACCTTAAATTACAGCTTTCACAAGGCCACCGGCACTTCACCTATGCAGTATCTGCGAGCTGTTAAGTTGAATGCAGCCAGACGGGAACTGACAAAAAGCTATCTCCCGGTCACGGATATCGCCGCCAATTATGGCTTTTTCCACATGGGGTATTTTTCTCAGGAATATCGTCGTTTATTTGGAGAGACGCCGAGCATGACGCGAAAACGTTACGCTGATCGCGTTTGATTGCCAGTAGAGAAAACCAGACACAACGAATATCAGACCACCAATGAATTGATCCTGGATCGGTGACATTTGAAGCCAGCTTGGTAATGTACTCATCATATGATGGTGGTGGTGATCAGTATGTGTCGCGCTGTACATCGTTGGGAAAATAAACATCAACAATCCCCATAACAATAATGGCATCACGACTGTTATGTTGTTTAACTTCTGCCAATAACGTGTCTGGTAATGCTGACTTAACATCGATAAGCATAATGCTAAACCACTTAAAGCCATCAACCACTTCATGCCACTGTAGACCAGTGAACTTTGCATTAATAAGGGGTGAAATGAAGGCAACATCCACACCCAGGTCAGTAAAGCAAACAGACTCATCAACAGTGTAATAGGCCAGTGAGATAAGGTTTTATCCCTTGTCATATCAGCTGTTTGAAGATGATGTAATGAACCAATCCATAACAATGGAGCAAAATGATGTACCAGCACGCTTTGCAGACTATGCAAACTGATAGAGTAGCGTGCCAGCTCATCAAACCACGGCAGCATACCGAGCAAAAACACCAGATTACCCGTGAAGAATAATCCGGGCTTTGCCAGTAGCGTTCGCTTAACAGCCCATTGTTGCAGCGTGATAATGACTACCACGCTGCACAAGAGATCAATCAAACTTAACCACATCAGTCTAGCTTGAGCAGCAGCTTGAGCCGGATTTCACGGTACCAGTTACCGTATCAACGCTGTGATTATTGCCCTCAGCAGGCACATCCATCGCCGCATTACCCATAAAGAAGTTATTCGGTTTCAGGGTGAAGCCAACATACTCCACTGGCATGATAGGGAAGTCCTCAGGTTTACAGACATGGGTATGACCAAAGGTATGCCAGACCACGATATCGGTGTTTTCTATCGGACGATCTTTCTGTATGTAATACGGTAAACCTTCACCTTTATTCTGGTTAGGATAAAAGCCAGACGCATTCATTTCAGCCGGATCATACGGCGTGACCCATAAATGCTTTTTAGCAAAACCGGCACGTTGGGCTACATAACTTTTATCATGAGCCAGCATCACCGGATTATGCTCAGCAACGAGTTTATATCCGGTAGGATTACCCACGGCATTAATGCTGTTTGGGTTGATGATTTTCCAGAACCGTCCAGTCTGACCATTGGCTTCGCGAGCGGCTTCCAGTTCGGTTTTAAAGACAGTGGTTTCGGTGTTAAACACATTACCCCAGGGATTTTCTTGTTCATCCATTTCCCGTGGTGTGAAGTTGGTTTCGACCACGGAATTATTTTCGCCATCGAGCATCATATGCAGACGAGCACTGAAGAAATGTTGATGGGTTGGGCCATAGATTTCGGGCGTGACCATGCCACCAAATTTGGGTTTTTCACCAGGAACCAGTGCACCTGTCTGAATAATGCCGGTCAGCTTGGTTTCCTGTTGAATGGTGCCATCCTGATATAAATACCAATAAAACCCGTAATCATAGTTACCCACGGTACAGAAGAAACTGATCACCAGACGACGTGAACGACGCATTTCGTAGGTTTCACTGCGGAACTCGTAATGTTTCCACAGTGTGCCGTAATCTTCCTCGTGCATACAGACCGCGTTTTTCATCAAGAATGGCACGCCATTATCATCGACGGTTGGAATATCAAAATAGCGAATCGCGCCCAGACAGTCGCAGCCCAGCTCAAGCTGATTGGCTAAGCGACCAAGACCATACTCACCACCATCAAATGCACATTTCCAGTAATGATTAAGACTGGTATCAGAGTAGGGCACCGCCATATCGTTGATACTGGCGCGATAAATAATAGGCCGTAAACGATCACCATCCTGATAACTTAACTGATTTAACACCAGGCCTTCGCGAGGGTTATACCCCAAACGGAACTGCCATTTCTGCCAGTTAACTTTCCAGCCATCAACGGTGAAACTGACGCCTTCAGGCTGTGTTATTTGTAGAGGTTTGAGATCGTCACGCGGTTTAGCGAGAGACGGAGTGTCGTAATTGTGTTTAGTTTTGGGGACGGGGATATTCTGACCATCGTCTAACAACTCGATGACCTTGCCTTCATTTAAATCGATGATCGCCACCAGACCATCAATAGGGCGGGCATAACCATTATCGACAATATCATCACGGACGAATGCCACGCCACGCATTAAACGTCGGCCACGGTATTTCTCATCATCGCCAAAGTAACCAAATGACCAAGGGTCAATTTGAATGGTTTCAATATCTTTATCGGTTAATCCACGACGCTTAACGGCTTCAATAAAGCCCGGATCGGCCTGGACGATATCCACACAGGTGAAGAACTCTTCCATCATAATCGCCGGTTGTCCGGTGACTTCAGGGTCAATCTGTTCCCAGCGTGTAATGGTGTTGGTATTCAGATCAATCATGGCTTCATGAATGGCACCAGATGCTTTATCCAGTACCACAGCAAAAGCACGACGTGAAAATGTTTGGCCTTCCTCGAAGGCTAATACTTCGGCTTTTGAAGGTTCTTCAAGTTGCACATAAGGGAAACGACACTCAGCGCCCAAGCCTTTTTCTCTTCTAAGTAAATCAGAAGCGATGGCAATCTCTTCAATGGTTAATGGATCAAGTGGATGGCTTGGCGTAACGCCGGGTGTGGTTTCGGGTTTATAAGATGTTTCTAATGCGTGATTCATGGTGACCTCGTAGTAGTGATTTTCTGCTATCAATACTAGTGAGATCTGAACACGCCAATATCACAAACTGGCAAAATCGACATCCATGTCGATCTTTGGAAAACTGAACTTAGTTAGGTGTCTCTATTCTGGGTTTATTAAACCCTTTGGTCTCCATGCATGACTCAAAAGCTGCCAGGTCAGCTTTACTTGTTTCATGGCAGTCCTGTATCGCGGACTTAAGTTTCTCATCCACTTCTTTCGGTGGTGCAGGTATGCTGGGTGGAGGCTGATGGTTAAATCCTTTTTGTTGCATACAGCTATCAAATAGTTCAACACTGCCCTTGGCTGAATCACGACATGACTTCATTGCATTTTCGAGAGCAGCTGGATCCATTCGGTCTTCAGCAGCATAGCTCACTCCCATCGTGCAAAGAAAAAGTGCAATAAATAAACCTGATTTAAGCTGATTATGCATATTAAATCCTTATCAATAATGAACTAGCGAAGTGGATTTGTTACGACAACATAATTTCCAATACTGTTTCCAGAAACAGGTAAGTACCAGTTTTCACCAACCACGTAATAAGCCTGTCCTTGATACTCAACTTTTTTGGCTGATTTCGGTAACTGGCTAACAATCGTTCCCGGCTCCAAAGCACTTGATGAAGTAGTGGAAGCTGCTTTTTCAACCACGGTGTAGGTGCCGGCGGGTGGGGTAGACACATAGACGTATCTGTCACCTTCTTTACGGTAGTAATACATGCCATCTACGACGGCATAAGTCACACCTGCCAGTAATGCCAGTGCTACGCCTTGCGGCAGAGAATAACCAAAATAATAGGGAGGGATTCGTCCAGGACGTTCATGGTGGTAACCATCATGCACGATGAAATGTGGTCCACGATCCGGTCCTGGTCCCGGTCCGCCAGGCGGCATGGCATAACTGGATAGTGATACGAATAAAAGTGGGCAAAGCGCAGTAGCTAAAATGAAACGCTTCGTCATATAGGTGTCCTTAATAAAATAAACAGATTTTTGTTCGATGCTAATTATATTGAGCGCCTCTGTTAATGCGGGTTTAGTTAGGTAAAGTTTTATTAGTGACTGAAGGGCAGTGCTGTGAAGATAATGCCCCAAAAGTTAACACCGGCAGCACAATCTAAGTGCAAAAGAGACGCTGTTTTCTACTATTGTCAAATATAACAATCAAGCTATTATCCTCTAAGGTCAACCATGGTAAGGCTTTGAAACATATTGTTATTTATACATACATGTTGGCATGTTGTTTGCTCGTCCACTGTTATGTTAACTAATTAAGAGCCAGTCACAGATGACGATGAAGCTAAAGAATTTCAAAACAGTTTGGGGTCACACAGGCACTATCGAAGAAGCGATTATCATGGCGAAAGAGGCCGGATTTTCAGGGCTGGAAGCGCCTGCCAAACATGATGACCCAAGCCATTTTCCTGCTCTTGAAGCGGCTCTCGCAAAACATAATATTGAATGGATTCAGGAAGTCTGCACCGCTGGTTCTTATGTACCAAGACGTCGAGCCAGTGTCGAAGAGCATCTATCTGACCTGGAATCACAAATCATTTTAGGCAAATCACTCAAACCCAAATTTGTAAATGTGATGGGTGGCTGTGATGCCTGGCCTATTCAAACCAGTATCGACTTCTTCAACGCCGCCATGGATATTGCAGACAAACATGGTGTGCTGTGTTCCTTTGAAACGCATCGCGGTCGTAGCTTCTTCTGCCCATGGAATACCATGGCGATTTTAGAACACCTGCCGGATATCAAAATCACCTGTGATTTTAGTCATTGGGTGGTGGTCAGTGAACGCCTAATGGATAGTGAGTGGGATGCCATCGAACTCGCCGCCCAACATGCTCATCATATTCATAGCCGGGTAGGTTATGACCAGGGGCCACAAGTGCCACATCCTGCGGCACCAGAATATCAAGCTGCGTTAGAAAGTCATCAGCGTTGCTGGGAAGCGATCTGGTCTGCTCAAAGAGATCGTGGTTATTTAGAAACCACCATGACACCAGAATTTGGGCCAGATGGTTATTTGCATCATCTGCCGTTTACCAATGCACCGATTGCAGACTTATGGGAAATTAATCGCTGGATTAGTCATACCGAGCAGCAGCATTTCGAGCAATGGCAAAAAGCCACCAAGTTAGCTGAGGTGTCACATGGCTAAAAAATTTCAACTTCGTGATCCCGCCGGTGCAAAATACAGTATAGGCGTATTGGCCTACATCACCGTCACTTACTTTGGTGGCTGGGCTGCGATGTTTGCTGATAACTGGCTGATAAATATCCTGGGCATGTTGGCCTGTGCCCACGGCATGATTATCGCCGCTTATCTTTTACATGACTGCGGGCATAATGCCTTATTTAAAGACAACAAGGACAACGCCAAACTGGGCAAAGTACTCAACTGGATTACAGGCAGTTGTTATGGCCGTTTTGAAGATATTCGTTACAAACACATGCGTCATCATGTTGATAACTGTGATCCCGTGGTCTGGGATTACCGGAGTTATCTAAAACAGCACCCAACGATGGAAAAGGTCGTTAAAGCGGCTGAGTGGGCATACATTCCAGCCATAGAAATTATGATGCACACCATGCTGGTGTTTGCACCATGGGCGATTGAATCAAAGCGTGATCAACGTGCTCGGGTTTTGACAGTGGTATTAATCAGAGGCGCGTTATTGCTGGCGGTGTTATTGATCAGCGTGAAAGCCTTTGTATTATATGCTGTCGCTCAGCTCGTGTTGTTCACAGTATTACGCTTTATGGACTGTTATCAGCATAACTACGAAGTCATTTTTAACCTGGATGATCCGGATGCCGTGTTCCCTCATCGTCGTGATTTTGAGTACGAGCAGGCCAATACCTACAGCAACTTATTGTCACACCGCTATCCGTGGCTGAATATGCTGGTGCTGAATTTTTGTTATCACAATGCTCACCATCAAAAACCGATTCTGAATTGGTATGAGCTGCCAGCCTTACATAAAGAAATGGGTGAAAAAGTCGCACCACAAACGCTGACTTTCTGGGAGCAAGCCCGTTCTTATCATAAACATCGTGTGGCACGTATTTATGCTGAAGAATATGGCGATGACGAAGTCACTACCTCATTAAAAGAGGGAAGAGCAGTCGGTGTGGATGCCTTGAGTTTTCTGACAGCATTTTAATAAAACCAAAGCCCTTGGTCGCTACTGAGGGCTTTGTAATAAACGCACAAACTCGGCCACATAAAACTCGATATTCGCCTCAAGCTGATTAAGCTTGGGATTCACCATCCAGCTTTGTGTCACACCCATCAAATAGCTATACATCGAAATCGCCACCACCTGACTATCCGTGCTGGCCTGACTTTTTGACTGCTGACGATAGCGATCAACAAAGCATGCAAAAGTGCTGATAAGCGACACCGTTAACGCTCTTTCCCTTTCCAGTGAAGGCGATACTGATTCCGTGTATTCGGTTTTATTCAACAAAATCTCAAATGACTGGCGGTAATAGGTATCTTCAAATAATAAACTCAGCCACTGGCGGGCAAAGTTACTCGCCGCTTCGATGGGCTCCTGACTATCATCACACTGAGCAATGAGCTTTTCTAATGGCGCCTGAGAATAGGCCAAAATCTCTTCAAATAACTCTTCTTTATTAGCAAAGTGCCAGTAAATCGGCCCACGCGAGCAACCCGCCTCATCAGCAATCAACCGTAATGTCGTGCCACTGTAACCACGCTGACCAAATAACTTTAACGCCGCATCAATCACTTTCTGTCGAGTTTTCGCTGCGTCTTCTTTGCTTCGTTTCATAAGTATTTTTCTTGGAGAAAATCAGATAGTAGCTTGAGGGGGGGAATGCTTCAAATTTAAACCTGTGAATGGTTATGGCAAGGGATAATTTATTCCGCTTTATTGCTTAGTATCAAAAATTGTGAAATATTTTAGTTCTTCTATGGATATGTAATCTCTGTCATTAATAATCAGTATATTAGGGATATTGAAAAATGAATTATTATGAAGTCAGTAGCCACAGAAAAACAAACTGATAAGTTACCTATGGAGTGAATATTGGAAGAGCTAGTAAAGACCGTGTCAGATTGGCCACTTATCATTCAGGGAGCATTGGGCTCCGGCTTGTTTTGGTTAATTTTACTAATTGGCCAAAAGTTATCATCAAAATTGGCTGACGCATTCTCATCGTATTCTTCCAAAGCAAAAGAGGATCAGCTTAATATTCTGTGGCAAAAATATGCTGGACTAAAGGCCCACTATAATGGTGACAAACAACTAAGTACTAATTTTCAAGTTGGCCTGTTGTACCAAGCTAGTAGAGCTTTTTTTACCGGCTTAATATGGTTTGCTCTGGGGTTAATTTTCAATAGTATCATTCCAATCCTAGGAATTGTTGGCTACTTAGGTTTTATTTTCTATTTATTCAAATCGTTGGGTTGTGTTCAACGCATTGAGAAAACAGATCCCGAAGAAAAACTGAAAGAAATCAGTGAGCAACTAAGAGAAATCCAACTTAACAAGCAAAGGCAGTCAGATGACTAAGCATACTGAGGATTTGATAGATCATTTTTCAAGAGTCTATCGACACGCTTAATTTCAGCTTTCAGTGGTACATGTAACTCTTTCGCTAAAGTGACAATGCGACTTTTGGCACCTTTATAATCCCATACGTGCAATTGGCTCAGATCAAACTGGACATCCTTCACTCGTAAACGTAAAAGCTCCATCCGCCTTAAACCCGAGCCATACAACAATGAAACCATCAGCTTTTTCACACCTGATAGCTTTGCAATTAAACAACTGATTTCGTCAATAGTTAAAACAACGGGTAATTTTTTCTTCCGGTTTGATTTTTTGAAGGACGCCACATAACCCACTTCTTATGCTAAAAACTTTGTTTTCATAAAGACAATGGCATTTAGTGCGATTGCTTGGGTTGATGCAGATACATGCCGGTTCACTGCTAAATGCGTTAAGAATTGTTCTATGTGTCGGTCACTTAATTCTTTTGGATGTTGCTTGCCATTAAAAACTATGAAATATTTAATCCAATACAGATAGGTTTTAACTGTTCGACGACTATATCGCCTCGTCAGCATGAAGGATTCGATTGAACTCAAAAATGGAGATTTTGCCATGCTAATTGCCTCTTCCGTGAAACAAATTCATTCCAAAGATAACAAAGTCTTGGCTCTAATTTTCCAACCTAGTTCTACTTTTTGGCTCTATTTATCAAAAAAAATAATCGATATTTCATTAAAAAACAGATGGTTGAGAATTTTAAATCCGAATTATGAAGCGACTTCTTTAATATTTATTATGAAGCCAACGGCTTCATGAAAGACACTGTTAGGCATATGGAGAACACTATCAAACTATTACGTAAAATTTGGAAGTTTTTCTATAAGGAGGAAGAACCTGACCTAAGGAAAGTAACTGAAGATGAGTATTTTCGTACGTTTATAGAAAACAGCTCGGAAGAGAAAATTCTCAAAGCGTATGATGTTGCTTGGTCGGCAAAGAATTTCGAGATCGAGAATTATTGGAGAAGGGCAACTTATTTCTGGGCATTCCAAGTTGCATCATTTGCCGCATACTTTGGAGTATTTAGTTCAAGTTTTTATGCTAAAAATACCGAGGTCCTTTATTGTGTCATTTGCATAGGGTTTGTTACTGCATTTGCTTGGGCGCTAATTAACAATGGTAGTAAATCATGGCAGCGAAATTGGGAAAATCATGTAGATATGCTAGAAGATTTAGTTACAGGACCACTCTATAAAACTGTCTCAGTTAAAGATACTTTTTCTGTTTCCAAAATCAATGAAATAGTTAGTTACTTTATTACCACCATATGGCTCTTGCTTGGCGCAAAGTACTTTATGGAGAATATAACTTTTAGTACAACTAACAATAATGGCATCAATTGGGTAGTGGTTGGGAGTACCATCAGTGTCATATACTTCACGGGTGCTATGTGGTTTGGTCATGGTCGGGGTCGTTTTGGTAAAAGAACCGTAGAGTTCAATCGCCGAGGTGAAAAAAATGCCTAACAAGTCAATGGTGTGGGACTTTCTTCACTGCGTTTCGACAGCCCCACATTGAAACGTTATGGCAAGCTTGGGTCTTCCGAAAAAACTGTATAAATACGAAGCTTTCACCATACAGTCGCTTCTCAATCTTAAGAACCAAGTTGTGTATTTCGGGCCACCCTCAGGCTTTAACGATCCATATGATTGCGCACTGAAGGCTGATATTCACGAGATAGACCCCAGCGAAATTGAAAAATTTAGGTCGATCTATCTGTCCAAGCCGTGGCCACCTCATGTGAAGCAAGCATTAGAGGAAAAACCTCCGGCGGATCTGAAGCCGATGTTGATGAGAGCAGCTAGGTCAGCCTGTGAAGATATCATTGAAAAGTTCATCGAAAATCGCGGCGTTTCTTGCTTCTCTGAGGTCAACGACGAGCTTTTGATGTGGGCCCACTATGCCGATAAATATCAAGGATTTTGCCTCGAGTTCGATACCGAAACGGAGCTTTTTGAAAAGGCGAAAAAGGTAAAGTATGTCGACGAGATGCCTAAGCTGAATGCTTTGAGCGTTTTCGCAGATGGAGAGCGAAGAGAAGTCCTTGACCTTTTTTGCACAAAATCCAAGGCATGGAAATATGAGCGTGAGTGGAGGTGCATTCACAGTGAGGCAGGCACTCCGTACACGTACCCGGCAGAAGCGCTTACTGGCGTTTACTTTGGGCCGAATATGCCTCGCGATGTGCTGGAGATAATATGCTTGGTGCTACAAGGTCAAAATCCGAACGTGAAATTTTGGCAGGGGGAGCGAAGCGCTTCGATGTTCAAGGTGGAGTTTCAGAATTTCTCTTATACCTCTCATCTAGAATCCGAAAACTCAGGCAAGCAGACATAACCATTCGCTTAAGTCGGAAAATCAAGGGGCCAGTGGACCAATGGGGTCAGACTGTGACCGATCCCCACAAAATTCAGCTCATCATACCTAACGGTTTGGCCATTAATTGTTGTATCTTTGAATGAGCAGCCAGCCAATCTCGCTGTTTTAGTCTCAACTGACGATCCTTAAAAGCTCTCAAGCCAATAAATTGATTGGATAATATGGTGTGAAGGAATCAAGGGGGCAGCCACTGACGGATCCCCACAAATAATCTAGTCATAAACTGGCACCTGCATCAACAACTGTATTTTTTTATTCGCTGCTTCCCACTCTCGTTTTTTTAATCGTAATCGTCGGTCTCGAAATGCCCTCAATCCAATATATTGATAGG
>NZ_JBSXOF010000010.1:0-53341 GCF_056859315.1 Methylophaga sp. F-2
CTTTCTACAAGAAAACCATCGGTTACGGACTGCCGGACTTCGCAGAGGAACTCAACTACGGAGTCGATCTATCAACCATCTGAGGGTGGTATCAGATTGATGGGGTGAAGGTGCCCCATCAACCATTAAATCCGTATACCCTTTTATTTGAGTACATTTCTACTCAGCGTAGTTGACTGTCTTTACTGCCTCGCCGGTTAAACATACTAGCGGCTTTATTTTCGTTATCTATTTCCTGTTGGCATTTCACGCACAGGTAAACGCCAGGAATGGCCTTACGACGACCTTCAGGTATTTCAGCATCGCATTCTTCACAATGCGTCAGACTTTCGCCTTGTGGTAAACGTGAGCGCGCTTGTTGAATCGCGTCATCAACACTGGCATCTATTTGATCTTGTACTGCCCCATCTCGGGACCATCCTCCAGCCATAACAACCTCCAACTGACTGATTTAATTATTTTTCATTATAGGCCTAAGTTATCTTAGACCCAATAGTCATTATTCAAGAGACTTTTTTGCCTAGCCGTTGTTTCCAGCGATAGATCGGGTACCAAGTCTGTCCGAGAATATGTCGTGGTAGCCGAACTGTTGTGCCGTATTCGGCAGGCCAGTAAATTCCTGGGAGATGATAGGTACCGAATAAGCGATCAAACAACACTGTGTGAGCTGAGTAGTTGGTATCAATAGCCGGTTTCTCTGAGCTGTGATGCCAATGATGGAATTGTGGTGTGACAAAAAGATACTTGAGGGGGCCAAAAGGAATATCCACATTACAGTGAATCAGAATGGCCTGAAGAGCAGCAAAGGTGACATATATATTTAATGCCGACTCATCCGCACCCAGTAAATAGAGTGGGATCATTACCATGGCGCGTTCGGAAAATACCTGCACAAAATGACCACGGGATCCTGCTAACCAGTCCAGATGTTCAACAGAGTGATGAACCGCATGAATAGGCCAGAGAGTTTTAACTTCATGATAGGCCCGATGCTCCCAATACAATACAAAGTCTGCTGCCAGGACAATTAATATGACTTGCAACCAAACGGACATAGCTTGAACGGCAGACTGCACCGATGGATTCACGGCCCAATCAAAATGGCTGGCATGATAGTTGGCAAAAATCAAAATCGCGGAGATAGCCAGATGGTTAAAGCAGAAATAAAACATATCGATTCCCCACTCAGGGCGGGTGATAACTTGATCTCGATATTTGGGAAACAGCTTTTCCATTGTCATGAAAATAGCAACGGAACCCAAAAAGGCCAGGATTAACCAATCGATGCCCAAAGATAATTCTTTTGGCTCTACATTACCGATAGGGATGCTGTAACCACCTAAAGCAAAGCCGATTAAGGTTAAAGTGATAGCGCCTAAACCATACGCTTTGTATTTGCCCTTGTTTAAGACAAAGGTCAATACAGCAAAAAATAATGAGAAATACATAGCGTATTTCAAAACTTGTTGTAACTGTTCAGCATCATAGACCTCGCGCAGAGCGGCGGTTGTTAAATAAGCTGGATATAGATAGGCCAGTACGGCCAAAAGGCTTAATACACTGAGTGTAAACGATAAATAACAGCTAATTCGACCCTCGCCAAAACGGAATTCTTTCGCTGGATTTTTTTCAATTTGTCTCGATTGATATTGGTAATGTTCTGTCATGATTTGAGCTGAGATTATTAAACTTGGCGGACATAATGTCGGTATTACTGAATTTCTTCAATATGCTTGGCGACGACTCTAATATGAGTTGAGTAGCAAAAAGGCGTGTTTTAGATAGATACTTTGTATTATGGCTTTAGCCGATCTTTGTTATCCAGTAAGATTCTGACGTAAGCTCATCAGAGCTTGAATCTGTAGTTAACTGAGTAACTGAATGAAATACACCGATTTACGTGACTTTATCAATGGCCTGGAACAGCAGGGTGAATTAAAACGGATTAAAACCGAAGTCGATCCTGCACTGGAAATGACGGAAATTGCTGATCGCGTATTACGAGCCGGTGGTCCGGCATTACTGTTTGAAAATCCGAAAGGATCTAATATTCCTGCGTTAGTGAATCTGTTTGGTACACCCAAACGAGTGGCGATGGGGATGGGAGAAGACTCTGTCGAGGCTTTACGTGAAATCGGTAAGTTACTCGCTTTTCTGAAAGAACCTGAACCACCCAAGGGCATGAAAGATGCGTGGGAGAAACTCCCCATCTTTAAAAAAGTGCTGACCATGTCACCCAAGCTAGTCAAAAAGGCAGCGTGTCAGGAGTTGGTGCTTCAAGGCGATGATATTGATTTGGCAAAGTATCCAATCCAACTATGTTGGCCGGAAGATGCCGCGCCTTTAATTACCTGGGGGCTGGTGGTGACCAAAGGCCCGCACAAGGAACGGCAGAACTTGGGCATTTATCGCCAACAAGTCATCGGCAAAAATCGAGTGATTATGCGCTGGTTATCACATCGTGGTGGTGCACTGGATTTTAAAGAATGGCAACAGACCCATCCGGGAGAGCCGTTTCCTATTAGCGTGGTTTTGGGTTGCGATCCTGCCACCATTTTAGGTGCTGTTACACCTGTGCCTGATACTTTGTCCGAATATGCTTTTGCAGGGTTACTGCGTGGCAGTAAAACCGAATTAGTCAAATGTATGGGTAATGATTTACAAGTACCGGCTAATGCGGAAATTGTACTGGAAGGCTTTATTTATCCCGATGATAAGGCTCCAGAAGGGCCGTATGGCGATCACACGGGTTATTACAATGAAGTGGATAGCTTTCCTGTCTTTACTATCGAACGAATAACACAACGGCAGAATCCGATTTACCACAGTACCTATACCGGTCGTCCACCAGATGAACCGGCTATTCTTGGTGTTGCCTTGAATGAAGTGTTTGTGCCGATATTACAAAAACAATTTCCAGAAATTGTTGATTTCTATCTACCACCAGAAGGCTGTTCTTACCGAATGGCTGTGGTGAGCATGAAAAAACAGTATCCCGGCCATGCCAAACGCGTGATGATGGGGGTATGGTCTTTCCTGCGTCAGTTTATGTACACCAAGTTTGTGATTGTGGTGGATGATGATGTCAATGTAAGAGACTGGAAAGATGTGATTTGGGCGATCACCACGCGGATGGATCCTGCCCGGGATACCACGCTGGTAGAAAATACACCCATTGATTATTTAGACTTTGCTTCGCCGGTCTCAGGACTGGGTTCTAAAATGGGTATGGATGCCACCAATAAACTGCCGGGTGAAACCGATAGAGAATGGGGACGGCCGATCGTGCGAGATGCTGAAGTGGTCAAACGCATTGATGCTATCTGGGATGAGCTCGGTTTAAGTAGCGATTAAAGTCAATTGATCGGCATCAAATAGGCTAAAGCAAAATAGACGATATTTAATATCGATAAGGCAATAATCAGATAAAGCGTGATTTTCATGCCAAGAACACGCTTTTTTATATCCTGGTTTTTGATGCCAATAGCATGAATGATCCGACCGGTTAGCAATGTGATGCCGGCAAGGTGAATGATCCAGTTATACACCACAATATTTTCCAGTAGAAACATCAAAATTAAGGTGATGGGAATATATTCGGTAGCATTTCCCTGGGCACGGATAGCGGCTTGTAATTCATCATTACCACCGTCACCCAAGCCGATTTTATGCTTGCGACGGACGGCGATAACGCCCAGTGATAATTTGACAATCAGTAAGGCGCAGAGGCTGGCATACAATGCTGTAATCATAATGACTTTCCTTGTTTGTTAGTGGCCATCAGTGTTCCCTGTGACCCAATGTCCACCTTCATTCGTAAACTCTTTTTTCCAGAACGGTGCTTTGTACTTCAGCTCTTCAATTAACCAGTCACAAGCATCCAGCGCGGCACGACGATGCGCTGACCAGCAAGCAATGACGACAATGGCATCTCCGGGATGGACTTCCCCGACACGATGAACTATCAGACAATCGAGTAATGGCCATTTTTGCCTTGCCATATCTTCTAACTTTTCCAGGTAGCGGGCGGTCATCGCTGGGTAATGTTCAAGCACCATCTTTTTTATATCAGTACGATCACTAAAGTCTCGCATAGAACCGATAAAGCTGGCCGTTGCGCCATACTGACCTGCTAAGTTCTGCGCTGACTGTTGCTCAGCAATGATTTGCCACGGCTCAATAAGATGGTCACTTACCCAACTCGCCATATTAGCCTCCGGTTACCGGTGGGAAAAAGGCGACTTCATCGCCGTCTTGTACTGGTGTGTTGAGTTTTGCGTAGTCTAAATTGATAGCGACAAGCAGATTATCCGGCACAGGCTTATTTTGGGTGGCCTGATTCCATGCATCTAGAGCGGTACTGGCAGTAGTCAGTTCCATATCGGCTTGACCGAGTTTTTCTCGAAGACTGGCAAAAAATTTGACTTGAATACTCATCTGGTTGATCGTTTCAGCTAATTTAAAGTTAGAGGATAACATTTGCGATGACGGATTTGACCCATTTTAATCAAGCAGGTGAAGCACATATGGTTGATGTCGGCGGTAAAGCCACGACAGACCGTGTTGCCATTGCTGAGGGCACCATCGTTATGTTACCGGAGACCTTTAATTTAGTAGAACAGGGCGGACATAAAAAAGGCGATGTATTAGGGATTGCCCGGATTGCTGGGATTATGGCGGCGAAAAAAACAGCGGATTTAGTGCCATTATGTCATCCATTGGCGTTGACCAAGGTGTCAGTCGATTTTGTCTTAGACAGTGAAACAGCTTCCATACATTGCCGGGCAACAGTGGGAACCAGTGGTCAAACGGGCGTAGAAATGGAAGCGCTTACCGCGGTACAAGTCACGCTTCTGACCATTTACGATATGTGTAAAGCGGTTGATAAAGGTATGACGATGACCAATATTCGTCTATTGGAAAAAGCGGGTGGGAAAAGCGGGCACTGGCAGCGTAGTTAAGCGAAGATTTCATCAAAGCTCACAAGCTGACCAGAACGTGTTGTGTCATAGCCTTTAAAATCTTTCACTTTTCGATGGAAAGACGGGCTTTTCAATAAACTGATAATGGCCTGTACTCTTGGGTCATCCACTAATAGCTGCGGTACTGCCAAGCAGTAGTGTTCCCATACCAAGGGGATAAACTCCAGATTGAATTTATCGGCAATGGGAGCGATACCGAAGCCAATATCGGCAGCACCACTAGCCACCATGGCTGCCACTGCCATGTGTGTGAACTCTTCATGTGAATAGCCTTTAATATGGTCACTGGAAATAGCATTCGCTACAAGAAGTTGATCAAATAACGTGCGGGTGGCCGACCCCGTTTGCCGGTTGATAAAAGTGACTCCATCCTGAGTCAGCGAGCTGAGATCGTTGATGTGTTTCGGGTTGTCCCTAGTAACCATCAGACCTTGATTACGACGAACCACATAGATCAATTGATGTTGTTTTTCATCAAGCAGTTTTAAATAGTCGCTCATTAAGTGACGTCTTAACTCGCCAATCGGAAGATGGAAGCCTGCAATATGACAATCACCAGCTTTTAATGCTTTCAGACTTTCCTGACTGCCGTGAAAATGTAAATCCAATAAAAAGTCAGATTGCTGATCGAGTAATTCTTTCAGTGCACCAACGGCTAGACCATGACTGGTAAAAATTTTAAATGTATCGCGGGGGCTATGATCTAATATGGCTTCAAATTCACGTTTCAATTCTGTGGAAAAGTTATCCAATTCCGGAGAAAATGAGGCGCTGAGATGCCGGTTCGCATGCATTAGCTTTTCTCCGACCACAGCCAATCTGGCGCCACGACCTCGTTCGAGAATGACCAAGGGCTGCCCCAGCAGGGCTTCCCATTTATTCAATAAACCCCAGGCAAAGCGATATGACACGCCAAGTTTGTCGGTGGCTTGTTTTAACGATCCTTCTTGCTGAATGGCTTCCAGCATCTGAAACAGAATGTCATCAATGTGATGCGGTTTTCCGTGCTGGGTCAGTTGCCAGTGAAAGTCTATTTTAATTTCCATGATTTACATCGGGTAATTGTTGTAACAAAACTGTCATGATAAGCGCCTTTTAACCGCTAACTAAGATTACAAGCTGTTTTGCAGCTATGTAGTGTTAAAAATTCAGACAAGGAGAAGAACATGACGATAAAGAGAAGCCTGCTGGCTGCCGGTGTTCTGGCGGCATTATCGGGTCCTGCCTATGCGGGATCTGAAATTGAAACTCTGATTAATATGCTGCATGAAAACGGTATGGTCAATGATGACCAGTATGGTCGCTTGATGGCAGAATTAAAACAAAATCAGGCTCAGGCAAAACAAGAAAAACAACAAGTCGATGCCAAACTCGCTGAAGCGACCAAGCCTTCAGATGTTGAAGTCACCGTCAAGGGAGGGATTGGTGTTAAGACCCGTGACGGTAAGTTTGAAAGTAAGTTAGGTGGTCGCTTACAAGCCGATGCGGCAAGCTATAGTGGTCAACCTGAAATGGGGGATGGTTCAGAATTTCGCCGTGCCAGGATTTCTTATTCGGGCACAATGTATAACGTGTGGGACTTTAAGCTCGAATATGATTTTGCCAGTACCGGGTCAAATGGCAGGGGGATAACGGATGCTTACCTGGCCTATACAGGCTTTGAGCCAATGGATATCACTGTCGGTAATTTTAAAACACCGTTCAGCTTAGATTATCTGACCAGTGCAAATAACACATTATTTATGGAACGCGCGCTGCCTAACGCTTTTTCTTCAGGAAGAAAGATGGGAATCATGGCGAGTAATGAAACAACGCACTGGTCATGGGCGACAGGCATCTTCGGTGATTCCATCACTAATAAAGGTGGTCAAAATGATGAAGGCTGGGGGGCAACGGCTCGTGGTACCTGGGCTCCCATTAACGATGGTGTGCATTTTGTGCATTTAGGTCTTGGCCTTAACTACCGTGATACTGACGATAGTGGAAAAGTGGGCTTCGATAGTGAGGCCGAATCACATGTATCTGGTGTAAGCATTATTGATACCGGAGATATTACTTCAGTCGCAGATTTTTATAATATCGGTGCTGAACTGGCTGCTGGTCACGGGCCATACTCTGTACAAGGTGAATATATCACCACAAAGGTGAATCGCAATAACGGTAAAGATGCCGACTTTGATGGCTGGTATCTGCAAGCGGGTTATATCCTGACCGGCGAGACCCGCCAATACAAAAATGGTGTGATGGGTGGCGTGAAACCAAGCTCGATTGTCGGTGAAGGTGGTTATGGTGCTTGGGAGCTGGCCTTGCGCTATAGCTCGCTTGATTTAAGTGATGCAGGTATTGATGGTGGGGAAGCGGATGCAATGACGTATGGTGTGAACTGGTATCCAACACCAACATTACGTTTCTCTGCTAACTATGTGGACGTGCTGGAAGTCGATGGTGGACCGAATGATAATGATGAACCATCCGTATTTCAGGTTCGAAGCCAATGGGCGTTCTAAGATAACTTAACTATTGAGGGCTGTTTACAGCCCTCAATGCTATTTCTGGTTTTAATTGGCTTTTTTAGGTTTTACTTCGCCAATTGCGCCGTCTGCTCTGGCTTTAAGATAGTTATAAATGTCTTCTCTGCCTTTCATGACTTTTGCATTTGATGACCAGGCCGGCATGCTGCCGATAGTGCCCGTTTTTCCATGCTCTACCGTATTAAAAAATTCCTCTTTCGAAATCACATTCAGGCTTTCAGCCAGATTAGGCCCAACCATACCTTGACCATAGGTGCCATGACAGCGGGCGCAGAAGTTTCTATACAGTTTGAAGCCAGCATAGCTTGAGGCATCAAGTTCATTGCCATTCGTTACGGTGTAAGGTTTGTCATCAGCAAAAACTGATGGTGCTGAAATAAGCAGCAGTGTTGCTGAAAGCAAAACTGGCTTAATTGATTTAAGTTGAAACAACATGAACATCTCCATTAAATCTGAACTTCCAGCCCCTGTTCCGGGGCCGGATAATTCAATAATAAGATGTTATTTTCTGACCTGGTTGGGTGATTTGCCCTGATATATAAGTCAAATACCCTTCTTTTGTAGGATTTATCCTCGATTTAACAGATCTCTTAAATCGATCAAAGCCGCATTGGCCCGAGACACGTAAGAAGCCATCACTAATGAATGATTAGCGAATAAGCCAAACCCATTCCCATTCAAAATGACCGGACTTAACACCGGCTCCTGTGTGGCTTCCAGTTCGCGAATGATCTGACGAAGGCTGACTAGAGCGTTTTTCTTCCTTAAGACATCAGAAAAATCATATTCGACGGCTTTCAATAAATGGATGAGGGCATAGGTTGTTCCTCGCGCTTCGTAGAATACGTCGTCGATTTTATTCCAAGGCGTTTTTGTCACCACTTCATCTGCTAAAGGGGTTGATTGCAGCGCCTCAGCATCACCGGCTAAGTCAGTATTAATCCGGACCTGACCTACACTGGCGGTTAAGCGCTGTGACAAGCTACCAAGACGTTTTTCTGCCACGGATAACCAGGCGACTAAGTTATCGGCCCTGGCATAAAATTGAGCATCATCCTGATTACTGCTCAATCTGGCTAAGTAGGATTTAAGAGACTTAATGCCCGCACGGTATTCACGTTCAGTGGGCGGGAATAACCAGGAGTTGGAATTAAAGTTAAACTGAGGTTCAGCAATCGCCAGATCCTCATCTTCACGTGATTGTGATTGTGAACGACTGATGTCATTGCGCAAGACCCGAGCAAAATCACGAATCTGCACCAGCACGCCGAACTCCCAGCGAGGGATATTGTCCATCCACACGGATGGTGGCATGACATCATTGCTCAAGTAGCCACCCGGTTTATCCAGTAGCTTTTCAGCGAGTGTGATGAGTGTCGCTGTGGATGTATAACCGGTTACCAGTTGTTGTTGCTGTTGAGATGCCATAATTCTGGCATTTTCAGTGGGGTCAAATTCACTGGGGGCGATGCTCCACCACACCATCAGAATGACCATAATGGATGCAATCACACCTATGATGACGCCGGTGGTCTTAATGATACGTTGACGAGTTGTGGTATCGGCAAAACTGTCGCTGACTGACCAGCCGAAATCACGGATTTTATGTGTTAAGCGTTTCATTGACATCTCATATCTGAATAAGTGGGAGTGTTATGTGACAGCTTATGCGCTATGAATCTTTAAGACAATGGGGTTGATGAAAGACAATTCAAGCTTGACTTAAATTGCTTCACCTCAGAATAATGACAGGTTTGCAAAAATGATTAGGAAGCGGGGGACGCTTTTGTTATGACATTGAGAATTGAGATCGATGATCTGGCCAAATATTTTGGTGCGATCAAAGCCGTTGATGGTGTGTCATTTTCTGTCAGTAAAGGCGAAGTGCTAGGGTTTTTAGGCCCAAATGGTGCCGGCAAATCAACGACGATGAAAATGATTACCGGGTTTTTGACACCGACAAGAGGTACGGTAAGAGTTTGTGGTTATGACGTGCTGACAGACCCTATTTCGGTGAAAGCACATTTAGGATATCTTCCTGAGGGGGCACCGGCTTACGCGGATATGACGCCGGATAGTTTCCTGAAGTTTATTGCTGAAATTCGAGGTATTAAAGGGGCTGACAGACGTCGTGCTGTCGACAGTGCAGCTGAGCGGGCAAGAATTACCAATGTCATGTATCAACCGATTGAAACCCTGTCGAAAGGGTACAAGCGTCGTGTTGGTCTGGCTCAGTCTATTTTGCATAATCCGCCCGTGTTAATTCTTGATGAACCTACAGATGGTCTCGATCCGAATCAAAAACACGAAGTCAGAACATTAATTAACGAAATGGCGGAAGATAAAGCCATTATCATCTCTACCCATATTCTCGAAGAAGTACACGCTCTGTGTACGCGTAACGTCGTTATTGCTAACGGTAAAGTGAAGTTTGACGGCACACCTCAACAACTGGAATCAAAATCACGTTATTACCATGCCGTTGTGGTCAATGTCGCTAATGTCGAACAAAAGGCATTCGAGACCTTCTTGAACTCATTGCCGTTTGTTGCTCAAGTTGAACCTGTGGAAGGGGCTGGCTTCAGAGTCTATCCAAAAGATGGACAGCAAATTACCGCCGACTTATCAGAGAAAATTCGTGAGAATGGCTGGAGCATTGATGCCTTGCATACGGAAGCAGGTCGCCTGGATGAAGTTTTCCGTAGTATTACCATGCCTAGTACGGGAGCCAAAAACTGATGAATATGCGTAATATCTGGTTCATTATGAAACGTGAGTTTAATGGCTATTTTGCTACACCGGTGGCTTATGTTTTCATTATCATTTTTTTGTTGTTAACCGGCTTTTCAACATTCTATGTTGGTAACTTTTTCGAACGTGGTGAAGCCGACCTTTATCCTTTCTTCTCCATGCATCCATGGTTATACATCTTGTTGATTCCGGCCATATCAATGCGTTTATGGGCCGAAGAACGTAAGAGTGGCTCAATTGAGTTATTGATGACCTTACCTGTTTCTGTTTTTGAAGCCGTTATTGGTAAATTCCTCGCGGCCTGGGCGTTTACTGGCTTAGCGTTGTTTTTGAATTTTCCATTGTGGATTACCGTGAATTATCTGGGTAATCCTGATAATGGTGTCATTGTGGCGAGTTTCTTAGGCAGTTTATTAATGGCGGGCGGTTTTCTGGCCATTGGCTCATGTATCTCAGCGATTACCAAAAATCAGGTGATTGCCTTTGTGATTAGCCTGATTATTAGCTTGGTATTTGTACTGAGCGGCTATGGTATCGTCATTGACTTTTTCAGCGGCTGGGCACCTAAGACATTAGTGGAAACAGTGAGCTCGTTTAGTTTCTTGACCCATTTTGACGCTATCAGCAAAGGCGTAATTGATATGCGAGATATGATGTATTTCATTTCATTAATCGTTATCTGGCTGTTTGCTAACGCCCTTATCGTCAATGCTCGTAAGGCTGACTAGGAGAGAATTGCGACGATGAATAAACAACTATTATCTGCAACAGGTCTGATTCTGGCCATCATTCTGTTTGTATCATTCAATATTGTGGTCAATGGCAACTTCAAATCAGCACGTGTTGATTTGACTGAGGATAATCTTTACACCTTATCCGATGGCACGGTTAACATTCTCAAATCGATGAAAGAGCCGATTAGTCTGCGTTTTTACTACACAGAAAAAGCAGCTCAGGCGTTGCCTAGTTTGAAATCCTATGCACAACGTGTTCAGGAACTATTGCTTGAATATCAACGAGCTTCGAATGGCAAGATTCGTTTGTTTGTAATGAACCCAGAACCTTTTTCATCCGATGAACAGCGTGCTGATCAATATGGTTTGCAGTCTGTGCCGATTGATGGCGAATCAGATCCATTATATTTTGGTTTGGCAGGTACCAATGAAGTAGATGGTGTTGAAACGATTCCTTTCTTTCAGCCAGAAAAAGAAGATACGCTGGAATATGATCTGACAAAATTGATATACAAACTGTCTAACAACAACAGAAAAACGGTGGGGGTGATTAGCTCTCTGGAAGTTGATGGTGAGCAGTACGATCCTTTAAAAGGTGAAGTCGCCTCTGCTGATGGTGCCAAACCTTGGGCCATGATGGCTGAGTTACGTCAGATGTTTAATGTCTCTATGCTACCTACCGACGTTCGCCGTATTCCCTCAAGTATGGATGCATTAGTGGTGATTCATCCCAAAGAGCTGTCTGAAAGTACGCTCTATGCGATCGATCAGTACGTGTTGGCTGGTGGTAAGTTGATTACCTTTGTTGACCCTTACGCAGAAGTCGATAAGCCGAAAAAGGATCCGGACAATCCAATGAGTGCCATGTTGGCGCCTCGCAGCTCAAATATGGATGAATTATTTGAGGCATGGGGCTTTAAGCGTTCCAATACTGATGTCGTAGCGGATCGTAAAACCGCAACGAAAGTGGATTTCGGTGCTAAGACAGATTATCAGCCCATCGATTATGTACTCTGGCAGAAGTTGACCAAAGGCAACTTTAATAAAGATGAGCGTATCACCTCAGCTTTACGTCAATTGAATGTTGCCACTCCAGGGCGTTTTGAGATTCTGGATGGTCATACCACAAAAATTACGCCTTTATTCTCATCAAGCAACGAAGCGATGCTGGTGGATAAGCGGGTGGTTCAATTCCGTAATGATCCTGTTGCCCTGTTGACCAAATATCAACCGGGGACAATTAGTTATCCAATGGCTATCCGCGCCCAAGGCGAGGTAAAAACAGCGTTCCCTGATGGCGCGAAAACGGTGTCTGGTGAGTTGAAAAAAATGCCAGGCCATTTAGATAAAGCTAAGAGTGATATTGATGTTATCGCCATTGCTGATGTCGATATGCTGGATGATCGTTTTTGGGTCGAAACTCAGGACTTTTATGGCAAGCAATTAGCCTTTAATACATCAAATAACATTGATTTACTGATTAATGCTATTGAGGATATGACTGGCAGTGAAGGGTTAATCAGTATCCGTTCCCGAGCAGGTTTTTCCAGACCTTTTTACAAGGTAATTGAGCTGCAACGTGATGCCGAAAAACGCTTCCGTACCAAAGAGCGTGAATTACAGAACAAGCTGAAAGAAACGCAGCAACGTATCGCCCGTATGCAAGTCCAGCGTAGTGGTTCAGGACAACAAATATTATCTCCTGAGCAACAAAAGGAAATTGCTGAATTCCGTCTGACCGCCAATAAGACTCAGCAACAACTTCGTGATGTACAGGCTAACTTGCGTAAAGATATTGATAAACTTGATGCACAGCTGAAGTTTTTCAATATAGGTTTGGTACCGATATTAGTCGGATTATTAGCGGTTTTCACTGGCTGGATGCGTATCCGGAAACGCAATAAAGCACGTAGCCAGCAATAACGATGCTGTTTTAGTCGACTCGATAATAGGTTTATAACATGACAAAAAAATTCAACAGTTTGACTATTCTTTTCATTATTACAGTCGTGATGGTATTGCTGATGTTAGTAACCATTTATCGAACTGATGATAATGATGATGATTATGGATTGTTGTTTCCTGATTTATTCAGTGAATTGAGTCAGGTAGATAATATTCAATTCAGCAGTGGTGAAGATCAGTTTTCACTGCATCGAGAAGGGGAAGACTGGTTTATTCCTGATCACTACAACTATCCAGCAAACTTTGATGAAGTGAAGCGTATGTTGATTGATCTATCAGAAGCAAAGCTGATGGAGAAAAAGACCTCTAATCCAGAGCAATATGCTGTGCTGGGCGTGGATGGCGCTAAGCCTGAAACGCCTGATGGTGATTCGATCAAAGTGTTGTTAAAGCATGGAGATAATGACATTGCAGGCTTACTATTAGGTAAGCAACGTGACGTGACTGTCGCCAGTGCTGGCCCTAAACAGTTTTATGTCAGGCGTGTAGGTGACGAGCAAAGCTGGTTAGCCGAAGGCTACTTGCTGATTAGTCCAGTGATGTTGAACTGGATTGATAGTCAGGTTATTGATTTAGCGCGTGAACGTATTGCTCGGGTGGAAATTATTCAGCCTAATGGTGATATTGCTACGCTGGTAAATTTAGGCAAAAAAGACAAATTTGGCACACCTGAGTCGGGTGAAAAAACCGTATTTAAATATCCTCAGTTGGGGTACGACATAGCGGGATCATTACACCAGTTGCGTATGGAAGACGTGTTACCGAAAAAAGATTTTAATCGGGGCGACGCGGACGTGGTCATTGCGCGGTTTATTACATTTGACGGTTTGGTGATAACCACCAAAACGTCATTTATTGATGGTTTCTACTACACAACGTTATCTGCGGATTATCAGCCGGAACTGATCAGCGAAGCATCTGATGATATTAAAGCGCTTGATGTGCTGAAATCAGAAGAACAAGTCAAAACTGAAGCTGAAGCCTTAAATAAAAAACTGTCTGACTGGGTATATCGTGTCAGTGGTTTTACAGGGACAAATCTGATGAGATCGAAAGCGGATATTGTTACAGAAAAAAATAATGTTATCCCAATGCCGGCTGATTTAAATGGTTTTGGACCACTCCGCTAGGCATAAAAAAGGCTCTGAAAAGAGCCTTTTTTTATTTCAGCATTGACTGTACTGCCGCCGCTAGTTCATCAGCAGAAAATTTAGGGATAAATTTATCTGCACCGACTTTTGAAACCAGTGCCTGATTAAATGTGCCGCTCATTGAGGTATGTAATAGAATTGGCAAGCTCTTCATTGCCGGGTCATTTCTAACTTCAGATGTCAGTGTATAACCATCCATCTCTGGCATTTCGATATCGGATATCATTAAGGCGATTTTTTCATAGATATCTTCACCATTCGCTTTCCACGCCTTGAGCATATCCAGAGCTTCCTTACCATTTTTAGCTAAGGTAATTTCTAAGCCAATTTGCTCAAGCGTGCGTTTAATCTGATTTCTGGCCACACTGGAGTCATCAACCACCAGAATATGTTGTCGTATCTCTTGGTTATGTTCAGAATAATTATTGACTAACTCAGAAGATACGTCAGCCTGAATACCCATCACCTCGGCTAAAACTTGCTCAACATCAATAATCTGGACTAACTTGTCTTCAAATTTGGTAATAGCAGTCAGATAACTGCTGGCACCTGATGCTGCTGGTGGCGGTAATACATCAGACCAACTGATATTAATAATACGTTCAACAGAGGTGACTAAAAATCCTTGAACAGAACGGTTATATTCGGCGAGGATGACAAAACTCTCTGCCATATCTTGTATAGGTCGACGTCCGATGCTTTGTGATAAATCAACAATGCTGACTGTTTGTCCACGTATAGAGGCCATACCTTTAATATTAGGATGAGATTGTGGAAGCTTGGTTAAGGCCGGACAAGCAATCGCTTCACGAACTTTAAAAACGTTAATGCCGTAAAGCTGAGCGGTGCCTAGACGAAATAACAATAACTCCAGACGATTCGTACCGGCAAGGTTGGTACGTTGGTCTACACCATCAATAATGCTGCTCATGTTGACTCCTCTATACTTAATGATGCTATCGGCAATGCTTAACAAGTCTTGAGTTTTTGCGATTGAGTCTAGGCATATAACTTGCAGCATTGAAATCAAGAAGTTTTTTAACCTCACATATTAGGTAAACTCGCATGATTCGTAGATTTTTTTTATGCTTTCTAAGTGTCGTTTTTTTGACGCCTTCTGTAAATGCCGAATCTTTACAAGCTTTAGCCGGAATTGAGCAAACTGCTTACGTTTTTGCCATGAACGATGCACAAGCCTATTACGACAATCCTCAAGTGATTGTTGATGCTATGGATAAACGCTTACGACTGCAAGCCTGTTCTGGTGATTTAGAAGCTTTTTCTACATCCAATGCTAATACAGTTGGAAAAAGAACTATCGGCATCCGCTGTCTTGCGCCAATAGAGTGGACTGTATACGTAGCTGTTCAAGTCAAAGTCATGCGCCCTGTCGTTGTGGCAGCGAAAGCGTTGGCAGCAAATCAGACTTTGAAAGCATCCGATGTTAAAATTGTTATGCAGGATATTAGTGACTTACGGCAAGGTTTTTTACTTTCAACTAACAAGGTATTGGGTCAACAGTTAAAGTATCCCGTTGCTATGGGAACAGCGCTGACTCCACGTAGTCTCAAACAACAGAAAGTCGTTCAGCGAGGTGAACAAGTCATACTTGTTGCTCAAGCAGGATCTATGGAAGTGAGGATGAATGGCATGGCGATGGAAGATGCCGTTTTAGGTGATAAAATTAAAGTAAAAAATAATTCTTCAAACCGGGTGGTAGAAGGTGTCGTACAGGCGCCAGGCATTGTTCAGGTGACAATGTAAAAAATTCTCAACTTTCTTTCTTTGCTGCCGATACAACAAACATAAGATAAACGGAGACAGCTTATATGTCTGATATTAATAGTATTAAACCACCATCTCAGACGGAATATAACCCGTCACGAAATGTAGGTGAACGCAATGAGACGGCAGAAAAATCAACGTCAGTGACAACATCAAGCCCAAACACGGAAAGTGATAAAGTGAGTTTAAGCGATACACTGTCACAGGTAGAAAAAAGCTTAGCTGATGTCCCTACTGTGAATCAGGCTAAAGTCGATAGTATTAAAGCGGCAATTGATAACGGCACTTATCAGGTGGACAGTCAACAGTTGGCACGAAAAATGATTGATTTTGAGGGTAACCTGTAGAAAGGACATCCTCATGTCAATGAATGCCATGCAGCAGCTGAGTACGATTTTACAATCTGAAATCAGCAATAGTACTGCACTTGCAAGCCTGTTAAAGCAGGAACGCGATGCGTTAAAAATTTCAGATGTTGATAAAGTCTCTGAAATAACCAAACTCAAACAGCCGTACCTGTTAAAGCTGGAGCAACTTGCCCGACAGCGTGAGCAGTTACTGTCTGCTGTCGGTTTCCCAGCAGGAAAGTCTGGTTTAGAGGCCTTTATTGCAAACCAGGAAGAAGCCGACGCAACTCGTATGTCTATGCAGGTATCACGGCTTCGTGAAGTGGCAAAAACTTGCCGGGAGTTTAATCAAATAAACGGTGGCATTATCAATGTAAACCGGCAATATTTGGTCAGGGCTTTATCTATTCTCCGTGGACGCGATCCCGAAACTGGCGCTTACGGACCCGGTGGTGAATATACCAGCCAAGTTGTCAGACAACCTTTAATTGGTCGCGTCTAATTTTGACACCAATCTGCTAGCACATTTACCCATGCCGGATCATCATTCATACATGGAATGAGCGTCAATTTCTCGCCGCCGGCTTCTTTAAAGACTTCTTCGCCACGAATGGCAATTTCTTCTAATGTTTCGAGACAATCGGTGACAAATGCCGGACATAAAACCATGACATGTTTTGCACCTTGTTGAGCTAAATCTCGCAAGGTGTCTTCTGTATTTGGTCCTAACCATTTTGCCCGGCCTAATCTAGACTGGAATGCGACGGAATAACGCTGTTTTTCTAAACCGGCTTGCGAGGCGAAACATTCAGTGGTTCTCATGACCTGATGTCGATAGCAGGTTTTATGAGCGGGATGACTGCCCTGGCAGCAATTATTCTGTTTTAGACAGTGTGAACCCGAACTATCCAATTTAGTGATATGTGACTCGGGCAACCCATGATAACTAAATACCACGTGGTCATAAGGTTGTTCGAGATAAGGCTGAGTACTGGTCACTAAAGCTTCTATGTATTGAGGGTGATCGTAAAAGGGGGGGATGATCGTCAGCGTAATATCTAATCCATGTTTTTTGATAACACGCTTAGCTTCCTCTATAGATGTGGTCACCGTGCTGTCTGCGTAATGCGGGTAAAGTGGGATATAGAGTACTTCTTCTATCGATTTATCTGCGGTAATTTTTAATAGCTGCTGTTCAATACTAGGATTGCCATAACGCATTGCCATTTCTACAGGCATTGTTAGTCTAGCCTGAAGTGCATTTTTCAACTTTTCTGATAAAACGATTAGCGGAGAACCTTCAGGCATCCATACACTTTGATAGGCTTCTGCTGATGCCTTTGGCCGAGTGGGCAAGACAAACAGGCTGACAATCATCCTGCGTAGTATCCAGGGCAGTTGAATCACATATGGATCCATTAAAAACTGATTAAGGTATCGGCGTACGGCTGTTGTCGTAGGTGCGTCAGGAGAACCAAGGTTAGCTAATAAGATGGCACGTTTTGTCATAGGATTAGTTTACGGTTTATTCAAAAGATTGTAGAGAGCATTATCTAGCTCAGTATATTGGAATTGATAACCAATTTCCTTGGCTTTTTCCGGATACGCTCTTTGCCCCCCTAATAAAAGTTGAGACATTTCACCTAATGCCAATTTTAAAATTGATTCGGGTGCTTTTAGGAATGTGGGGCGATGTAGCTGCTCGGCCAGAGTGTGGGTAAACGTTTTATTTGTGACCGGATGAGGAGCTGTAGCATTGAATACCCCTGTTGCTGAAGGATTCTGGCTGATATAAATAATAAGTTGAACGATGTCAGTAATATGAATCCATGGCATAAACTGGTGTCCATCTCCGAGCGTGCAGCCAAACCCGAGTCTAAAGGGTAATAGCATACGTTGAAGAACACCACCATCCATGCTCAGAACGAGTCCGGTACGAATGATACAGACTCTGACATCATCCGCAGCGGCTAATGCGGCCTGCTCCCAATTCTCACAAAGTTCGTGAGCATAGTCACTTTTGTAACCACTATCCTCAGTCAACGGTTGAGCCCCCTGATCGCCATACCAGCCAACGGCTGAGCCGCTGATTAATGTATGTGGCTTTTGCTGAAGACTTTTTATCCAGTTGACTAAATTTCTGGTCAAGTCGATTCGGCTTTTTTCCAAAATTGTTTTTTGTTTTTCACTCCATCTCTTATTCGCAATAGGTTCACCGGCAAGATTAATGACAATATCTACAGCATGTTTCTGATCGATTTCATCAAGAGATTCTACGGCTTTTACCTTGTCACTGAAGAGGTTGTAGACTTTTTGTCTGTCTCGGCTTAGAACAGTGACATCATTACCCGATGTTAAGAGATGCTGGCAGAGTGATGAGCCAATGAGTCCTGTACCACCAGTAATTAGATAATGCATATTGATGTCCTTAATAATCTTCGCCAGACCTTCACATTTTTTAGTAATCCCAATGCTAATATAATTTACACAAGATGAGATGGACGTGAAGAGATGAAAATTAAAGTCGGCATCAGTAGTTGTTTGCTAGGTCATGAAGTACGTTATGACGGTACGCATAAACATTTGCGTCTGGCTACAGAGAGTTTATCGCGTTATTTTGATTTTGTACCTGAGTGTCCAGAGGTGGGAGTAGGCATGACTATTCCACGCAAACCAATACGTTTGGTGGGTAACCCTGAGAGCCCGGATGCGGTTGCCGTTCATGATGAGGCGTTAAATTACAGTCATGCACTGACGGCTTTTGGAGAAAAAAAAGCAGCAGAACATCAAGACTTGTGTGGATATATCTTTATGAAAAACTCACCGAGCTGTGGTTTGTTCAGGGTAAAGGTTTATCAGGAAAATGGTTATCCTTCAGCTACTCCTGGACGAGGCTTGTATGCCAAAGCGTTTACCAATTTACATCCTTTATTACCGGTGGAAGAGTCGGGGCGATTATGTGAGCCTTTACTAAGAGAGAACTTTGTAACGCGTGTTTTTGCTTATGCGAACTGGCTTCAGCTCAAAAAGCAAGGCTTAACGGTAAAAGCCATTTTAGATTTCCATGTCCGTTACAAATATACCTTGATGGCACATTCTCCATCGAAGTATGCCGAGTTGGGGCGTATGTTAGCGGATGCGGGTAATCATGAACCAGATGCATTGGGTGAGCGTTATTTTGCAGAGTTAATGACGACACTGAAAACATTAGCATCAAGAAAAACCCACACAAATGTATTGATGCATTTACAGGGGTACTTGAAGAAAAAAATTTCGAGCTCTGAAAAACAAGAGCTGGCGACGATAATTGAACAATACAGAACTGCGCAAATTCCTTTGATAGTGCCTGTGACACTGTTACGGCATCATTTTAACAATCATCCAGATCCATACATAAACAAACAGGCATACTTGCAGCCTTATCCAGATGATTTAAGCTTAAGGAATGCTATTTGACGTTATTAATGATGAATTATGATGAGGGTGAGTTCCGTTTAGTGATGGCGAATTTAGCAAAAACTTCTGCTGCTTAGTTTATTCCGGTGACATGGGGTTAGTAATGAGATTCTAATCAATGATATTCTCATGTATTCATAACGTTACGGATAGATAAGCTAGATATGGATGATCAAGTTATACTAAGAAAACAAGCTGATCGCTTATACGACGAAGTGTTGTTTTCTAATCTCACAGTAATGGGCGTCTCCATACTGGTTTTTATCGTGTTTTTTGATCATGTCCAGTCCCACTCAATACTATTATTTAGCTGGAGTCTTACTATTTGCCTATTGTCTTCAATACGGCTGATAGTTCTGTTTCTATATAAAAAACATAATGATATTTTTGGTTTTACGCCAAAAAAATGGATTATTCTCTATACCTTTCTGACGGGGTGTGTTGGGATCGTTTGGGGGTTGGCAAGTATTTTTTATGTCATTATCGACGATGTTCAAATCAATACCTTATTCTATATTCTAATCAGCACTGTGATAGCTGCTGCTGTGCCTGTACTAAGTGCTTATTTCGCTACTTTTCTGGCGTACACCCTTCCCCAATTAGTATTACTTACCAGTATGTCAATTTATCAGATCGAGACTACGTCAGCGGATAAATTGGTTTACATCCTAATGTTTGGTTTTATTGCTTTTTATGCCTTGATGTTTTCTATGGCGAAGCGGGCGAACCACAATCTGATCAGAAGCTTGAACCTGCAAAAGAAAAATCAGTATTTAGTAGATCAACTTAATGATGAAATGATAAAACGCGAAGAGCTTATTGAAGAGCGAACCAAAGCGTTACAACTGAGTAATGAAAAATTACAAGCCAGTCAGGCGCACATGCTCAAGTTATCTCGGGCCGTAGAGTCAAGTCCAAATTCTATTCTGATTATGGATGCAAAGGGTACGATTGAGTATGTCAACAAAAAATGCGAACAGGTATCAGGTTATTCTGCCACCGATATGATTGGGCAGAGACTCGAGAGCTACAAATCGAACAAAATGGTCTCAGCATTTTTTGACGAAATCTGGCATCAGGTTGCTTCTGATGGGCAATGGTCAGGAGAAATCGAAAACCGCCGGAAAGATGGCAGTCTCTACTGGGTTAAGCTTTATCTCGCAGCAGTTTATGATGACAAACAACAGATTAGTCACTATGTCGCTATTTATGAGGATATCACCGAGTCAAGAAAATTAGCGAAGAAATTGTCATTTCAAGCAACACATGATGATTTGACTGGTTTGATTAATCGTACTGAATTTGAGCGACGATTGTCGATGCTGGTGAATGATGCTCAGCGAATAGGAACTGAACATGCCTTATGTTTCCTTGATTTGGACCAATTTAAAGTCATTAACGATACCTGTGGTCATATTGCAGGAGATGAACTGCTTCGGCAGTTAGGCTCGTTACTCGGTAATTCCACACGAAAAAGCGACACGTTAGCAAGACTTGGCGGTGATGAGTTTGCGATTCTTGTGGAAGATTGTGAGCTGGAAAAAGCCGAGTTTATTGCAAATGAAATTAAAGAATTGATATCGCAATTCCAGTTTATCTGGGAGTCTCAAGTTTTTACTGTCGGTGTCAGTATTGGTGTCACGATGGTGACCTCCCACACTCGAGATAGAACTGAGGCGCTTAAACAGGCCGACAGTGCATGCTATGCGGCCAAAAATTCTGGCAGAAACCGCGTTTACATTTATCAGGAACAAGA
Organism: Methylophaga sp. F-2; assembly: GCF_056859315.1. Classification (NCBI taxonomy): domain Bacteria; kingdom Pseudomonadati; phylum Pseudomonadota; class Gammaproteobacteria; order Thiotrichales; family Piscirickettsiaceae; genus Methylophaga; species Methylophaga sp. F-2. The sequence goes on from NZ_JBSXOF010000010.1 coordinate 21,459, forward strand.
TCAGCAGTTAACCATTCAGAAGGGAGAGTTTAAATGGGTCAATGAGATAAAGGATGCATTGACCGAAAATAGATTCGAGTTGTATGCACAACCTATTGTTAGCACGGCAACAGGCTCACTGGACATGTATGAAGTACTCGTCCGACTGAGAAACAGAGCGGGTCGATTATTCCCACCGGGCGCATTTCTCTCCTCGGCAGAGCGTTACAATTTGTCTGAACGAATTGATAAATGGGTTGTAAGCCATGTATTTGAATGGTTGGAGCAACATTACACTTCCGTACCCCATTTAAAATACTTAGCTATTAACCTTTCAGGTACGAGCCTAAGTAATGAGGATATGTTGGACTTTATCAAGACAAAATTATCCTCAGCGTCTTTTCGTCGGGAAATGATTAAGTTTGAAATTACTGAAACCGCCGCTATTGGTAATTTGAAACAAGCTCACTACTTCATTAAAAGCTTATTGGAGTTAGGCTGCAAATTCTCTTTGGATGACTTTGGTAGTGGCTTGTCATCGTTTGCCTATCTGAAAAATTTACCCGTACAAAGTATTAAAATTGATGGAATGTTTGTGAAAGATATGCACATCGACCCACTTGATTATGAAATGGTTAAATCGATTAATGATATTGGTCATGTTATGGGATTGGTAACTATTGCTGAATTTGTTGAAGATGAAAAAATCTGGCAAAAGTTAAAAGCCATTGGCGTTGATTATGGTCAGGGATATCATCTAGGAAAACCTGAACCTATTGATGGCATTCTTCATCATACTCAAACCATTGAGCCTGTAGCATAATTTGATAAGACTCTAGCAAGAGAGTTGCGCGTGATGTTTCTAGTCAGATAATTGACAGTTACATAATCGATTGTTATCGCTTTATGTTTAATTTAAGTTATTGATAATTATGTAAAAATATATTTTATTGCTATCTTGTTGTTTGGGCATGGTTCCTGCAAAAGCTTAACTATCCAGCATGTTTTACTTTTTTGGTAATTAAGTCTGTATAGGAGATGATGTATGAATGCCCTGGCAAAAATGGATGACGCCGCTCAATTACAACAGGAGCAAAATCAGTTTTCACAACTATCTACACATTATGATAAAAAATATCGTACAGGCTGGTTTCGTATGCATGGAGAGCCCAGACCTTGTTTTACACCGACCTTACTGAGTGAAATTGCTAGCTATTTTTCGAGTGTTAAACAAGACATGCGATTATCTCAGGGGCAAAAATACGATTACCTGGTGCTAGCCTCAGATGTTGATGGCATCTTTAATTTGGGAGGTGATCTCGGGCTGTTTGCAAATCTTATTGAGCAGCAAGATGCCGATGGTTTGCTGGCGTATGCAGTGAGCTGCATTGACGTTTTATATGCCAATATGTCCCATCTCGATAGCGATCTGACCACTATCGCTTTAGTCAAAGGTGATGCACTGGGAGGGGGCTTCGAGTCGGCGCTATCAAGTAATGTATTGATTGCTGAAAAGGGCGCCAAACTCGGGCTTCCCGAGGTCTTATTTAATTTATTCCCTGGTATGGGTGCATTCTCACTTTTATCAAGAAAAATTGGCGCATCAAAAGCAGAAAAAATGATTCTGGCCGGTAAGTTATATTCTGCTGAAGAGCTTTACGAGATGGGCGTTGTCGATATTCTCGCTGAGCCTGGACAAGGCGAATGGGAAGTTTATCGTTATATTGAAAAATCGAACAAAAATGCGAATAGCCATCGGGCTATGAGACAGGTTAAAGATGCCTGTAGTGCGGTTAGTTATGACGAATTATTGACGATCACTAAAATTTGGGCTGAGTCAGCATTGAAATTGCAACCTCGTGATTTGCGTATGATGCAACGTCTAGTCCATCGTCAATCCAGTAAAATCGTCAATCCAGTAAAACAGATGTCTTAGCATCAGCTAATGTTTAGTTTCATAACTATGGTCGGTAATGGTTTTTTTGAGGGCAACTAATGAGTCATTAAATACCTGACTGATATCTCGGGCGATTTGTTTGAGCTCGTGACTGTTGATTTGATCGGGTTTTATCTGTTCAGCCTGACGTGTTAACCCGGCAAGTTTGATGGCGCCAATTTCAGTGGAAGAGCCCTTAAGGGCATGTAAACTTTCACGATATTGATAATAGTCATCGAAGACGGCACTGTTGATAATATCAATGTGCTTGCGGCCATCGTACTCAAAGCCACTGACGAGGCTATTGATAAATTGTTCACCTCCGCCAAGTTGTTCTAATTCGGAGATGAGGCGGTAATCGAGTAATTGTTCATTGTCTGGTGTTGAAATACTCTCACTGAACGGAGGCGATGACTGCTTTTGTTTTGATTGTTTTGTGAAACTTGCTATCTCTGACAATAGTGCTTTTGAATTGATAGGTTTTGTCAGAAAAATATCAGCACCGGCGTCAATGCTGTTTTGTCTAGCTTCAGGTGTGGCATCAGCGGTAAGGATTATGGACGGTATTTTTCTTGATGTGTCCATGAATTGAGTTGCTTTGATGATATCAATTCCAGAATAACCGGGCATATTCATATCCAGTAGCATTAAATCAATCTCGTCGTAATGCTCGCTGATAAGACTCATCGCTTCTTCACCGGTATTGGCTAAGATAAGCTTGTGTCCTATTTGACTCAAGATGCCTGATAATACCCGCTGATTAACAACATTATCTTCTGCGATAAGAATAGTTAATTGAGTCTGGGAGTTAGCTTCGGATTGATAGTATTCATTGAGCTTAACCACCTTATCAGCGTTATAGAATGTAGACTCAGCTGAATGCAGCGCATTAAATAAAGCTCTTTTATCCAACACATCTTTTACTGAAGAACGATAAAACTGATTAAGCTCTTCGTCCTGAAGCACATCTTCATTATGATTGACTAACACTAACGACAAATGTTGAAGACTGTCTTCTTGAGTTAAAAGTTGTGCATATTGAACGGGGCTGATTCCAGCCATACAATCACTATCGATGACTAAAGTAGAAAAAGGTTGTTCATTTTCTGCTGCGGTCATCAAGGCTGACATTGCCTGAGCTGAAGACTGTACACATTGATATTCCAAATTCCATGTGTCAAAGCTTTGGCATAAAGATGAAGTAATTTTTTCTGTAGCGAGAACGAGTACTTTATGTTCGTTTAATTCCAATTCATATTCAGAGTGGGTGTCAAAAGGCAGTTCAAACCAGAACGTTGTTCCTCTGCCGAGTTCACTTTTTACACCTATCTCTCCTCCCATGAGTTCTACGAGCTGTTTAGAGATCGTGGTTCCGAGCCCTGTACCCTGGTATTTCGACGTGTTTGACATATTGGCTTGCGTGAAGTTATCAAATATCTTATCCAGATATTCTTCAGCTATGCCGATGCCAGTATCACGTACTTCGAACCGTATCGTTATTTTTTGACTTATTGTATCAGTCGCTAATTTTTCTAACAGTAATTTTACCGAACCAGAGTCCGTAAATTTAATGGCATTTCCCAATAGATTAATTAGAACTTGACGTAAATGTTGTGGATCTCCTATCAGTCGATAATCAATATTTGAGTCGATATGATAACTGACGCGGAGGTCCTTAGATTCACCCATTACGGCCTGTAATTCGATAATGTTATTAATCAAAGAATGTAAATCAAAACTCTCTTTAGCAATATGTATCTTGCCAGCTTCGATTTTTGAAATATCCAGCACATTTTCAATTAGACCCGATAAGGTCTGCGCTGAATTACGCATGATATTAACGAATTCGTACTGTTGTGGGCTTAGCTTGGTTTCACCTAGCAAGTCTGCAATGCCAATTACACCGTTTAGAGGTGTCCTTAATTCATGAGACATATTCGCTAGAAAACGGCTTTTAGCTTCATTGGCAAGTTTTGCCGTTTTTATAGCGACATGCAGCTTATTGATTAAAAATGCCGAGTAGACAGGGATGACCAGCAATAACAACAGTAAGCTAAACCCAATGGGTTTGTGCTGGAGATCCTGCCAATAAGGACCGTAAACCACCGCGATACTAAAGCCAATCAATCCCACGCAAAGTGAAAGATAAAGATATCGAGTGCCATAGCGGAAGCCATTACCCAAAATTACCCAGAGATAGAGAATAAACAGAAACACACTCTCATCGCCTGAATAAAACATCAGAATCGACAAAGAGCCCAGATCTAAGAGGATACCGGCAAAGCGTCTGAAAGGAGAGGGATGAGGATGGCGCAATATCGCTATGGCAATGGCCATAGCACCAGCATAATAAATTAAAGTGACTAAGGTGGGATGAGAAAGCAACGTATCTTGTAGCTGCTCTCCATCATTCCATGGCAAGGCGAAATAGAAAAGAATACCAAGACCAATAGTTAAGCGTACTTTGATGGCTTGCTCAGGCTCACTGTCACCGGTGTTATTTAGGATGGAACGAAAGTGTTCTAAGCGAGCTAAAAAACGGTGTTTACGTTTGGGCTTGGCGTTATCTGAATCGTTCATTAGGTTCATCCGCATACTCAGCCTGAATTGCTTTTATCTTATCGAGACTTTCGATAAACGCTTCAACACATTCAGGGTCAAAATGGCTGCCAGATTGTTTTCTTATATAGTCAATGGCGTCTTGAAATGGCCATGCCACTTTGTATGGTCTTTCAGAGACAAGGGCATCAAATACATCGGCTACAGCAACAACACGTGCGATGAGGGGGATTTCATCACCCTTTAAGCCATTCGGATAACCTTTTCCATCGAAGCGTTCGTGATGATTCAAGGCGATGATAGCGCCCGTTTGCATGTAGCGAGACTGGCTATCCGATAAAATGGCATGTCCAATAGTCGTATGGGTTTGCATGATTCCCCACTCATGTTCATTTAGCGGGCCTGCTTTAAGCAATATACCGTCAGGAATACCAATTTTCCCAATATCATGCATGGGAGCGGTATATTCTAATTCCTCACACTCTCTCTGACTGAAAGTATTAAGCGACTCAGCAATCACGCGTGCATACTTCGCCATACGAATAACATGATTTCCTGTGCCTTCATCTCGATATTCGCCAGCGCGAGCTAATCGTAATAAGGTTTCTTTTTCGCGATCGACCACTTTCTTTGTGGCAATCTCAACTTGCCTTGCCAGCCAGTCTGCACGGTCTTGAATAATCAGGTGCTGTTCCTGCATTTGAAGTAGATTTCGGCAAGTGGTTCGGCATTCAATCTGGTCTATTGGTCGGGTTAGGAATGCGGTAGTACCTGCTTCAAGAGCATCGTAGCGAACAGATTTTTCACTAACAACAGTGATCATCACAATAGGTACAGTCTGACAATGAGGCATGACGCGAATTTTTTGAATAAATTCCACACCATTCATATTCGGCATACGATAGTCGGTGACGATGAGATCCGGCTCATTATCGTTAAGCCATATTAGACCTTCTCCCGGACTACTTAACGATGTAACAACAATATTGTCAGCAATTTGTTGAATAATGCGTTCTAGAATTGTGCGCCCTGTAGATTGGTCATCAATGATCAATACGTGTTTTGATTTTTTCAGAATGCTTTGCCTCCTGGCTTTTGCATAGGGACTCTGAGTGATTAGTTTGTCTTCGCGAATCAAGATGGTTTACCTGATTATGTGGCACTTCTGACCGCGCATCCTGCAATAAAGCCACTAAAGACAGCTTACGAAACCTGTAGGCTGCTAGTTAAAAGTATCAAAATGCCTCAATTAAACTTGGCTTTCAGACTCTAAATCTAATCATTATGCGTATAACGTTTTTTTTAGTCTAGTCGATAGTCGTCCCTGTATTGCGAAATGTCAGGTTATATCTAAATTGACCGGTTAGAGGATGATGAGCGAGTTTGATCGGCTTTATACCATGAAAGCGTAAACGGTCAACCCCTCCCCAGATGACGATATCACCATGCTCAAGTAAATGGTAATTAGGTTTTTCATTGCGATTATTACCACCAAATTGAAATATGGCCGGTACGCCGAGAGAGACGGAAACAATAGGCTGAGTGAAGTCTTTTTCGTCCTTATCCTGGTGCAAGCCCATACCGACACCGGGAGTGTACTGATTGATAAGACAAGCATTAGGCTGGAAATGTTGAAAATCTACCAATGAGGCATTTTCTTCTGCCAGCGATTCAAATAACTCAGGCATGGATGGCCACGGCATATTTGTCAGTGGGTCAATAGCTGTATAACGGTATCCCTTGTTATCACTTACCCAGCCTAAGTCACCACAATTGGTCATTTTTGCTCCTACATAATATCCGCGCTTAGTCGACATTTGTCGAAAAGGGGAGAGTGCGCTTATCTGATTTATTTCAGTGAGCAAGTTTTCTGCAATCTGTTTTGCTACTCCTTTAAGAAGGTAGCTTTGCTCTGCAAGTTTGATAACCATGTCAGACATTGTATTTTCAGTATACGTTTATAGCAGATTAATTAAGTTGATGAGTGTTGTTACCTGCGATTGGATAATGCGCTCATTGGATAAAAGCCGCCAATAAAAAATGCAGATTAACCATAGGCAAATAGTTAGATAACAGCTACAATATTGTCATCGTCTTGGGGGAGTAGTCTACTCACCTACCGGTGTTTGAAGCTGTCAACATAATTGGACCCTCAAGGTCCATGGCAGTTTCGTACCAGCTTGCTGGTATTGACAAGACCTAAGACAAATAATGATTCCTCTTGGCGGGAGATCGTTGTTTGTCTTGGTATTGTTATCCCGCCGGAGTTTATTTAATGGATGCTTTCTTTACTTCTGTTCTCACGGTTTCGCTAGCGGAAATTGGTGATAAAACCCAGCTTTTATCTTTAATGCTAGCTGCACGTTTTAGCCATAAATCAGCCATCGTGGCTGGAATCCTTGTTGCTACACTCCTCAATCATGCTGCATCTGCCTGGCTGGGCACCTGGCTTGGACAATTTATTCTTGGTCCAACAGGTCAGTGGATACTGGGCTTGAGTTTTATTGCGATGGCCGCTTGGTTATTGATACCAGACAAGGAAGATGATGATGCGATTAAATATGCTAGATACGGGGCGTTTGTCGTTACCACCGTGTTATTTTTCATTGCTGAGATTGGTGATAAAACGCAAGTCGCTACTATTGCGCTTGCTGCAACCTACCAAAATATTTTTATGGTGACACTGGGCACGACAATTGGCATGTTATTAGCCAATGTTCCAGTAGTATACGCAGGAGAAGCCATGTTGAAAGTGATCCCTTTGAATGTGGCTAGATGGGCTGCTTCCCTAGTATTTGTTATTGTTGGTTTAACCATTATTCCATGGTAAACCCTGTGACAAGGGCACAATAAATATTATCGAGCCACACACCTGTGTGCGGCTCGATGGTTTATCACTAATAGTGTTAGTGAAGATTCGATAAATTTTCTACCACTTCCACGACTTTTTTTGCACCGCTTCTGATTTGGCTGATGGTATTCCCTGCGGTATTAGCAAACTCAACGCCTGATTCGACACCCGACATGCTTCCGGACATACTTTTTATGACGGAATCACTTTTAGACTGGATTTTATTAATCATGCTCGCTATTTCGGCCGTTGATTGTGAGGTCCGTGTCGCCAGTGAGCGAACTTCATCAGCCACAACAGCAAAACCACGCCCACTATCACCCGCTCTTGCAGCTTCTATTGCGGCATTTAAGGCGAGTAAGTTTGTTTGTTCAGTGATATCGCTGATCGTTTTAACGATAAATGATATTTGTGCGGTTTCTACACCTAGCTGTTCCAACTCGGTTGATGAATGACTGAATTGTTGTTTCAATTCTTCAAGTTTATCAATGGTTTTAAAAATAATATCTTCACCTGTCGAGGATAACTTTTCTGTCTCCAGTGATATTGTATAGGCTGTGTTAGCGGCCGCTTTTTCTTCCTCGGAACGGCGAACTTTTTCAGTAATGTCAGTGGCAAATTTAATGACTCGATAGGGCTTGCCATTACTATCGAATATAGGGTTATAGGTGGCTTCCAACCAAACAGCAGATTGATATTTATTTATCCGTTTAAAATTGTCTGCAATAAAACGTCCCTCATTCAATTGTTCCCAGAACTTGGCATATTCAGGACTTTTTACATAGTCTGAGTCACAAAAAATTCTATGGTGCTGTCCTTTCACTTCATCAAGCTTATATCCCATAAGGCTCAGAAAATTTTGATTGGCATTGGTGACACGACCTCCCATATCAAACTCTATGATAGCCATTGAACGATCGATTGCAGATAGCAAACTATCATTACTACGAGAATGTTCTACACGTTCGGTCACATCGTTAGCAATCTTAAAAATTTTAACGACACGGCCTTCACCATTTTTTATTGGGAAATAATTGGCTTCCAGCCATATATCATGGCCGTTTTTATGCTTGCGTAATACTTCCCCTGAAAAATACTCACCGTTCTTTAGATGCTTCCAAAAATCTTTATATCGGGAAGATTCAACTTCGGATTTATCGCATAACAGTTGATGATGCTGTCCTATCAGTTCAGAAGAGGAATAACCTGTTACCCGAGAAAAATTGTCGTTTACTGCAGTGATGATACCTTCAGGTGTGAACTCAATAATGGCGAGTGATGACTGCATTGCGGTGAAAATCTCCAGCAAGGGAGTGAGTTCGTTTTTTAATACCGCATTCTCGGTGATTAACTGCTTTGTTTTACCAAACATGTCTTTTTTTCGCCTCTTTGCAAATAGTGTGCAATTTAATTGTATGCATCTTATATCGGCAGTGAAAAGTAAAAGTTAACTGCTTTTATACGAAAGCATGATGTCTATCACGTTACTGGTAAGTTAATGATCTTAATGGGGGGTACTGACTTTTGCATTTCAAACACGGTGGGTGGATATGGGTAAATTGTGTTCTTCCGAGTGAGGATTAAGTTATTTTTCACTTATGCTGAAAACGTATCGAATTTTCCTCTATAAGCATTGTGTTGAGGAAAAATGGAATGTCTTTTTTTAATAAATTAGTACCAAAGTACAATGTAATTTTTAATTAATTAAGGCGAGTTAATAGTGCGCAACTGATTGTTGGTGGTTACCTGTTGCGAAATTAAATAGTTATATTATTATTTCATCGTGTTCAACACATTAACGCCAAACCTGATGTGAGTCAGGGACGGAAAGCCTACAGCTGTATATTGAAGTCTTGACAGGGCTGGGTTGCAAAATTATTGGGATATGGGACATGTATAAAAAATTTTTTGCAACAACCCTTGCTCTGTCAGCATCGATGTTAACGATATCGGCTCATGCTGCAAATATTGGCTGGACAGACTGGACAAAAACAAGTCAAAAAACTGCATCTGGAACCATGGCGTTTGGTAGTGACAATGTCAGTGTTGGTTTTAGCTCAAGTTCTGATGCTTATTTCATAGAATCGGGAGCGACAGATAATTGGTGGGGTAATGCCTACACCAAGGGGACGGTTAGCAATCTTCCATCATCACGTGAAATTATCGGTTTGAGTACCGATGGTACAGTAGAAATAAAATTTTCAGAAACAGTGCTGAATCCTTACATTGCCCTTGTCAGCTGGAACGCAAATAATGTTGATTTTGGTGATACAAAAATTAAATTTGATAGTACTGGTTTAGGGAAGTACGGTTCGGGATCACCCACCCTGTATTCTGACGGTACTGGATTTACTACCTCTAATTTTGCCGAGCTACATGGAGTGATTATTCTTGAAGGGTTATTTGACTCGTTCAGTTTTACTCATACAAGTGAAGGCTGGCATGGCTTCACCGTAGGTGCCGCAGGCATCGCGCCTGTGTCGGAAGTGCCTATTCCAGCGGCTGCATTTATGTTTGCTCCGGCTTTGCTTGGTTTTATGGGACTTCGCCGTAAAGCCAAACAAGCTGCATAATCAATCAATATATACTGGCTTTTTTGTCCCTGATTGTCCGGCCATGACAAGCTGGTTATCGAACATATCTTGCCTAACTCCACATAGTCTTACTTAATCTGAACTTAATTAGAGATATGTTGACGTGAGTTAATATTCTCTTTGAACATTTTTTTGACTCAATTTTTACTATGAATTTAAAGTCAATTTTTAAAAAAATCATACTTAAGGATGATTTTTTTTCTAATTCAATTTAAGTAACCTGTTAACAACAGAATATAAGTGTTCATCTGTTACTCGCCATAGCAAGTTAACTTTAATTTATTAATTTTGTTCAACATATTATCGCCAAACCTGATGTGAGTCAGGGACGGAAAACCTACAGCTGTGCATTAGTGGCATCAGGGCTGGGCTGCATGAAATGGAGATTTTTATGAAAAAAATAGTGTGGATGCTATTAAGCCTGGGTTTATTGACGTTATCTCTGACAGCTTCTGCTGCGACTGTTGTTAAAGCTAATTTTGATGCAGGATGGCCGACTTATGACGGTGGTGAATTTACGTTTTCTGGGAATTTTGTGGGAGAAGATCTGAATAACGACGGCGTATTGTCTTTCGGAGAGTTTTCCGTATTTAACTGGAGCTCTGCTTATAACTCATACACATTATCTGACCTGTTTGATACTGGCGATATTGTCATTAGCACACAAACTTGGTTGGCTAATGGCATAAGCTGGGTTGGAGCAGACGATTTAGCTTACATAACTTGGGATGACAGAGGACAATCGATAAATACTAACATCCTGGGTGAAGTTCGCTTTACTTCTTTCGAAGTTTCTGCGGTTCCTTTACCACCAGCTGTCTTGCTGTTTGCACCTGCACTACTGGGTTTTATGGGCTTACGCCGTAAAGCAAAACTAGCTGTCTAATTAATTTCAGTATTTCAAACGTTTAAAGCCGTCATAGAGTGACGGCTTTTTTGTCTGTTTAAAATCACGTTGAGCTAAAACACATAATCCAGACTAATTTGACCAGTGGCGTATCGCGTTTTAGTGATGATGACTCAGAAACAATATTGAGTTTTAGGCTTCAGGCTTATCGCTGTTATAATGCCTGCCCAATGTCCCCGTAGCTCAGCAGGATAGAGCGTCCCCCTCCTAAATCCTCCAGAGCAATATCGATGTTGCCTTCTACCGCAAGGCAATCCCATGATTTTATTGAGTTTGTGACATTAGCGCCGGTTAACTTCCGGCTTATTCAAACTGATTTTTGGAACTCAATGACAAAGTTCTCACCATCAAACTCTATAATCTGTCCCATCACTTCTGGTCGAACAAAGAAATCTTTTTTGATCTTGCTGCCATCGATACCGCTTTCAACCTTCTTTATTTCGTCACCGTTTTTCGGAACAGCAATAATCAATTTGATAGGTTGAGTATCTCGAAAGGCTTTGACGAGCTTTTCCGCCAATTCACTATTACCGTTTCCTGACCATCTCGATAAGTAATCTGTGTATACCCACTTTCCATTTCGTTCGGGCATCTTCAGACGATGCTGCCAGCAGCTTATGACGAGCTCACCTTCAGGTGTTTCGGCACAGACAGACCAATTTACATTTTTCAGTTTTGCTTTGTAACGGCGAAATGCCTGTTCATAACCAAGAGCCCCCATTTACTTTCTCGCCTCCAAGTGCATTTGTTCCAACATAGTGGGTATGAGCGGGTTTCTCATTTCACCGTTCGCCATAAACTGACTGACGATCATATCGTTTTGTCCCTAACTGATTTTTTTCAACAGTTCAGATAACCCTATTATCATGAACATGGCTAGCAATAAGCAAACAATCGATGACTAAATTCATACTTGAGATGTCCACTCCGGTTGGCTTGGGGTTATTTGGTGCAGGGGTGTATACGTACATCAAAAAAACTGCATTTTCTATTGATTCCACGTTGATCTCACGTTGATGTCAAAACGAAGGTTTTCCTTGATGTAGGTAAAAAGTCAGTTCAAGTGGGGATATGCGAACTATCTCAAAGTTAGGCCTGCTAACACTTTCATGAACTGTCGGAATGTCATATTGACCGAAGTACTGTTGAAATACTCTCCTCTATAAGGCTGTTTTTTTGGGAGGCGGTTTTTATTGAAGGTATGGTCTTCAGCTATCTACATTATTTCTAGGACTATACTTATTTTAGACTCCATCTAGTTGGAATCGATAGATCGAGATGAAATATGAGTTAGAAATTTTGCGCAATCATTACGTTTAGACTCAAAATCCATACAACCACCAAGCATCAATAAACATAAACAAATACAATTGGTTGGATTCATTTTTGACTGATTCTGAAAATCTGCCTAAACATTGCCAAAAAATAATGTATATATAAGTAAGCTCCAAATAAACGATTAATGGAGCTCACATGCAAACACAGACACACGAAAATACCGACCCTCTAGTCGTTCAAGCGAGTTTTCGACTTCCGCACTTGCTAACAGAAAAGCGTTCAAAAGGGACATCGAAAGACACTTCACCGTATAACCTTTATTCTCAGTCCACCGCTCAGCACATGGGGGAAGAGGCTATCATTCCTACACCCCATAAATTTTTATCTATGGCAGATGCATGTCAGAAGCCAGCTCCATTACAGAGAGTTCTGATGATGCTTTCTGAACTTAAAGAGTCCGGTCGGAGAAAGCCAATCACTCTAAGACTCGCTGCTATAGCAATAAACATGAAATATACCGAGTTGGGTATTGCTCCAGCATGGCGAAATAATGTGACAATTCAGGCCGATAATATTCAATCAAGATTGTTAGATCCGTTGGACTTACGGGTTATCGATTTGGAATGGTTACACTCGAAAAGAATCAATGAGCAATATTCATTGGATACCAGCCCTATTTATCTGGAGCTGTTCAACAAAGACAAATTTGACTTTGATTTGGCGTATAAGCTTGTAAAACAAGAAACTGATACGAATACAGGACTTGTTGCTCTAAACCTTAACGAAGAGATTCAGAAAGAGTTAATTTCATACAAACTGCCGAGATTATCGGAAGAGTTTCGAAGAGTAGTCATGCTGCGAAGTGAGGTTGAAAAGGATCTTAAACTTGCCGCTAGTCGTAATCCAAGAATGGGTAAGAAACTGCTAGATGTCATTCCCGATAGATTAGATCAATGGATGAGCACTCAAATATCACGCAGTGACTCAAAAACCGTTATGTATGAGACATACAAAAAAATAACCGGAAGCTCCATTACCGCCAGTAGTTATAAAGCTAAGCTTCAAGCGTTAAAAAATGCGTTGCGGAGAGCTAACAGCCAGTTTGTACATTTAGGCTGTGAGGTTAATGGTTAGGGGTGTTTTAGTAGTCTAAAGTTATTAAGACTGTAGCCAAAAACAATACTGTCCGACGGCTTCGTAAGAAGCCGTTATGGTCTCTCCAGAATGAGCAATAAAGCGTAACAGGGTTGACCGTAGAGAATAGAAAAACCGAAAGTTATTACCGCAGGTTTTTCTTTATCTTTCATATACATAATGAGTGCGGGTAAAAGTGTTAACACTACAGTAATACTAACCCCGTAGTAATTAAATAAATAACTATATAACCAATACGCGTGCGCGAGGGGGGAGAGTAATATACCCCGTTCATCTTCAAAGGTTTGATAACCAATACGCGTGCGCGAGGGGGGAGACATGTATTGCTCGCGTTAGAGAATAAAATTGCGGCGGCGCGAATGCGGGGTAGACAACATCATAATGTTAGATGTGTCTTGCGAGGGTTTCTATGTCGTTCTAATCGACTTTCTAGCGTTGACCCTAATCAGGGTAGGTTATAAGTATTTAGACGCTTTAAATGATCATATGGATGTTTTACTTATTTAGTACTGCAACAGCCTCAGATAGATGTGCTGGAGCAAGATGAGCATACCGGAGAGTCATCTTAATATCGGTATGACCCAACAGCTCACGGACGCTGTTCAAATCAACACCGGCTGAAACCAGTCGGCTTGCGAAATGATGACGTAAATCGTGGAGTCGGAAATCGTTAATTTTGGCATCACGAAGAAGCACTTTCCACGCTTTATCGATGTTGGTGAAACGCTTACCGTTTTTCCCGACAAAAACGAGTCCGGAATAACGCTTAGTTTGACGTTGCCATATGCTCAGAACGTTAAATGCTTCTTCATTCAGAGGGATATAACGAGTCTGTCCGGTCTTGGACGTGTTGCCGACAATCGTGATTCGTTTATTAAAGAAATCGACATCCTGCCAGCGAAGGTTGAACATTTCACCTCGACGCATGCCGGTATTCATCAACAGTAAGACCATCGGGTGAACGTGGTCTTGGAAACCGCCCAGGATCGCTTCTAAGCGCGTAAAACAGCCACCAGCATAGAAAGGGTTAGATTTCGCTAAACGACGATCACGCGATCTCAGGGAAGCTCTCAGACGCTCTTCTTCATCGGGTGATAGATACCGGATGATAGCGCGGCTGTCTGACTTCTGTTTCTTGACCTTCGTGATGGTATTCTGCTCAATAATTTCCCACTCAACAGCACGGTTGAACATGGCTTTCAATGTGCCGATGTAACGGTTTGACGTTGAAGCGCTCAGACCTTCTTTGTGTCGCTTCGACCGCCAGCTTTCGATGTCCCACGCCGTGACTTTGTCGAGGCGCTTGTTGAACAGGTGTTTGAACTGATTGAACGGCAGTTTGGCTTTTGGTGCTTTATGGTGGGCAGTGAACCAAGGCAGGTACGTGTCGTTGATGAAGTCACCGAGCTTTGGCACTGGTTTCATTTCCCGGGCGGCTTGTTTCTCACGCTGGATGTCTTTGCCGAGCTTCACTTCGGCATACAGCTTCTCAGCCATCTTACGAGCGGCCGGAACGGACAGAGCAGGATACTGGCCCATTGTGTAACGCAAGCGACGACCATCTGGGGCGGTGTACATCAGGCTGAAAGTCATTGTGCCGGAGACGTAGCGCTTGAGCTTGAAGCCGGAAATGACAGTGTCAGTGACTTCGTAATGCTTGTCAGTTTTCGTCTTGCTCATCTGGGTAGCAAGGGAGGGAGTTAGCTTCTGTTTGTAGTCCATCAAACGGCTCTGGGTCTGGTTTTAAGGCCAGTTTAGCAAGCCGAGGTAGGTTGCCAAGGATGGCATCGAAACAAGCTTTGGTTTACGCTCTCAATGGATCAGCAAAGAGTGTTTTCAATGCCCATGCCAACCTTCGAACAGATAATGCCGGTCATCCTCGACCTTGCAGCAGATTCTGACCAGATCGTGATCCGCCGTTGCATGGACGTCATCGCGGATCGTTTTGCCCTCTCAGAAGAAGAACGCGAACAGATGCTGCCAAGCGGCAAACAGAAGGTGCTTTATAATCGCACTAACTCGTCACTTTATAACCACACAAAGCAGTCATACTGAAAGCTAACGTCAGGTTTATAAATAACTTATACAGTTGGGTATGTGCACAGCTCAAATCGTTTAAGCGAGCTTCTGGGTCATCCTCTCTACAACGTCAACCACTTGCGCGGCACCAGTTCTGATGCTCTTTATTAAAGTACCAGCACTATTTGCATGAGTTACTGCTTCCTCGACTCCCTTCAGACTCCCAGACATACTGCCAATAACATCTTGTGTGTTGGATTGTACTCTTGAGATCATTTCAGAGATTTCAGAGGTTGCAGTGTGTGTCCTATGAGCTAGGTTACGCACTTCATCTGCCACGACTGCGAAACCTCTTCCCTCTGATCCTGCACGAGCAGCTTCAATAGCTGCATTAAGGGCTAATAGATTTGTCTGCTCTGCGATGTCACTGATAGTTTTAACGATAGAGCTGATTTGCTCTGTGACTTCGTTAAGGTTGCCAAGTTGAGCTGAGGAATCTCTAACCTGCTCTGATAACGATTGCATTTTTTCTGTTGTTTCAAGGATGACTTCTTCACCCTCGGAGGAGTGTGTGAGTGTGTCACGGGAGATTTCGTAGGCTGTTAGAGCAGCCTTTTTTTCATCCTGGGCTTTCTGGACTTGCTCGGTAATGTCGGTTGCAAACTTTATGACTCGATAAGGATGTCCTGACTCATCGAAGACTGGGTTATAAGTGGCGCCAAGCCAGACTAATTGCCCTGTCTTCGTCACTCTGCGATAGCTACTCTCGAAAAATTCACCTTGATTAAGCTTCTCCCAGAACTCTCGATAGTCATCACTTTCAGCGTATGCTGTTTCACAAAACACACGATGGTGCTTACCTTTAACTTCTTCCAGGGTATATCCCATCAGCTCGAGGAAGTTATCATTTGCGCCTCTGACCGTACCATCCATATTAAACTCAATCACTGCTGTTGAGCGATTGAGTGCTGTGATGAGATTGTTGGCATTTTGAGACTCTTCAACGCGTTCAGTGATGTTATTAGCGGTCTTTAGTATTCTTTCCAGCGAGCCATCAGCTTTTTTGACGGGGAAATAGGTAGCTTCCAACCACAGAGTCGAGCCATCTTTGTGCCGGCGCTGAAATTGACCGCTGAATGTCTCGCCGGCAGCCAGTTTGTTCCAGAACTCTTCATACTCTGCACTTAGAACATAGTCAGCATCACATAAAGTTCTATGATGCTGATGTATTAGTTCCTGTGGGCTGTAACCGACAACTTCACAAAAGATTGCATTCGCGCTCAAAATTTTCCCGTCAGGTGTGAACTCGATCATTGCAACAGACTTGTCTAGTGCCTGCATGACATCTTTTAGTTCATCAAGTTGCTTTTGTGAATTAGCGAGTTCT
Organism: Methylophaga sp. F-2; assembly: GCF_056859315.1. Classification (NCBI taxonomy): domain Bacteria; kingdom Pseudomonadati; phylum Pseudomonadota; class Gammaproteobacteria; order Thiotrichales; family Piscirickettsiaceae; genus Methylophaga; species Methylophaga sp. F-2. The sequence continues at coordinate 38,124 of NZ_JBSXOF010000010.1, forward strand.
TCTTTGAGTGCTTTACACTTGCTAAACATTGGTTTCCCTCTCTTTAGGATGTAATTGGCTGAAGCATCATTGCAGGCAACCGTATAGTGCACAATACAGTAATGTTTAGAAGAAGTGTTACCAGCAATTAGCAGATGAGTGCTTGAGCTACACGGATGGAAATGGTTTTAGAGACTAGTGTGCTGAGAGGAAAATTTATGAATGTCTTGATTGGCAACTCAAGCGCCGATCAGTCGCCGTCCATGCAGCCGCAATTATCACCCATTCGTCGTGTTGCCGGACGCCTGTTATAATGCCTGACCAATGTCCCCGTAGCTCAGCAGGATAGAGCGTCCCCCTCCTAAGGGGAAGGTCGCAGGTTCGACTCCTGCCGGGGACGCCAATTAATCTTCATTTTTTCAATAAGTTACATTAATCTGGTTTCAGCGTCAGATCCTAAAAATGCCCATTTGGGACAATTTTGGGACACTAACAAAATGATACTGACGTGATAATGGATGATTCAGCATTATGGTTTCAGACTCATTTTTACCAGATAAAACTGTCTGGCTAATGTCAGGCATCATTAGTAAATCGAAATAGAAGAACAAAATACCTCATCACAATTTTATTCCTGGTCATCGAGCAGGAGTGTTCCATTAAAAAGGCTATCTGTAGATAGCCTTTTTGGTGTTCTGATGGATAAAAATATTAAAGCTAATCAGTTTATTGAATCGCCAGCAAAGACGCGTTTTTCAATGACACCATGAACGCCCCAATTACCATCTACCACTTGTGTAATACCGAAGTCAGCGGATACTGACATTAATGAAATGGCCTCATCTTCAGTGAGTCCCTTAGCCGTCATCAGGAAGTGGCGCATTTTTCTAAAAGCATCGCGCATGGCGTTGTCGATAGAGGATTTTGCGTAAATCTCGCTCTGTGCTTTTTCACCAAGTGCTTCAAGATAATTAGGGTAACTAAAGCCGTGAACAACCCATTCGGTGTCTGTTTCCAGTAGAGGGTAATCCAGGCCTTCCAAAACCGTATCTTGCAACTTATTTTGTTTGTGAAGAATAACTTGAACGACGCCTGTCATTGAGGTTTCGATAGCGGTTCCAGCAAGTTCTGAGTCACCTTGTGCTGCATGCGGATCGCCGGCACTGAGTAAAGCGCCCTTAACCGCAACAGGGTAGTACATGGTGCCACCTTTACCAATACGCCAGTCATCAATGTTTCCGCCAAAATAGCCTGGTGGAATAGAGTCGACATAATCTGTTTCGACCGGAGCTACCCCCATTGTTCCAAAATGTAATCTGACAGGAACGCGAATATTCTCGAGGACTTTTGTGTTTTTAGTGATTTTGCTGTGATCAACGGGGACGCCTGGATAGTCAATTTTCTCATGGACGACACCGTTAGGGTCGGTTTGAGGAACCCATTGATAGTTGTAGACCGCTTTTGCCCAGTCTTTCTCACCTGTTGCGTCAAGCTCAAAAATAGTAATGACTTCACGCGGTTTAGGATCTTCGATCATATCGTTGTAGTGATATCCCCACCATGCTGCAGCATTAACGCCATATGTTTTACCAGCATACTTGGGGTTTCCAGAGGGACGCGGGTACATATCCAGAATGCGTACTTCAAGAACGTCACCTGGCTCTGCACCACAGACATAGACCGGACCAGTTAAAACATGAACTCCGAAACCTTCACCGGCACCACGACCATAGATTGACGCATCCATGGGGCCAGCACCGCGTCGATCCACACCTTTATCATTTTTTTCCCATTTAAAAACGCTCTCAGCACCGGGATCGCCTTTTACCATTCTTTCTGCGTCGTCATTAGCATGATGTGTCAATGTTTCCAGAGTCACAAAATCACCAGATTGAACAACTGCCTGTGGTGCTTTATTTTTACTGAAGTAGCCCCAGTGGACCGTTTTATTATTAGCCGGAATGTAATGATGTTTCGCTTCTGTTGATTCTGAATCACAGCTTATTTCCGCAAATACCGGGCTGCTTAATATCGTGAAAAAGATAGAACTGGCAATGAATCCTGTGTGTTTGAGTGGACTGATGTTGTTCATTAATAACTGCTCCATATTATTTAAAATGAAAAAACATTTTAAAAACAAGCAGATAAGGTGCCACCTTTTACTCTGGCATTAAAACAGATATTAGTTACTGTTTTTTATACAATAAATTCTGTTTAGCGCTTATTAAGCAGTATTTGGCGATATGCTGTTTCGGATCATAACTGAGCAAGTGATCAATATTGGCGCGTAATGTGATGAATCGCCACCATTCAGTACGATGTCAAATTAGGCTTTCTCAACAACAAAATGATATTTATCGTCGACTTGAGACATTTCTATTAATGCATTGCCTGTCATTTTACAAAAAGTAGGAATATCTTTATTTGCACCTTTGTCGGTGGCAATCAATAAAAGCCGTTGTCCAGGTGACATATCGGCGAGTGCTTTCCGGGCTTTTAACACAGGAAGAGGGCAATTGAGGCCGGAGGTATCAATTTCTTTTTGAAATTCTGACATACTACTTATCCCATTTTTTCTTAGAATGATGCAATGATAAACGGATTTATATTCAGTGTCTCACTGGAACCGTGTACCTTACTGGCGGGTCTATTTGGCTTATGAGAACAATATTTCAAATCGTAAGTTTAGTTTTTTTCAGTCATCTTAGTAGTGGCTGGGCGCTGGATATTGCCTTACCTGAAATGGGGGATAGCGCAGGTGAATTGATTTCTCCTCGAGAAGAGCAGGAGATTGGTCAAGCATTTTTCTGGCGCTTACAACAAAGTACTGACTTGGTAGAAGATCCTGAGGTGAATAGTTATATCCAGTCCTTAGGTTACCGATTGGCTTCTAATAGTAACGAACCTAATTTGAACTACACTTTTTTTGTTGTTCCTGACGCTACTGTAAATGCGTTTGCTACGCCAGGTGGGTATGTAGGGGTCAATTCAGGCTTGATTCTGACCGCAGCAAATGAAGATGAGCTGGCTTCGGTAATGTCGCATGAGATTGCGCATATCACGCAACGCCATATACTGAGAAGCTTTGAAAATTCAAAACGGATGACGATTCCCCGAACAGCTGCCATGATTGCTGCAGCGCTGTTGGGTGCCGCTGATCCTAAAGCCGGTTCGGCGGCGATCATGGCAGTGCAGGCAGGGAGTATTCAGAGTCAGATTGACTATACCAGGGCGAATGAGGCAGAAGCTGACAATATAGGGATGCAGACATTAGTTAAATCAGGGTTTAATCCTGATGCGATGCCCAGTTTTTTTGAAAAGCTCCAGCAAGCGAGTCGCTTTTATGGTGGCGATGCGATTCCAGAGTTTTTACGAACTCACCCAGTCACCACATCACGTATAGCCGATGCTAGAGGTCGTGCATCTCAATATAAGGTAAAACCAAGGCTTTCAGATCATGAGCAGTTTTACTTAGTCAGAGAAAAGCTTCGTGTGATGACGGCGCAGGATAGTCAGGATTTGATTAAGTATTATCAACAGCAATTAACGGAAGATAAACCAGAAAATAAAGATCCGCTGAATTATGGTTATGTGCTGGCATTAATGAAGAGTGCACAATACACCCTAGCGCGTCAGCGTTTGATGCCATTGATTGAGAAAGAGCCTGATCGTTTGGCCTATCAATTGGCGTTGGCAGATATTGAATTATCAATAGGTCGTGTCGATGCAGCCCTGGCGATTTATGAAGACAATCAGCGTCTATATCCTGACGATCGTGCATTGACGCTGAATGAGGTGCATGCCTTGTTAAAAACAGGCAGACCCGATAAAGCGGCTAAGCTATTACAGACCCAGATTGAGCTGGGTGAGACAGGACGGCAGATATATAAGCTAATGGCCCAGGCGAAAGGTGATATGGGGCAAAAAAGCGAGTCGCATGCATGGCTTGCTGAGTATTACTATCAGTCAGGCTTACTGAAGGCCGCTGCAGATCAATTGCACCTGGCTGCAGAGGCGGCTGGTCATGATGAATATCAACTTTCCAAAATTGCTTCACGATTGCGGGAAGTTGAGAATGCGATGAGTGAGATGGAAAATTAAATAATGACGGAGAATGCCGACAAGCGACGCAGACAGTTTTTGAAAAGTGCTATTTCAGCATCTACATTGGCATTGGTGGCCAGTACTGGCTTGCTGGCTCCAAAACGCGTACTGGCACATTGGCCCTCTGATGCCTTTACGGCGGATACGGTTGAGGATGCGCTGCTTACCTTATTAGGACAGGCACAAGATATTCCAGAAGATAAAGTGAGTTTTAAAGTGGGCTCACCACCTAGCTACGCCGTTAATGGCGCCTCTGTGCCTTTTGAGGTGATATCCAGTTTGGAGAATATAGAACGGATTGCTATTCTCGTGGATAAAAATCCCAATCCATTAGCAATGAGTATCGAACTCACAGAAGGTGTAAAACTGCCATTCAAAAGCATGATAAAAGTGGCGGAAGATTCAAAAATCATTGCTGTCATTCGTGCCGATGGCAAGCTTTATCAAACCTCACGTGACATCTCAGTTGATATTGGAGGATGTGCCTGATGGCCATAACTGCCCGAGACCGGATTCGTGCCAAACTAAAAGAAGGCGATACGACTGTAAGAGTATTACTCGCCCATCCGATGCATACCGGTAGAGGTAAGGATGAAAACGGTGAGTTGATCCCAGCCCAATTTATTCAGGATATTCGTTGCTGGCGAAATGGTAACGAGGTGATGGCGATAAAATGTGGCACGGCAACGGCTCGTAATCCTTATTTCTCTTTTCAATTGGCGGGAGGAGCCGTTGGCGATAAGATTATGATTCGCTGGGTCGATAATCTGGGCGCTAAAGGCGTAACAGAAACTGAGTTACGATGAGTCTTAAGTTAAAAGTTAATCTGTTTTTTACCGTGCTCTTACTGGTGGCATTACTCGCCAGTACCGGTGTTCTGATTACTAACGCACGAAAATCTGTTCAGATTGAAGTTGAAGATACGATGGCTGCCGCAGCTCGTCTTATTACTCTGACCTTAGCCGATAAACCGCTTAACCGGGATTATGGTATCAACCAGCAAATCCATGAAATGGTCAAAGCGCTGAGTCAGATAAGAAGTTTACATATTTTGATGTTCGATTCGCAGGGGCTTCTTTTCGAAGGAGAGCCGGATGAAACACTCAAAGTCGAGCCTCCTGAGTGGTTTGTCAAAGTGCTGTTTCCCGAAGTGACACCTCTCTCTAAACGGTTTGGCACCGGCCATATGGTGATTTATGCTGCGCCAATGCAAGAAATCAGTGACCGTTGGATGGATATACGGAGCATCCTGGCCTTAGGTATGGTGGCTTTTGTATTTGTCAGTATTTTCCTTTACTGGGGTGTTGACTGGTTTTTAAGGCCTTTGCAGAGACTATTGCAAGTTTTGTCTGCGTTTGAGAAAGGCGATTTGCACTTACGCCTGCCGGATTTCAGCCTGGCTGAAATGAATCAAATCAGTCATACCTTTAACAGAATGGGTCAGGCGCTGGAACTGAGTATGGCAGAAAATCAACGTTTAGCCATGTTAGTTCGGCAGTCCGGCGATGCCATTTTGTCACTGGATCATGCTGGTAATATCACATTTTGTAACTCTACAGCCGAACGTTTATTTGCCAAACAAACCTTGGTGTTAAAAGGTGAAGCACTTGCTAACCTGGGCTTTGAACAGTCTCATCAGAAAATAGCTTCCATTTTAGAAAACTGTGAAACCACAGAAAATATGGAGACTACGCTGTTACGACCAGATGGCGAAAAAGTGGCCTTACTTATGTCAACGGTGCCGTTATTTGATAAAGAGCAGCAGGTCATTGGTCTGATTTGTACACTGCGTGATATCACCGAGCTAAAACAGGCTGAGGCCGCTAGAACGCAACTCAGGGAGACGCGTTTACTGACTCAGCATATGGATGAAGTACAAGAAGCGGAACGGCGTCATTTAGCCAGAGAGCTTCATGATGAGTTGGGTCAGTGCCTGACAGCGATAAAAACCGATGCGGTATTAATCCGCAATCGTACGGAGCAGAGCGAACCGCGAGTGTTCAACAGTGCCCAGGCTATTATTGATACGACGAGTCATATATATGATGTAGTTCATAATATGATCACGCGTTTACGCCCGAGTCCTTTGGATGATTTAGGATTGGTGCCGACACTTGAGCAAGCGATTACCAGCTGGCAGGCACGTGAGCCTGATATCCAGTTTGATATTCGGGTGTCAGGTCGTTTAGATAATCTGAATGAAATGATGAATATGACGGTATTCCGTGTGGTGCAGGAAGCCATAACCAATGCAGTCAGACATGCGGAGGCAAGTCAGATCAATGTTATTGTAAAAACACAGAAAGCCAGTAATAGTGATATAGATAATCTTTCTATCGAGATTAAAGACAACGGTAAAGGTATGGTTGTTAAAGACCTACATTCTGACGTCGACTTTGGATTGTTGGGCATGCGCGAGCGTGCTCACAGCCTCGGGGGTGAGTTTGAACTTACCAGTGAGCCAGGCAATGGCGTCAAAGTCAGCGTGGTTATTCCTCTAAGAGCGGACAGATTATTATGAGTCTGGATAAAAAAACAATATTGCTGGTTGATGATCACGAACTGGTGCGAGCAGGATTTCGTCGACTTTTGGAAGATGGTGACAAATTTACTGTGATTGCAGAGGCAGGCAGTGGTGAGCAGGCTGTTCAGGATTTCAGTAAATATCATCCTGATATTGTTGTTATGGACATATCCATGCCTGGCATCGGAGGTGTAGGTGCCATAGAAAGGATCACTGCCAGAGACCCCTCTGCAAAAATTCTTGTCCTTAGTGTGCATGAAGATAGTGTCTTTACAACAAGGGCAATGCAGGCAGGGGCGTTAGGTTTCATTCCTAAACGGAGTGCTCCGGAAGAAATGCTACGAGCAGTAGAAATGGTCGCTCAGGGCAAAACCTGTATTGCGCCTGAAATCGCTCAGCAGCTAGCCATGCAAAAACTGACTGGTTCAGAGAATCCGATTGATGTCTTGAGTCAGCGAGAGTTTGAAGTCTTCCGTTTGCTGGCGGAAGGTAAAACGGTAAACGAAATTGCGGATATCTTGAATTTAAGCCCAAAAACAGTGGGCACTCATCACACCAACATCAAGCAAAAATTGAATGTCTCAAACTCTGCAGAGTTAGCGCGCTTGGCGATTCGTAGTGGTTTGCTTGATGCATGAGAAAATCCTGTTTAGTTTATTCAGAAAAATCCTGAGTCATGTCGAGTAAAAACCTCTCTGAATTGTTTACACAAATCCGTAGACTGTGAACCATGGAATTCAGCCAATAGTGACTGAATCAATTAAGAGGAATTGATTATGTGGACTAAACCAGAATACTCAGACATGCGTTTTGGCTTTGAAGTAACAATGTATATTTGTAATCGCTAAAACGCCTTTCTTTCTAAGAAATTCAAAAAGCCCCGTTAATCGGGGCTTTTTTTTGTCTGTCACTTTTGTAAAAGGGAATTTCTCCTATCTCCAAGACATCACTGCAATACTAGAATGCTTATTTATTTCACATAGTCCTAGTGCATGAATCTCAGATATAGACTCAATCTTATCGTCACAGCTGTCTTGTTAATTATTTTAGTGATTGGCGCTGTAAAAGCGATCCATAGTGCTCGTGAAGATGTTAGGGCTGAAGTCGCCTCTACCATGGACTTCGCCTTACACATGCTCAATGCCGAGTTAAGTCATTTTAAATTCAAAGACAAAGTGCTTAAAGAGCAGCCTGAATCACCATTTATGCTGAATAAGCTCACGGGAGTCAGGCATTTAAGAATCGAATTTTATGGCATGCATAATCAACTTATCGAAAGTAATGAAGATGAAACCAGTAATGACCATAAACCCTATCCCGACTGGTTTGGTCGCGAGATGTATTCTGCCCTTGATGATTTAAAACCTGAACGACTGCCGGTTTATGTGAATTCGCAAAAAATTGGTGAGTTAGTCATAAAACCTAAGCCTGATAATGAAATAGCCGAGGCCTGGGATGAGACGAAAACACTATTGACCATGATTTCATTATTTTTTGTCTTTGTGAATATTCTAGTTTATCTGGTAGTGGCTCGCGCCTTAAAACCTATCGATCAGATAATTTCTGCGCTGACTGATATTGAAACTGGGAATCTGGATAGCCGATTACCTATATTTGAATTACCCGAAATGGCCAGTATCAGCCATAAATTCAACATGATGGCTTCTACCTTACAAAGTAGTATTCGTAATAACCATCGCCTGACACAACAGATTATTCGTTTGCAGGAAGCTGAGCGAAAAAGTCTTGCTCACGAACTGCATGATGAAATTGGTCAGCATCTGACGGCAATTCATGTTGATGCTTCGGTGATTAAGTCTACCAACGATCTTGAGGCTGCTAAAAAAAGTGCTTCGGCGATTGATGAAGTAGTGGGCTTGATGATGGATATTCTGCGAACCATGCTGCAGCGCTTGCGTCCGGGCGGACTCGATGAATTAGGTTTTATTGCAGCAATGCAGGAGTTAGTGGATAGCTGGCGTGAAAGACATCCGAATATTGAAGTGGAATATCAATTTGATGGTGAGTTCTCGTCACTGGAAGAAAATGCCCAATTAACACTTTATCGCGTCATACAGGAATGCCTAACCAATATCAGCCGCCACTCAAAAGCCAAGCAGGCATGGATCATTTTAAAAGAGGAAAAGCGTGCCATTCATTTGACCGTGAGTGATAACGGCAAAGGCTTTGAACCATCACAGCACACACAGCGTTTTGGTCTCGCAGGAATGAAAGAACGCTTAGACAGTGTGGGCGGCACTTTTGATATTACATCTAATTTAAATCAAGGCGTCACGATTGATGTGACGGTTCCCAAACAAGGAGATAATGCGTGAGCCAGTTAATTAAAGTCATGCTGACTGATGACCATGCCGTAGTCAGATCAGGTTTATGTCGATTACTCGAACAAAATTCAGACATAAAAGTGATTGCTGAAGCGGAGAGTGGAGAACAGGCCTATCAAACTTATCCGGAGAATCGTCCGGATGTGTTAGTGATGGATATGTCGATGCCTGGCATGGGGGGCCTTGAGGCATTACGCAGGATTCTTCATCGTTGGCCTGATGCACGAGTCATTATGTTCTCTATGCATGAAAATGCGACCTATGCAATTCAGTCGCTGACCGCTGGCGCCATGGGTTACGTAGCAAAATCGGGTAATGCTGAGGATCTTGTTAAGGCAGTAAAAGAAGTCGCGTCAGGCAAAAGCTTTTTGAGTGCAGATATGGCACAAAAAGTCGCTTTGCAAAGTTTGACTGGCGATGATAACCCGACGCAAAGATTAACTTCACGGGAATTTGAAGTTTTCCGTTTATTGGCGGAAGGAAAGTTAGTAGAAGAAATTGCGGGACGATTAAATATCGGTCAAAAAACAGTCGCTAATTACCAAACAAGTCTCAAACAGAAGCTAGATATTCATTCTCCGGTTGAATTGGTCAGATTGGCCATGAAATATGGTGTAATTACGGAGCAGTGATTTTCACTTAAATGACAATTATTTCATCAGTTTAGGTTTTACTTCCTTAAGTTGTGTCGATTTGTTCCCGCTAAAATCGGGAATCTTTGGTAATGATTCTTGGGCATAACGAGCATAAAGTGTGGGAACCATGTCGTTGTTATTCCTCTCGACATGTTCTGTAATCAAACACTAGGGATTAAAAATGAAGCTGAAAACTTTGTCATTAGCAATGATGACATTGGCAGTGCCAGGCTTGGCTGCTGCCGATGAATTGCTTGAAATGCAAAAAAATCCGAATAACTGGGTAATGCCAGCAGGTAACTACAACAACCAACGTTACTCTGAATTAACTCAAATCAACAAAGACAATGTCAAAGATTTAAACATGGCATGGTCTTTCTCAACCGGTGTTTTACGTGGTCACGAAGGTAACTCTTTGGTTATCGGTGACACTATGTATGTCCATACTCCTTTCCCAAACATCGTTTATGCGTTGGACTTAAACAACGATGGTGCGATGAAATGGAAATATGAACCCAAACAAAACTACGATGAAACAGTACCTGTTATGTGCTGTGACACGGTTAACCGTGGTTTAAGCTATGGCGATGGCAAAATTTTCTTGAACCAAGCCGATACAACACTTGTTGCATTAAATGCTGAAGACGGCAAAGTGGTTTGGTCTGACAAACGTGGTGATCCTAAAAAAGGTGAAACCAGCACAGGCGCTGCATTTGTTGTTAAAGACAAAGTCTTAGTCGGTATCTCAGGTGGTGAGTTTGGTGTACGTGGTTATATCAAAGCCTATAGCCTGGATGGTAAAGAACAGTACACGGCATACAGCACAGGTCCTGACAAAGAAATGTTAGTTGATCCTAACAAAACCATGTCTATGCTGAAGCCGGTTGGCAAAGATTCATCTTTGAAAACCTGGCAAGGTGACCAATGGAAAATTGGTGGTGGTACCACTTGGGGCTGGATTTCTTATGACCCCGATCTGAACATGTTCTACTATGGTTCAGGTAATCCATCTACCTGGAACCCGGTTCAACGTCCTGGTGACAACAAATGGTCAATGTCTCTATGGGGTCGTGACTTAGACACCGGTATGGCGAAATGGGTTTACCAAATGACGCCACATGATGAGTGGGATTATGACGGTATCAACGAAGTCATTCTTGCTGATCAAAAAGTGAAAGGCAAAATGCGTAAAACTGCTGTCCACTTTGACCGTAACGGTTTTGGTTACACCATGGACCGCGTCACTGGTGAACTGTTAGTGGCTGAAAAATATGATCCAGCAGTTAACTGGGCAACTGGTATTAATATGAAAACAGGTCTGCCTGAGCGTGCTGCAAAATACTCAACAGCAGCCAATGGCGAAGACGTTAATACTACGGGTATTTGTCCTGCGGCCTTAGGTTCTAAAGACCAACAGCCAGCGGCATTTTCGCCTCGTACAGGTCTGTACTATGTGCCAACCAATCACGTTTGTATGGACTATGAACCATTTGAAGTGGAATACGTAGCGGGTCAACCTTATGTGGGTGCAACGCTGAATATGTTCCCTGCACCAGGTGGTACTCACATGGGTAACTTCATCGCTTGGGATGCCCGTGAAGGTAAGATCGTATGGTCAAACCCAGAACGTTTCTCAGTCTGGTCGGGTGCCTTAGCAACAGCGACTGATGTCGTGTTCTACGGTACATTAGAAGGTTACCTGAAAGCCGTTGATGCACAAACAGGTCGTGAGCTGTGGAGATTCAAAACTCCATCAGGCGTTATCGGTAACGTCAACACCTACAAACATGACGGTAAACAGTATATTTCTGTACTGTCAGGTGTCGGTGGTTGGGCTGGTATCGGTATGGCGATTCCAAGCTTAGAAAACGAAACAGATGGTCTAGGCGCAGTCGGTGCATATAAATCACTGTCTAGCTGGACTAACCTGGGTGGTGTTCTGAGTGTATTCAGCCTGTAAGACCTAGATGATATAGATTACTCCGTAATCTTAGTCTGAATAAAAGGCCCGGCATCGTTTGATGTCGGGCTTTTTTTATTCAGCCAAGGTTCACTTGTCACATGTGAAAATACTCAGACTGGTCAGATCGGGAAGATTTGCCGGTGATTCATTCGTTTTTTAGGCATAGAGTGTGATGACCTACATGCCCTGAAAACGCATTTTTAATGAATAAACTGAGTAATATGACATTTCTAAGATTTTTAATTGCTTCTGCAGTCGGAATTTATGCTGGCACCAGCCAAGCTGATGAATTACAAAAACTTCAAGATGATCCGGCCAACTGGGTGATGCCAGCCGGAAATTATAATAACCAACGATACTCATCACTCAAGCAAATCAATAAAAAAAATATTAACAAGCTGAACATGGCCTGGTCTTTTTCGACAGGTGTTTTACGTGGTCATGAAGGCAATTCTCTAGTCATTGACGATACTCTATATATTCATACACCTTTCCCTAATATTGTTTATGCGCTCGATTTAAATAATGACGGTGCTATTAAATGGAAATACGAACCCAAGCAGAGCTATGACGAAACTGTGCCAGTCATGTGCTGTGATACGGTCAACCGAGGCCTGGCTTATGCAGATGGAAAAATATTTCTTAATCAGGCAGATACGACCTTGGTTGCGTTGGATATGCACACAGGTAAAGTCGTTTGGTCTGATAAACGTGATGATCCAACGACAGGTGCCACCAGTACTGGCGCCGCTTTTGTTTTTAACGATACGGTTTTAGTTGGTATTTCTGGCAGTGAATTTGGTATTCGTGGTTATGTTCAGGCATATGATTTACAGGGGAATGTGAAGTATAAAGCCTATACCACAGGACCCGATGATGAGATGTTGGTAGATCCTGTAAAAACCACCTCAATGTTGAAACCGGTAGGTAAAGATTCATCTCTGAAAACATGGCAGGGTGATCAATGGAAAATCGGTGGCGGTGTCACATGGGGTTGGTTTTCATACGATCCTGACTTAAATCTGTTCTATTACGGGACAGCAAATCCTTCCACATGGAATCCCGTACAACGACCCGGTGACAATAAGTGGACTATGTCATTGTTTGCCAGAGATTTGGATAGTGGAATGGCAAAGTGGATTTACCAAATGACACCTCATGATGAATGGGATTATGACGGTGTGAATGAAATTATTCTCAGTGATCAGAAAATTAAAAATAAACTACGCAAAACCGCAGTTCACTTTGATAGGAATGGTTTTGCCTACACCATGGATAGAGAAACGGGTGAGTTATTACTGGCGAAGAAATTTGATCCATCTGTGAACTGGTCAAAAGGGGTTGATTTAACCACCGGAAGGCATGACCGTGTTCAACAATATTCGCCCGATTTTAATGGTGAAGATGAGAATACAACGGGTATTTGTCCTGCAGCGTTAGGGTCAAAAGATCAGCAACCGGCGGCTTATTCTCCACGAACCGGTTTGTTTTACGTGCCAACCAATCATGTTTGTATGGATTATGAACCATTTGAAGTCGAGTATGTGGCCGGTCAGCCATATGTTGGAGCCAGCCTGTCAATGTACCCGGTAGATGACGATCCCAACTTAGGTAATTTTATTGCCTGGGATGCCCGTGAAGGCAAGATTGTCTGGTCTAACCCAGAACGTTTTTCTGTCTGGTCAGGTGCTTTGGCAACTGGGTCAGATATTGTTTTTTACGGCACCCTTGAAGGCTACTTAAAAGCGGTGGATGCCAATACCGGACGCGAGCTTTGGCGTTTTAAGACGGCATCGGGAATCATTGGTAACGTCAATACCTATGAACATAATGGCAAACAATACGTTTCAGTGATATCTGGACTGGGTGGCTGGGCCGGTATTGGTATGGCGATGGGACTAAAAAATGATGCTGATGGCGATGGAGCAGTAGGTTTATACAAATCACTTTCCAGCTGGACAAATCTAGGTGGTGTATTAAGTGTCTTTAGCCTCTAAGCCAACTTACTTTCCTAAGATAAAAGTGATGTAAATATTAATGATAACAGTCATTCTGGTTGATGAGCATCATGTTGTACGTGCTGGGATTAAACGTCTAATTGAAGAACAGAGTGACATATTAGTGATTGCAGAGACCAACCAGAGTGATCAACTGCCAGCCTTGTATGAAGAGTATCAACCGGATGTATTCATCATTGATATGAATACGGCTTATGGCTCGACCTTAAATAGGGTTAATGAGCTTACAATGACATACCCAAGCGCCCGTGTGATGATATTTTCGAACCTGCCGGAGTCTTTTTTTGCTAATGAAGCTATCCAATCTGGTGCAAAAGCCTACATAAGAAAAACCAGTACAACTGAAGAATTGCTGCTAGCCATTAGAAGTGTCGCTGCAGGCAAAACATATCTGAGTGTGGATATTGCCGAAAAATTGGCATTAAAAAATGTTGCTGATGATCTGGAGCCAAGCACAATACTTACCCCTAGAGAGTTTGAGATTTTTCGTTTACTTGCTGAAGGTATGGAAGTAGAATCCATCGCGAAAGAATTGAAGATCAGCCTCAAAACAATGGCTAATTATCAAACGCAGTTAAAGCAAAAGTTGAATATAGCGACACCCATTCAGCTGGTTCGTTTAGCACTCAAGCATCACGTTATCACCCTAAATGAATAATCAGAATTCATTTCTAGCGCCAAGTCAATCCCGAGTTAACTATGATTAATTCCTGCTTATATAGGGAGTTGCTCCTAATGTGCTAGGGGAAAAATAAGAATAAAGTATTCAGCAGTGGTTATTTATAGATTAGCCACCTATAAAAACAAACCTTCAATACTAGAGGTATATAAAATGAAGCTGAAAACTTTATCAATCGCAATGATGTCATTGACTGCGCCTGGCTTGGCTGTAGCTGATGAATTGCTTGAAATGCAAAAAAATCCGAATAACTGGGTAATGCCAGCAGGTAACTATTCAAATACACGTTACTCAACATTAACTGAAATCAACAAAGACAATGTCAAAGATTTAAACATGGCATGGTCTTTCTCAACCGGTGTTTTACGTGGTCACGAAGGTAACGCTTTGGTTATCGACGGTACTATGTACGTTCACACACCATTTCCAAACATCGTATTCGCATTGGACTTAAATAATGATGGTGCGATCAAATGGAAATATGAACCCAAACAAAACTACGATGAAACAGTGCCTGTTATGTGCTGTGACACGGTTAACCGTGGTTTAAGCTATGGCGATGGCAAAATCTTCCTGAATCAAGCGGATACAACATTAGTTGCTCTGAATGCCGCTGACGGTAGCGTAGTTTGGTCTGACAAACGTGATGATGCAAAACGTGGTGCGACCAGCACTGCAGCGGCTCACGTATTTAAAGATAAAGTTCTGGTGGGTATTTCAGGTGGTGAGTTTGGTGTACGTGGTTATATCAAAGCCTATAGCCTGGATGGTAAAGAACAGTACACGGCATACAGCACGGGTCCTGATGACGAAATGTTAGTTGATCCTAACAAAACCATGTCTATGCTGAAACCAGTTGGCAAAGATTCATCTTTGAAAACTTGGCAAGGTGACCAATGGAAAATTGGTGGTGGTACAACATGGGGTTGGTATTCATACGATCCAGATCTGAACATGTTCTACTACGGTAA
>NZ_JBSXOF010000011.1:0-98643 GCF_056859315.1 Methylophaga sp. F-2
CAGTTGATTCTGGCTGTTGGCGTGCTCGCAGAGGTGGTGAGACGCTTCGTCTTCGGTAGCGAGCCGGAATCGATGGTGATGATGCTTATCGCATTCGTCGCACTGATTGCCAATACCACTTGTTTGCTGCTGATATCCAAACATCGAGAGGGCGGGGCGCACATGAAGGCAAGCTGGATATTCTCGGCCAATGACGTGGTGATCAACCTGGGCGTCATCACCGCCGGCGCCCTGGTCGCGTGGACCGGATCCAATTATCCGGATCTGATTATCGGTACCATCGCGGGGGTTGTCGTGCTTAACGGAGCCAGACGCATTCTGGCCCTCAAGGGTTAGGCAACATCCATGATTGGCAAATACCTCTCGCCGTATGCCCTGTTGTCCATCTCCGGCCTGATAGCCGCGTCTGACCAGATTGTAAAATGGCTGGTCCAGCAATCAATGGCATATGGCGAGTCGGTTTCGGTGACGCCATTCTTTAGCTGGGTGCACGTATGGAACACCGGTGCCGCATTCAGTCTTTTTGCCAATGGTGGAGGCTGGCAGCGCTACTTTTTGATCGGAATCGCGGTGGTGGTCTCAATTTTGCTGATCAAGCTGGTCCTTGAGAACCGTCACAAAGGAGAGGCCATCGCCTACAGTCTTATCCTTGGTGGCGCGATGGGTAACCTGATTGATCGGATATTTCGTGGCTATGTTGTGGATTCCTTTGATGTCTATTGGCGAGCCTGGCACTGGCCGGCTTTCAATGTCGCAGATATTGCAATTGTCCTCGGTGTCTTACTTTTCGTTTCCTCAAGCTTGTTGCGTGAAAGAACAAACACCAATGTCGAAACAGATTGGTCTGACTGAGGTCTGCATCTATAAACTGCCATGACGGAAATGCCTAACAACATCTTGCACCTGCCTGAGTACCAGGTCCTGGGCTGCAAATCCACCGACGACGATATGCACTTCCAGGTGGACGCGCCCGATCCCATCGCCTGCGAGGAATGCGGCGTCCAGGGTGAGTTCGTGCGGTTCGGCAAGCGTGATGTTCCCTATCGTGATCTGCCCATCCACGGTAAGCGGGTCACCCTCTGGGTGGTCCGCCGCCGGTACAACTGCCGGGCCTGCAAGATCACCTTCAGGCCCCAGCTACCGGAGATGGTGGACGGCTTCCGCATGACGCTGCGGTTGCATGAATACGTGGAGAAGGAATCCTTCAACCACCCCTACACCTTCGTGGCGTCACAGACCGGCCTGGACGAGAAGACGGTACGCGACATCTTCAACGCCCGTGCCGAGTTCCTGGGGCGTTGGCACCGCTTCGAGACGCCCCGCATTCTGGGCATCGACGAGCTGTACCTGAACAAGCGCTACCGCTGCATCCTGACCAACATCGAGGAGCGAACCCTGCTTGACCTGCTGGCCACCCGCCGTCAGGACGTGGTGACCAACTACCTGATGAAGCTGAAAGACCGGCAGAAGGTCGAGATCGTCAGCATGGACATGTGGAACCCCTACCGGGCAGCTGCCAAGGCGGTGCTGCCACAGGCCCGTATCGTCGTCGATAAGTTCCATGTGGTGCGTATGGCCAACGATGCGCTGAAGAAGGTACGCAAGGGCCTCAGGAAGGAGCTGAAACCTTCCCAGAGCCGAACCCTCAAGGGAGACCGGAAAATCCTGCTGAAACGCGCTCACGAAGTCTCAGACCGGGAACGCTTCATCATGGAGACCTGGACAGGCGCATTCCCGCAACTGCTGGCCGCCTACGAGCACAAGGAACGCTTTTACGGCATCTGGGACGCCACCACACGACCCCAGGCAGAAACCGCCCTGGACGACTGGATAGCCACCATTCCGAAGGGCCAGAAGGAAGTCTGGAGCGATCTGGTCAGGGCTGTGGGCAACTGGCGCGAAGAGATCATGACCTACTTCGAGACGGACATGCCCGTCACCAATGCTTACACGGAGTCCATCAACCGACTGGCCAAGGACAAGAACCGTGAAGGGCGAGGTTACTCCTTCGAGGTGATGCGGGCACGAATGCTCTACACTACGAAGCACAAGAAGAAGGCTCCGACTGCGAAGGTCTCTCCGTTCTACAAGAAAACCATCGGTTACGGACTGCCGGACTTCGCAGAGGAACTCAACTACGGGGTCGATCTATCAACCATCTGAGGGTGGTATCAGGTTGGTGGGGTGAAAGTGCCCCATCAACCATTAAATCCCTATACCCGATCTTAATACAGGCGTTGAGACTGATAACCCCCCAGTTGCTATGGCGTACATGCTTGCATGGTCAGACAATGGCTTTTGGTGGGATGTCCAATCGGATGTATTTAATAGCATGATGGAAGCTGGAGAAACACCAACCTTTTATGGATGGGCTTACGGTGATTATGCTGATACGGTCAAATTAGCTACCGAGAGAATATACAGAGGTGCAGGATTATTCACGGATATGGCAAAGATGACAGCAAAAATAGAGCAAAACTTGCCTGATTCACAAAGTATGGATAATGAAGTTAAGGAGGACGTAAAATGACACCATATTCTATAAAGACACATAAAGCCTTACTTTTTCATACTGTAGATAAGCCAGAAATGGATGGACTGTTCGACGAAGACGCCATTCATTCTCTCAATACAAAGCAGCTCTCTCTAACAATCCATGATGTTAAGCAATCTCCTACTGGGTCAGTTATAGGTGCAGGACGGCTTATCAGTGAAGCAGATAAACAGGAGTTACGAGATTATTTAAACGGTGAGGATGGTGTTAAAACTCAATGGTTACCATCTAATCTGTTGATGATTAACAGTCAGAAAATGGTGTGGTACGTCCCGTCTAAGATTCGCACCATGCACATCAAAGCCGGTGATGAAGTTTTACATATCAAACTTAAATTCCCCTCCCTTGTATTCCATGCAGATTGTAATGGTCGTTTAAAGGTAGTGGCCTATGTTGGGAATGGTCGTCCGAAGCTTACTCAGCCGCTTTACCATGCCCCGCTTTGGAACATATATGCAAATACATCTCTGTGTAGCGGTACGGCAGTCACCACTGACATCATCTCTGTGGAATCTATGGCGATTTGGGAAGAGGCAGTCTTTAATACCGTCTTTACACACTCTAATCACAACAACGTGCTTTCAAATAATAAAGCAGGCAAACAACGCTCGTATTTGGCTTTCATCAAAAAGAAAGCTAAGTCAGGAGCAGCGTTTAATGTTTCAGATATGACGCCACTCAGAATGACTCTGGAAAATTGGGCAGCATAAAAAGAAGTAGTTCACAGCCAGATAAAAATGAATGTGATTAAATTCGCTTTTAATTATTTGGCTTTATAGAAATTCAAGCAATAAAAAGAGGTGCTTATTAGCCATGAAAACCCCTACCCCGCCCGTATTCTCATATACATTACAACACTATGCTGGTCATCACGTTTTATGCATTACTGATGATTTTGATAATAGTAGGCCGAGTATCACTGTGACCAATACAGCTGAGTATGTTTTGAAAGATATAGCCAATGAAATTGGACAATTACCTGAGCTAATAATCTACCGAGATACACAAGGACATTGGGATAGAATGTTGATGAGTCAAACTGGGACGTTTATCAGGATTGAGCCAATAGTATCAGGTTTAAAGGTTCCTGTTCTGAGCCAAGATACAGCAGTGCAATTGGCAGTAACAAGTACAGCCAACTCACTCTCTGGTGTCGCTTAAGTGGATAGTATCAGTTTGAATGATGTACGGGTTTGAATATTGAAACTGATAGATAAAGATATAGATTGTAGGAGATTCAAGTTGGACAAAGATACATTCGAAAAACGACTAAAGAGACGAGATTTGGGAAGTGCTATTGTGATCTACTCGATTGCAGTAGCCTTGTTGGTCATATCAGTGCCTTATGGCTGGAGTTTGGGAAAAGAAGGCAACCTGATTGACAAGTATTTCATGGCAGTATTCGCTTTAGCCGGGGTTGGCATGATGAATATGTTTTTTATAAATACTATTTTGAAGATACTTAAAAGAACCTATTTGAAGTCATACTGGATTGAAGATCAAGGCGATGTTGTAAAGCTTTTCGGAGCTGTTCCCTTGCATGATATGTCATTTGTCGAGAAAGATTTATTGGCTAATAGAACAGGTTATAAGATTGTCAGCAATGCGTTCGATGAGTTTGGATGTACTATGGCTGCGGTTAAACTTAGATAAAATTCAAATTCATATTTAAGTAATAACACTAAACTAAAAAGGCACCACCGGAAGGTAGTGCCTTTTTTATTATGAGTTTGCAGCTAATTGATTCTTAGCTGATGAAGGATGTATTCCGAACTGTTTAAAGTACTTCGAATCATCGGTTGTAAAATATGTATTAACTTCACTTTGGCATGCTTCTTCAAGAACCTTCTCAAAGCTCTGAGAAAGATCATCAAAGATAATGAAGTGCTGCCCCCACGAGCTTCTAATCCTAACACCTTTAATCTTGTCGCTTTTGGTGTTCGGTGGCCCAGGTCGATTAGTTTCAATCATCACTGTTTCATAGCCAGCAACAGCTTTTGGATTTAGTGCTAATCGTTTTGGTGTATCGCTTTGAGCATTAAGAAGTGCTGGCCTATTAAAACCAAATTCTTTCTCAATGAAATGATATTCAGGGAAATGGTCAATGATTATGTGTCCCATAATACTCTCCTAAAGTTACGGGATACATTTATCCCAAGGAGGATAGATATACCCCTTGGGTGAACTAAATCAGCTTACTGATTAAATATAGAGTGCCGTTTTGTGGTGCGACAAAACCTATTGTGTAACAGAGTTACAGCGATAGATATAAATTACTATTCACCGCTTTTTCTGTCAAACGAACTATTGTGATGGAGTTCATAAAGAATAAAGTCTTTGCTGTACACTCTGTTGTTTTGAGATCAATTGTCTATCGTATTTAGTGTCTGACGGCTATTAAAGGAATATTAATATTGTGTCGAAAAAAATTCGTTATAAGAAGAATCAGCTGGTAGGGGATTGGAGGCTCGAAAGTAAACTAGGAGTCGGTGGAAACGGTGAGGTATGGTCGGCTACTCATATAGCCAAGTCATCAGGTGCAATAAAACTATTAAAGAATATTAGATCCGTTGTTTATGACCGGTTTAGATCTGAAGTTGAAGCTTATTGAGAAAAACCAAGATATTGTTGGTGTTATCCCTTTAATTGACAGTTTTCTACCTGAAGATATCTCTAGTCAAGTACCGTGGTATGTCATGCCTAAAGCTTTGAAGTTTACCGATTGGCGAGATGGCAAGAGTATTCTCCAAATCGTAGAAGGGATGCTAGAACTTGCAAAAACTATACATGAGCTTCATCAAAGAAAATTTCACCATCGAGATATAAAACCGGCCAACATTTTATTCCTCAATGATAGATTGTACATTTCCGACTTTGGCCTTGTTAAATACCCAGATAGACTTGATATCACGCCTGAAAAAAGTGATGTTGGACCAAAATATACAATGGCCCCTGAAATGAGACGGTATGCCCATCAAGCAGATGGTGAGGCAGCTGACATATACTCTTTTGCAAAGACTCTATGGATAGCCATTGTCGGTGACATGCAATGTTTTGATGGCCAGTACAGCCCTTTATCAGTCATTAGCATTAACTCTGTTTGTACTGGACTTTACACTAAATCACTCAATGAATTATTGGCTGAATGTACTGATAACTCTCCTGAGCTGAGACCTAGAATGAAAGATGTTATCAATAGAATTGAGGATTGGATTCGAATAAATAATGACTTTCATCAGCAAAATCTCACCGAGTGGTTTGATCTTCAAAACAGACTTTTTCCAGCTGGAATGCCTGAATCTGTTACTTGGACAAATAGCGAGAATATCATCACGGTATTGAATGAGATTGGAAAGACAAAGTCCTTGAATCATACCTTCCTACCGGGAGGTGGTGGTAATACGTTTATTGGTGCCGAGCATGCTAAAGAAGTTGGGATGATTGCAATCAAGATTTCAGATAGTATTTATGACTATATAAAACCTAGAAAACTGACATTTGAATCGTTCGGACTTAACCCAAAATGGAATTATTTTAGGTTAGAAGTTGAAGATATTGAATTGACCGATGTTTATGATGGGAAACGATCTTTCACCTGCTACGAAGAATTGGTGGAGCTTCAGGCTAATAAATATGTTCAAAGATATCATTGGGATATTCACGAATACCAAGGTGAGCCACTAACTGAAGATGCTCGTTTGGTCTGTAGGTACTTTAGCGGATGTTTTGTGATCTTCAGTACACGTTCACCTTATAACCTTGACCCAACAACTTATGATGGTCGACATAATAAGATGACCGAGCAAGCGTTTAGAGATTATATTTTTCGTAACGCATCGAGGTCATAGTTGTGTGGATTCAGTTTTATCTCTCTGTAAATTTTCAAGGTCACATATAAAATCAATGACTTACATATTTGTCATATTTGTGTAAATCTTGAAATTAATACTTGTTTCTCTTGTGAATCCAGATTTTGATATGAAATAAATCTAGAATTATGTTGTAGGTAATTTCTATCTAATTGATTTCAGTTGATACCGAGTCTATTTCATAATGTGTGCTTACACTTTGCGCTATGAAAAAGTGTGCATAATTGACAAATAATCTATAAAATGTGAATTAGTGACTAGTATGGGATGTCCATATAGATAACAAAGAGGGGGATGTATGAACGTTATTCAACAACAACTTCCAGACAGAAATGCTGTGCTTAGTAAAGCTATCCTGAGAGCTGCTGAGCAACTTGGTCTTAACCAGACTGAGACTGGCGCAGCAATTGGTTTGCATAGAACCTCAATTAGTAAGCTTAAAAGCCATGCTTTACTGAATCCAGAAACTAAAGAAGGTGAATTGGCTCTCTATGTCATTCGTATTGCCAGAGCTTTATTTGCTTTAACTGGCGGTGATGAAACATGGATTAAACGGTTTATGCGTTCTCATAATCAAATGACCGGTGGCGTTCCTGCTGAGCAGATTGCGACTATTAGTGGCTTAATGACCGTCCTTCGGTATGTGGATGCTATTCGAGGTAAAGTATAGTGATATGGAAGGCCTGCAATGGCCAGGGTCATATAAAACCTATATCTGGAACCCTTCATCGCTTGGTTGAAAGTCAAGAACAGGTAGCTACTATGGGGTATGTGGATGACATGCATGAGCAGTCATTGCTAGAAACAATGCTTGATGAGGTTAAACCACCCTACCCTGAAAACCTTAATGGATATCATTATTTGTTGACGACACCTTTCCGATATCCACCTCTTAAGCATGGTTCTCGGTTTGGTCGAACAAATGAACCAAGTTTGTTTTATGGTGGTTGTAGTCCAGATACGACATTAGCAGAGGCGGCTTATTATCGGTTTGTTTTCATAAGCACCATAGCAGATGTAACAGCATTAGATAAGATTAGCACAGAACACACAATGTTCAGTGTGGACTATTATTCCAATAATGGAATCCAACTCCATGCGCCCCCTTTCAGCCAGTTTGATGCAGAATTAAAACACCCCGAAAATTATGCTCATGCTCAGGATGTTGGATCTGATATGCGAGCTTCAGGCGTAGATGCCTTTGAGTACTGCTCTGCACGTGATACTAGTAGTGGGTTTTGTGTTGCTCTATTTAACAAATCACCGTTTCAAAGTTTAGAGCCTAAGAGCAAGGCTGCTTGGTTGTGCATCACTACATTGAACCAAGTTTCATTCAAACGTGTGGATTCATCCGCAACTTTTCATTATCCAGTAATAGATTTTCAGGTAGACGGTAGACTGCCTTTACCTGCGTAAGATATACAAAATAGCACGCTCGCATATGCGTACAGGCTAAATTCGATTGAGAGCTGTAAAGCTGGATTTATTACTCAATGAATGGTTTCAATCTTGAGGCCTCAAGTGATTCCAATCGTTATTTTTGGATTTGAAGAAACCTCGTTAAAACAGCCAATCTGGAAATAGCTTTTATACCACCTAAAGCGCTTTATTTGAGTAAATCCAGTTATTGGTTGATTGTAAATCCAAGGTCTAATGTGTAGATATTGTATGTAGTTGTTTCTATTTAACAATGAATCTAGCCATGTACATATGCTTACGTGAATTGCCTTGTTATGCATTCTTCTCGTATTCACGAATTATCTCCAGCACGAATTCTGGTGTTATATCTGGGCAAAGGAAACACAACATGGCAATGTATTCAAAAACTCCATCCTTGTACAAATCGTGATTCAGAACATAGTCGTCTTCAAGTGCTTCCTCGATACAATCTGGGAATTCATACTCCCAAGACCGCTCGGCATATTCGATTCTAAGTTTAGTTTCACTCATCTGATTCGGATGCATAACGGGCATAACCATCATCTTATTTTGTTAAAACAATTAGTTATTCATAGTACACATACTTCTATATAAAGTGAGCAAAAAAGAGAGAAAAGGCCTATTCACCACTTATCGATGAGTAGGCACTTAACATGTGACTTCTTAAGAGTATTTTATAGAAGCTTAGAAGTGAGCTTTATGCAGGTGTCTAGTTTTGCAGTCATTCGTCTTAAAGGTTCACAATGGATATAGCACTCTTCTAATAAACGTTTGAGTTGCTTCAGTAATTCCAAAACGCCTTTTGAGGAAGTCACTTGTGAAATAAACGGGTCATTGCTATCAATTTCACCGTAATAGAAATAATCATATAGATCCGTTATTTTTCTGCTGTGTTCTGCAAGAAACCAATCTTCTAATGTGCTCTTGATAGAAGATAAACGGTTATTAACAGTTCTTGGCTTTGCAACTGATTCCTCAATAGCTTTAATCATTCTCGCTGCTTGTTGATGGTTCTCAACCGACATTCTTGCATTGGGGCGTCGTTCATTATCCACTGAACCCCAATGTCTCATGGGAGCAGTCTTTTTACTTGCAGTTCTATAGATGGTGCCTTTAGCTACTGCTCTTTTTTTGTCCTGGGGTGTTTTACATAATGGACTGTAAAATGTTTCGTGACCTTCAGCAGAGGTGCCTGTCCAGTTTTCATGTGTTAGAGGGTGTGGGATATTGTCAATTTTAGACATTAAACCATCAAAGTCATATCCAGTCGTTGCGTCAGTTGCAACATACAGTTTGGACATACCAGGAAAATACATTCCTGGCCACTCAGCAGCCTGTAAATACCATTTATGTCTTGCAGTCCAAGCCTCTCTTCCTTCATCAAATACAGAATTCGGATAAGGCTCATCTATTAGTATGAATTGACCTGTCTTAGGATCATACCAATTAGTTGCGTGGTCAGTTCTAGGTAATCTATTTTTTGGGTCTCTCTCTGGATAGGCTGCAAAGATGTCTTTACTTGGTTTTAATCCCGTAGCATCCATAAACCTTAATGTTCGTACAGCTTTGCAGATTCTTTCTACTGCCGCCTGTTTACTATTAATAACGACATCACTAACAAAGTGGTCTGGCGATGCTAGCCTAAATCCAGCTAGGCCGTTTGAATACCGAAGTTCGTTTTTTGTTGCTGTTTCAAGCAAAGGTTTAGACAGATCTATTTCAAGAAGCTCTCTGCCACTCTCACGGCTTTCTCGATCATCCCAATAGACAGTGAAGAATAATTGGTGGTTTGATATAGAAGGATTTGTATTTCTTAGACTGTTCCTAGCATGATTATAATTTTCATAACCAGCTGCTTTGGCTGCAATATCCAAAGCTTCATGATGAGGAATGCTATTAGCTTTCTTTAGTTGTTTGGTGAGGCGTTTAATGCCATTGAGGGTCGACGGACGGATTTTTTCTGTCAACATTTCTAATCTCCCAGCTTGCCTAAAAGCGTCACTCGTCTGCCACCACTAAACAAGCCCGATTAAAAATATTGAGCTAGTAGAATAAATGTAATCAGTAGTGCTTCAAAAGCTTTGCAATGACGAGTGACAGGCTCCTACCAAGAGCAATACTTTTATAAGCTATATGCAAAAAAAATGCAACCGAGTTACTTTACACAGATGAGCATCTGCTCCATTTGTTTGGTTGAGCTGGTTATTAATAGTAGTCGAAATTAGCTTGCATCAAGTGGCTGATTTACCGGGTAGTAATTTCTATATTTTAAACTAAGGATTAAATGTTCTATTCGAATATAGTGTGTGGTAAGTATCTCAAAAAAATCTGTGAACAAACTGCTTTGAGATACCCCCCGTAATGGGGGGATCAATGTTTACCAGTCGTGCAGAATAAACTCTTCTAACGTATCTGCATCACTGTCCAGTTCGATCATCCCAAATCCTTTATCGAGAGCAAACTCAATAAGTTTTTGTAGTGAAGAACTGTAGCCTGGTCTGATATTTCTGGTTTGATCATCTTGGTAAAGCTTAATGAAATAGCCAGAATCTCGAACCATTACCATATTTGTCTGATACGCAGCTGCTTTTAATGCAACATTATCAGATTCTTCAATATGGCCAGTACTTAATGCTAGAACGCTGTATGTTTCCATCTTTGTTTCTCCAATTTAGTAGAGAAACTGGTCTCCCTTTTGGGGAGGCCAGCTCCCCTTGGGATAGATTTATCAGTCGCTCTCTTGCGGATTGACTGTGACTAATTTTATGTTTGAATCTTTCATTGCTGACCAATATGCGTCATCAAAGTCTTTCTCTTCGACGAATATTTGCTCAGTGACCGTGTTATCAATGGAAGTCGTCTGAAGTAATGCATAAATAAACATCTGACAACCTCCTATAACGTAACGTGGCCTGCAATCAGCGTGGAAGAAAGTTCTACCTCATTGATGCCTGGTGACTCATTTTCTGCAACCAAATAAACATCCTCTGCATAATTGGCATGGATAACTCCATAATCCTTGTTGGATTTCAGAAAATCATTGGCACTTCTAAGTCCATAGATTTGCTTGGCCAAAAATGTTTTACCCATGCTATGAACCGCATAAGGCAGTTGATTAACTTTGGCTTTCGCTTTAAGGGTCAGTCGAGATTGATATAAGACACAATCATTCACTATTGTTGTTATTTCCTCCCAGATATAACTTAGAGAGGAACCTGGCTTCTGATTGTGCCAAAGCTCGGTAGCAATATTAAAAGCATCTTGTTCTATTGCTTCGTCACATGACTCAATAATGCAGGCATTTTTGTAGCCAGGCCAGCATCCACCTAATCCATATGCAACTAGAAATTTCTTTCTCATCATCATTCTCCTGATGCGAGAAGTACTCCACCCCCCTATGCGGGAGTGAAATACCTCCCAGGGGGTGAGTAAATATCTGGTCAATAGTCCAGATATATTTGTGATTAATTACCTGTCCTTACGCTGCCAGTGTTTTCTGGTACACATCGCTCGTCCATGCACTAGTTGGGACTCGCAGCGGATAGATATCATGAATTTTGTCGAAGAATCGTAAAGCAACTCTTGCATGATGATGTGCAGCGAGAGGGTTAATGCCCCAGTCATACCGGACATCGTTATCTCTAATCACAACACTTAATGCGTAGTAACCTACCCAGTGAGTAAGTACAATGCTATAAAAGTTGTTCTCAGCAATTATGCTACCGCCTCCATAGCTTTCGTTTTCAACCTTACAAAAGCTATCTGGTAAAAGGCTTACTAATGTTTCTTCTAAATTCTCATAATCCAGATTGGTTTGATCAAGATCTAGCTCACCTCCGCTGTAATAACCGTGAACATGTAGGTCCTCGATATACACAGTTTCAGCATTTGCTAGTGTGAAATTTCCAACTCCCATGGTACTTCTCCTAAATAAATTGTGTGCTATCCTCATTCACATGAAAAAACACACAGAACTAAAGCTTGTTCATCAAAATACTGAACAACCACTTTCAGAGGCCTTAATTCGTGCCATCGTGCTTGAAAACGATGATGAAAAGGCTGCCGAAATTGTTAAAAGAATTAATAGTCGAGCTAAGCTGACTTCGGTAGTAAACAGGCCCGAGTCACGACTTCCTCATCAATCAGGCGAATAGCCAGTTTTAAGTCAGATTGCACTTCGGTACCCATTGTGTTGCCAATTAATTCTTCTAGCTTTAGCCTTCTTAGGGCTAAGTCTTCAAGGCTGGATTTTTCTATCCAATCAATCAAGTCTTTGAGTAACTGTTTTTGCATTTCCTTTCTCCATAAAAAAAGGGATGCCAGCTACCCCCAAGGGAATAGGTAACACCCCTTGGGTTTTCATCATCATTCAGCGTACTGAATGAACATTGAGTCCGGTTTTGATAAGTCCGGATTACTTTTCATGGCAACAAAGTCACCAAGAATCGTTATTCCAAAATAATCTCTTCAAATTACTTTGGAATACCCTCTCTGTGGAGAAGGTATTCAATTGCATATCAACCTTGTTGATTTGCTCTTAGCTGTTCTGACTTATATTTCTCATAGAAAGATACATGGCAGTACAGTCCATCTGGTCTTTTAACACTTTCTCTATAACCCGAGTGATTTACCTGACAGCCTGTACAGAACCAGTCTTGAAGATTGTGTAACTTACCTCCTGGGCGAAAGTCTCTTTGGTGAATTTTTCTTGATGGATATTTTTTCATCGTGATTGTCTCCAGTTTTTAGGAGACCACTCCCATACAGAGGGAGTAATCCCCTGTAGGGTGTTGATGCTTTGTCGTCCCAACGTATTGGGAGAACTGTTTTTCTATTGAACTTGTCCAGCACGGACTAGAGAAGACATGTACTCATCTTCAGAGTCAGGATGCATTACTTGACCACATGCTGCACACTCATCCCATGGATCAGATGCTGACACTGTGGTCTGATTACAGCCACGAGGACAGTAAACGGTAACGATACCTTTAGCTTGTGGATCATGAAGTAAATGCATTTCTGCTGCTAGAGTTGCATCAGATACTGCGTCTTTGAACTCTGGAAATTGCTGAAGGAAAACAGATTCACACCAGGAAGAGCCAGATCTTATCGCATCATAAGTAAAGTTATACACGCGACCCACGGCTAATTCGTAGTAAGAAACTGCTTCTTCGAAATCACATGAAACACATTCAACTTTTGCCAAAAATTGATATCTACCAATATCAGCATAAAAATTGAGTACATCTTTAAGGTTCAATGAATCTTGGCTGTTCACCACTTCTTCTTTAATCATGGAAATTCTCCATAAGAAAAAGGGGCAGCCGTCCCCGAAGGGGTAGCATACCCCTTGGGTTCGTAGGCAAAGCATTTTACAGCTTTGATAATGAGTGCCAGCTTAAAAGTGTGGCAGAACTTTCAATGCAACTGAGTTGCAAAGATAATTTGAATTTATCTTATGCGGTAGTAAGTGTCAAACGTCGCACATTAGTTTAGATAGGTAGTTCACCTAATTCAGTTTTATTTCCATATTTGAACGTGAATGATGGATGGTAGCTATCTACATATCCTGATGCATTCACTTCGGCTTTTTTTATGTGAAATAATTTCTCGTTTTTTTGTTCCAGGGCAAATAGCTTTTCACTTGATGCCAACCTGATATGTCTGATTAGCTGAATAAGCAGCTCTGGAGATTTTGCTTTTGTACCCGAAGCAACAATGACCGGCGATGCACAATAAAGAATGTCTGAATCGGCTGTAAACATCTTGGGATGCATTAAATTCTGTTGAAAGTCTTCTATGGCTTTTGTCGAGTCCTGATTTTTAAGGTTAAACAAGTTATATATCTTGATTGTTCCGCCATGATAATGAGATGAGAACAGATTTAGAATGTTACGCATTAAAGGGTCGAGTTTGAATTCAACATACATCTCGTGTTGTTTAGGTTCTATGAAGAATGGCAGCTCTTGGGAGCGTAAGTAGTCAGTCTTCGATTCGTTATTTACGGGTGATGCACTGCCAGGATTGAGCAGAATTAAGTTAGCAATTAAATCCCAACTATTACCAAACTGTAAGATTGTTTGATCTCGAAAGAAAATCTTAGCATTGTCGTCTTCTTCCCATTTGGCATAACATTTCATACTGCTATAAGTCTCTCAAACTGTGGAGACTTATATTGCATCATTCCAGAAATATCTTCAAAAACTATGCTTCTCATTAGAAAGCCCAGTTCCCTATAACAAAATAGTTAAAGATTCACCGCTGTAAATTTTCTCTGGCATCTAATTCTCCAGTTTGCTAATCTTAAATCTGGCTTATCGACGCCGGCTACCCACTATGCAAACTCAAACGAGACGATGCAAAACAACTATATGGTGAAATCTTTTTCCGTGATGTACGGGCAGTGGGTACTCGTAATGACATCATAGGAGTACAAAGATGATTACCAAAATCATACGTGGCAATAATGCCCACATAGACTCTTCTTCTGTTAGTAAACTCAAGGCCCAGGCTAAAAAGCTTAAGCGTGCTGAAAATATCACTCACACTGAAGCACTTGAAAAAGTGGCCAAGAAATTTGGTTTCGATAATTGGCACCAAGTCATAGATGGAAATAAAGTCTTTCACGAAACAGAACGATATTTCAATGAAGGAATCTTTGCCGTATTTAACCTTGAAGATGCAATGGAGATTTTTGATACCAAGTTCTACCTCACTGAGGACGAGCTAGCTGAGGTTGTCATTCACGATGCTTATTATCAGTACTTCATTCACCTAATTGAAGATGATGATGAAGATAATAGGCAACTGAAAGACATCTATACTGAAGAAGAACTTAAAGAAATTTTTGATAATGAAATATCAAGTAAGAAGTTTTATCGCATTAACTTCATGATTCCGGGACTGAGTGACGAAGGTGCTTGTTATTCGTTGAATACCCTTCTTGATAAAGCCATAGTTAAATTACCCGAACTCTATATAGTCAAAGGTAAGTTTGTAGAGAATGACTATATCTTCGATACCGAATGGTTCGAAGATGATGAGAGCTATCTTCCTGAGCATTGACCACAAAATCGAGCCAATATTTTTTTCAGGTATTTGTATCGATCCAAACTCACTACAGAATTTTGATAATAAAGATAATTCATAACGTACAAATTAGACATTTAGCACTGGTGGAATAGGCCGTTTATTGAATTAATCGGTGAAGATGACGAAACCCAATAATTAGTGCTTGTTCTCGATGGTGGTGCTTGGGACCGATGTACAAACCATGGGAGGATTTGATGACTCAGAAATTGCTATCGCTAAAGCATTAGACCTTATGGGTAATAATATAAACGACATTCATTAATATAACTTTCAGATTGATAAAAACATTAGGTTTGACGGGTCACCAGATCCGTCAAAGACTATAAGCCAACTAATCTTAGTTGTATTTCCATGCTAGAAATTGACACATTTCTTATACCGCAACGAACTCCCCCAGTTTTTTAATTCGATACGAAATCATCACGTGATCGTCACCATTCTGGAGGGCACTTGCGCGATCAAACTTCCATGAGAGATTGGATTTGAGCTTTAGGGAATCACCCTACAGCAAGCAAATTCAATCACTCTGGAGGAATAAATGAATCTGTCACCACAAAATAGCTTCAGCCCTGATAACAAAAAATCAACGATGGCCTTAGTATCGAGGATTAAAAGTGAAGATCAGGACTTTGAATGGTATCCCACTACTGAAGAAATGCTTAAAGTCATAAAAGATGACATCGATAAAATGGTTGATGACTATGAAATCAATCCTAACCCTTCTATTCTTGATTGTGGGGCTGGAGATGGGCGATCACTCAAATATCTTACTGAAGGTCAACGATACGCGATAGAGAAGTCTAAGCCCCTTATCCAGGCTATGGATAAATCGATATTTGTTATTGGTGCTGAGTTCCATCAACAGACTTTGATGGATAAAAACACGACACTAACGATTGCAAACCCTCCCTATTCAGAGTTTGAAGATTGGAGTACTAAGATTATTAGAGAGTCCAATTCAGCCTATATTTATCTCGTTATCCCTAGTCGGTGGAAGTCGAGTAAAAATATTCAGGAAGCACTCGAAATAAGAGGTGCTAAAGCAGAAACGCTTAAACAAAAAGACTTCTTATCGGCCGACCGTGTTTCCAGAGCAAAGGTCGACATTATTAAAGTCTCTCTAGTGACAAAAAGCAGACATCGATCAAGCTCAAGTCGAGCAGACACTGATCCATTTACTATTTGGTTTAACGATAATTTTAAGATTGAAAAAACATCTGGCCGTGACTTGAATGATGTATCCGCTAGCTTGAGTGAAGAGCGTATACAAAATGAGCTAGTGACAGGAAAAGACCTCATTCAAGTACTCATTCAACTGTATGAACGTGATCTCAATAAACTTATGGAAAACTACAGAGCATTTGAAACGCTTGATGCAGACTTGCTTGATGAACTAGGGGTTAGCTTCAAAGATGTCAGAGAAGGCTTGAGACTAAAAGTAAAAGGTCTCAAAAATATTTATTGGCAGGAATTGTTCAATAACCTGAAAAAAATCACCGACAAATTAACTAAATCATCACGTGAACGATTGCTATCTAACCTGACATTGAGAACAGATGTTGATTTTAACTCAGAAAATATCTATGCAGTAGTTATTTGGGTTATAAAAAATGCCAATCATTACTTTGATGAACAATTAGTCTCGCTTGTTAAAAGTATGGTCGAAAAAGCCAATATTGTTTTATATAAATCTAATACTAAGACTTATGGCGAGGAGAAATGGCGTTACTGTCGAACACCAGAAGGATTAAGTAGATATTCATTAGAAACGCGACTGGTATTAGAGCGAGCTGGGGGATTAGTTGTAAGTGAATGGAGCTTTGATTTAAACCGATATAACGGGCTAACAGGCAGAGCACATGACCTCATCATGGATATCTTAACAGTAGCTACTAACCTTGGGTTTGATACCACAAACTATGAACGGCCAATGGACTATCAATGGGAAAGTAACAAAGGTAAAGAATTTCATTCCTGGGATCATGTCACCGGTAAAAAGTCACTATTGATGACGGTAAAGGCCTTCAAGAATGGTAACTGCCATGTGAAGTTTAACCAAGCTTTCATGCGAAAACTGAATGTCGAGTTTGGACGATTAGAGGGATGGCTAAAGTCAGCTCAGGAAGCTGCAGAAGAACTTGATATTACTATTGATGAAGCAGCAGAAAGCTTTAATCAAAATCTAAAATTAACCAACACCTCTTTCCTGCAACTAGGGTTTAAAGAAGCAGCTTAGTTAGTGTCAGTGGCTTAGGGCGAATAAACAGACTTGTTATTTGCCCTTTTGCTAATGAATTGTAAATCGACAACCGTCTTGGAATTAATGAGGTAGTAAGCTTATGTATGATTTATTTAAAGTTGTTGTCATCTTCTATTTTTCTGTATCTGTATATGGTGATTTGAGAAGTCAATAGGCTATAGGGCTAAACACATACCTAGCAATTGGAGTAATCATCTCTATTACATGCTCTCTACTTTTACGTGCTGGTGAATAAGTCGCCACTATTGTTGGTTGGTGATGTATAGAAATCATCAAACTGTGACATGTTTACTTGTGTATATGGTGTCGGAAGATAACCTAACCATCAAGTGAGCAGCTGCAGTTTAATTTTATTAATGGAGCTCTCATGACTAAAAACATAAACGAAGAAGCTGAATTGTTATTGGCCACGCTATCCTCACAAACATCAATGGATATTGAACAAGCTAAAAAGTTGGCAGTTGTATTAGCTAAACAATTTCAGACTCAATCTCTTTTGGTGACTAACTCAGAGTTTGATCTGAACCCAGCTCTTGATGATATAGAGACTTTAGATAGTGTTTCCAGTCTTGCTGTAACCGGATTAATTGAGGTTGTTGGCTGCTCAACTGATGAAGCACTGCACACTGTCTTAGAGCACTTAGAAGAAGAATTTCCACACCATGCAAAATAAGGATTTATTAGTGATAAATAGATTAGGAACTCTAAGCCTCACGGCAATTGTATTAACATCAGTAATCGGTTGTTCTAGCCCAACTGATGCAAATAAAGAGAACTTTGAAACTGCGATCAATGATTATTATGAGCAAAAACCGGAGTGTTTAGATATCGGTGTACTGCCTTATAAGAGAGAGCTTTCAAAAAATCACACGGTCTTTGATGAATTTGTGGATATTGGTTTTTTGAAAGTCGAAGATGTACAAATTAAAAACCCTGCATTTGCTGCAATGTTTGATGATGAAGCACCAAAGCTTGTACCTGGTAGTGAGTATAGTCTGACAACTGAGGGTGAAAGTCAGGCAAATATAAACTCTCGTGGTAGGGTCCGTTTTTGTTACGCAAAAAATGAAGTGGTCGAAGTTACTGACTTTACTGAACCAGCTGAAAGATTTGGCTACGTCATGTCACAAGTGAGCTACACCTATAAACTAGCTAATATTGCTGACTGGGCTAAGGACTCAACTTACTTAAATGAGAAGTTTTCTGCTATTGCTCAAGCTACTGAGCATCCTGATACCATCAAAGAAGGCTCTGCTCCATTAATTCAAATGAGTGATAAATGGAAGCATGGTAAGTTGGTACATTAGACGCTCTTAAGCAAAAAAGCCCCTTGTCCTATAAGGCCAAGGGGCTTTTTTTATGCCTAACTGATTTTATAGCAGGCAAAGAAGAATACCGTAGGGACACACCCTAAAATAGATTTTTGAGGGTTAAATCTAGACAAAAAAACACTAAAGCTGGATTTGCCCTCACAAATGATATCTATTTCTAGATTTGCCAAGGATGGCTATGATTTTTAGTAACGTTAAAATTAGATTTACCACAACAGGGTATCCTCCAGGCAGTTCCCGTTGTCGACCACCAAAAGGTATGAATCCGTCAACTTAAATATCAGGATGGGTAAGACTCAACTTCAGCTAAGGGACATTATTATTTTACTTATTTTTATCTGATATCTCACTCTTCAGCTCGTTCAGTTTTCCGCACAACCTATCAATAAAATTACACACACTGTCAGTCGCATTTTCAAACTCTGTTTTATCTGACAATAAACTCTCTGATGAGCGAAACTTCAGTTCTTCTTCTGCCCAAGCAGTTAAAAAATCATATATTTTTTGTTCTTCATCGGAAAAAACAACGGGAGGAATCTGCTTGCTTCTAACCGACTCTAAAGCAACAAACTCAAGAAAGTGCAACGTTCTATATAAATCAACGACCATTGAAAAACTCTCCGCTGCAAGAGACTCATATCTACCAAGCTTGTTTCTCTCCCATACATTAGCCTCAGGAGAAAGTATGCTTAATGTATCGATAATTCCTTTAAAC
This sequence comes from Methylophaga sp. F-2, assembly GCF_056859315.1. Taxonomy (NCBI): domain Bacteria; kingdom Pseudomonadati; phylum Pseudomonadota; class Gammaproteobacteria; order Thiotrichales; family Piscirickettsiaceae; genus Methylophaga; species Methylophaga sp. F-2. The sequence goes on from NZ_JBSXOF010000011.1 coordinate 19,262, forward strand.
CGAGCTAAAGGGTATGCAAGCCCATCTAAGGAGCTTCTGTGCTCCCAGATTTTCAAAATTAGATCGACGGTCTGCTGCTGGTATGTTTCTTTTTTTTCTTGGTTTTCTTCACGTTCAACCCGATCCATCATTTCAGCTAAATGATGAGACATCCACTTTCCAAGGGTATCACAACTGTCGGAGAAACCCAGCTCAGTCGCTAGGTGATGTCCAAGTACCAACACGTCCTTCAGTGGTAAAGATTTCTCCAGTTCTTCTGAAAAGATAGAGTCTTGCATACCGCGCTTCATTTTGGGACTCTTCGTCATATTTTGTAATTCCATCTTTAGTCACCCTTCGTGTTATTTCAACCTCAAGAACTAAATCTAAATCAACTATCTTCAAATATTTCTTGAGGTGACTCAATGAGATTTTCAAACGATGCCCATCAGAAAATACATTACCATCGTAGATGTACTCTCTCTGTCTAGAGTCATCTCTTGCATCTCCCCAAGCCTCATAGGCAAATACGCTATCCCCGTAGTTATCAATCCATGAAACTGGATAGTTATTGGACCGACGCAATCCTAATACTTCAATCGTATTATCTGAAGGCATGCTTTCAATCATATGAACACCATGATTAAACACATCTTTTTGATCTAAACGAGCATCACCAGAGTGCTCGCTAAGCCAACCAAGTAGTAAAAATGGATCTTCATCTATCTCAAATTCATGGCCAACAGGTGGTAAGCGGTAGTCGTAGGAGTCATAGGATGTTTGAAGCGCCCTAATCAATGACAATCCGGTATCAGGGTTAACAAGGGAAGACGATATTCTCACACTGGAACGATGATTACTGGTGCGAATATCATGATATGAATCCACAACCAGACTTCCATCTTCAGAGGTTAAACCAAGCTCCAAATCAAAATCTTCAGCGCTAATTGTAGCCACCCAATCTTCTGCCTCGACAGCAGGTGGTTTGTGATAACGTAATTCTAATGGTGTCGGGCATCTGAGATCACTTGACCAGTGAGGTGGTTGAGTTAGCCCCCCCCGTCTCAAAAAACCGTTTAATGTTCCATAGTCGTCGTCATATTCTGATTCCGCTAATGACTTTTCTACCATTAAAGAACCGAGACTACACCACATGGCGTGCCACTCTAGATAATAACTATGACGCTCTATAGTCGGCATTGAACCATGGCTGTGGCTATAAAGGCTGTAGTTAGCGTTTTGAAATTTATGTTTTCTTGGTTCGTTTTCCCATATTGATAAGTCGGAGCCGCTCTTCCAGCAATCCATGATCCAAGCTTCTGCCTCGTCAAGAAACATTTCTTCGTCCACATCAGCAAAACATCCTATAGCGCTGGGGTATACATATCTGAGGGTATCTAATGAATCAAATTTAAATTTTCTCTCCTTGCCTCCTTCGTGGAATCCTCCCCGAGAAACTCTACGTTTCGATTTTTCGGATGTTAATTTCGAAGTATTGATAGCATGCAATGCTGTTATTTCCTGCTCATCAAAATCAATAAAACCATTTGAAAGAAGCTTCATCAAACAGGATTTGGCAAAATGGCGTATTAATACATGTGGGAAATCCTGATCATTGGCAATGCTCAATAACCAGCGGGCGGCGGGAATGATAGCTTCCGGGACCTCAGATGCAATTCGATCAAATGTAACAATGAGCCAAAGACGTGCTGACAACCAATAGAAAGGCGCATTATCTTTGCGATAGCCTGGCATGGATTGACGGTCATATAAATCGGTTAACGCCATAATTATCTTGAAATCGCCCATTCTTACACACGCTCTAACACCATGTGCCGCTCGCCACCTAACTCTGGTATCTATATCACCTAAGAATGAATAAAGTTGGTTTGCAAGTGCTAAATCAACTGAAAATTCAGACTTGATTGTATTTGTCGTAAGTTTTAACCGTGAGGTTAATCGCTGAACATAACGAGTGGTGACATCTACAATCTCCTCTTCTCTGCAATAGTCCGTCAGTAACCTGATCACTGAATATAGCTGAGGCAAGGACAAAATTTCAGAGTTTTTTTCTAATCCCTCCAGTAGCAAGCTAACCGTTTCTTGCCTACTTAAATTAAGGCCATGAATAATATCTTTCAGTATAGGTTTTTCGTAGCCATAATGTTCATCATAAGAAAACTGGCCCAAATGATTAACAATTAAGATTGGCAGATTTTCCTCTTTCCAAGCTGATATGGAGTGAGATGACGCTATCCATAAATCGATGCAGTCAATTAACGTTTTAGCCCAGGTATAGCCAAAATCATCAATTACATATTCATCGGTCAAAACATCTAGAAATGCAATTCGATGTTTTGATTCCAAACGATTGATTATAGATCTCAATATGTCATCACTTGTAAGGTAAAAATCTTTACCTCTAGCTTTTGTTAGCTTGGTGTGAAGTGAACTCATGAAATCGGAAGGTGAATCAAAGGAAATTTCTGCTAATTTTATATTTTCAAGGAACTCGCGTTCCTTTAATTTCCTAGTTGTCGAATCAAGTTTGTCTTTGCTGGTGTTGGTCTTGGTACTTTTTTTTGATTTTGATTTAAATTCAATCAATTGGTTTAGTGCTGAATGCCAATATTCGCTACTATCGGTATACGGAACTAACTCATTTAATTCCCGACATACTTTTGATCTGCCGCTTCTGTTGAATCTCAATAACTCAGCTTTTGCAATTTCCTCTATCAGTTGACTAGCTTCTTGTTCGCTCGTAGCTGACGCTAATTTAGCCACAAGCTTCTCACTTAAATCATCACAGAAATTAAGCAAGGATACAGCCTGCGCAGAATTTATCGTTCCGTTTGAAATTCCCCTAGACATCAACGCAGGAAGAGATTCGCTAGCTTGAATCAAATCACAATCTTCCCAATACCCGATAAGGCTGATCGCTTTCGGCATGTCCAATATGGCAACAGCAGAAATTGCATCATCCCAAGGAAAATGGTCATAACCATCAAGAAGAGTACCGTACTCCGTTATTATCGTTGCCATTTGACTTGCTATTTGTTGCGATTCTGCGGACGAAAAGTGGTTTTTGGAGTTTTTGGATAACGCTGAAAATAGAGCCACATCATGCATAGCATCAACATCAACTTCATTAGCGATATCAATTGCTATTTTAAACACTTCTCTAGCTTCGTCATTATCTACAAAAAGCAAAGTCCTGGACAAATCCAAAAGAATGTTGATCTTTTCGTTCGCCGCTGCCTTTAGATTTTTTACTTCAACTGAACGATCGTAGATATCCTTAACAACTATCGGTTTCAACTCCGGTATTTTTATTAAACTTGCAATGAGTTTACGCTGGCCAGGTGAATATACTGACGGCCATTCTTTAAACGTTGCCTTAGCCAAGGATAGTACTGTATTCATATCGATATCAGGCACAACGGACAGCTTGGCTACTGACAAAGCAAGCTGAGTACATATGGATTCAAAATAATGCTCCCTAGACAACCTCCAAGAATTTGCAGACAAAGAACTTAGTGCAGACTTAACTTTGTCTTCAGTATTTTCTGGCAAGATATTGGACAGCAAAACATCCGCTCTAACAGCATAAACAGATATTAAACCTGACAGGTTTTCCTTTATCTCTTTGTGCTTTTCCGATAACTTTTGTTTCTGCCTATTTTTTTCCACCTCATCAATATCATCAGGTATTTCCGTATCAATCCAATACGATTCTATTGTGACGTCGAGACAGCGATGACGCATCAACAAAGAGTAAGCCCTAAAAGCAACATCATTTTTAAGAACATCTTGTATGAAGATATTATTAACTAAGCGCCATCTATCTGGGCATAGATACTCAAGGATTGGTTCAATAGAGGATAAATCTATTCCATTGGCAGCCAATATTTCACAGCCACTAAGTAGCATTTCAGCATAGCTGAAACCGTCTTTGTATTCAGAGGTATGCCTTTCCAGCTCTTTCAGATCGCAATATTTCAGTATTTTCTTGTTACACAGTGACTTCTCAAGAGAAATACAATTAATGTAATGGCCAATAAGCGCCAAAGGTATGCTGAAGAGTGATGCCCAAGGTTCTGGGATACAGCCACTATCCAAAAATTCTTGAATTGTGTCTGCCTTACCCGATGATAATAGACGCTCTAACAGTATCAACGCGATCTCGTAATGAATATTTTTCGGCTTCCAGCTACAAATAAATTCATACGCAGCTTGGTGACCTTCCATATCTAGCACTGAATGAGCAACAGCAGCAATATCTTCAAGCTCTACTGGCCACGGCTCTATATGTTGGTAGGCGTGCTGACTTTGCTCGGATTTTTGTCGGTCAATATCATCACTTCGCCGATTCATCCATTCACGAAGAATGCGTTTCTTTTCACGAGCAGCGATAAAGTCTTTGTCAGCTGCATCACGAGCAATAATATGCGACAAGAACCGCCCATGACTTTCATATTTTTTTGACGAATAAAGTATATTCCGTCCCACAGTATCGGACGCAAAATGGACGGACAAATCCGGATTTTCAGCGATAATTTTGTCTACGGCATAATCTGTTTTAATAGCTTCAGCACCAACCAACAAGGTAAATATTGCATCTGCTGGTTCACCAGCTGAACGACACACTTTCATTGCGAGTTGCAACCGCTGGCGTTGCACTTCTCGACGAATTATTTGGTCCTTTATAGCTTTTGGTGCTTCATTTTCTTCAATGATTTTTATAATTTCTTGGCCTTGCCCAGCAGAAAATAACGCTGAAGCCAAATGCATTGCTGAATATTCATCACTTTCATGATTAGCGCTGAAATGTGCTGCCGCACGCTGATAAGCCTCCAACAGCTTTGGTTCTGCCTTACCTCTGACAAAGAATTCAACATCCTCGTCAAGAAACCCCACTTTGTCTTCAAGAACTCTAATTCCGGGAAGGTCAGAGACAATGTCGTTAACCCTATCTATTGATATTCCTACAACACTAGCCAAGTGTCGCTTTGGAACTGGTGCAGGTAATGCTATTAACGATGAACAAACGAGAGACAAGACATCAGAATTACCGTCTTTCAAAATCGCCTCTTCAAAGCGGGCTTCAAAGATTTGATCCAATCCCTTTCCATTGGGTCTTAAAAATTCGATCGCTTTGCCCGGATCTGATTCAGCATAATCGAATGCGTAACTTTGTACTCGTGGATTCTGATTAGATAAATTATGAAAATCCTCTATCCATGCTTCAGTTGCGTTAGGATATTGGTTCAACACATTAAGCGCTGTTTCTTCCAGTGAGAAGTTAGAAATTTCTACCGAGGTATATTTAGGCGGAATAGATAAGGAATCTAAACGCCCAGTTCTCGCAGAGATCATCAACCTAACATTGCTTGGTAAACTACCTATTTTAATCAATTCATGAACAAAGCTGGTTTCTTCCGGTTTACACTGACTTGCACCCGTTACAGAATTATCCGCAGCATCAATAACGACAACCAATAATGCATTATCTTCTTGCGCCTCTAAAACTTTGCTTGCACTTTCGATTCTTAACGAAAAGGCCTTAATGAAATCTACAGAATTATTCTGGCTAATCAACAAAGGTAATCGCAATCGAGCCGAGGTTTCATTGATTATTTGCAAGTAAGCATCTTTCGGTCTATGCCGATATGCTTCACTATGCATATAAGTGCCCGCGCCATAACAATCATATGTAATCATGACTGAGCCTTCGGGCAACAAACTTTCAACCTGTTTTAGTAGAGTTGTCTTACCACTACCGCCTTCGCCATGCAGGCAGATAAATTGATCACCATTAGCCATGGCAGCTTGTATCGCAACAGCAGCACTTCTTTTAACTGAGTTTCTTAATGTCTTGAGTCTTGAGGGGCATGGGAATAGAGCAAGGGGGTCAGAAACATTCATCCATGTCAGTATTGTTTCTCTCGTGATATAACTTCCTGTGGCCTCCGGTAGCATCAGCTTATGAACACGGTCTTTCAAATCCAACACAAACCCTCGGTCTGCACTATGTGTTAGATTTAAAATTTCATTAATCGCGTTTTCTTCCTGCTCAAAGCGAGAGCCTGTACCACAGCCAGAAACGTCGAAGAGCGTAATAAACTTCTTAAAATTTATTTTACTGAGGCCACTGGCATCCCTCAATGTTTCGTGTTTCGTGTTGCTGGCATCAAAGAGTGATCTCTGAAGGTCTGTACCAATAGGTCGATTACTGACTAGCCTGATTGTTAGCGCACCAGCACTGATCAAATCTGGCCTAGTTTTCAATATCGCGCAAAATGAATCAGCAAGTCCTTTGATAATGCTGTTATTTGAAGATTTCGACTTGGAGCTTGTTAGCTCCGAAACAGTCCAGTTCTTTTCAGGCGTTGATGAAGAATACTTTAGCTGTTCAATGACAACCTTTTCAGCCTGCTCTACTGTATGGCCACCATAAAATAAGCCACAATCAACGGAGTCCCATTCCGTCAACTCCTGAGTATTTTTATCATCAAGATTTACACCTTCAACTGTTACGGCAACCAATGATGTATCCGGTTCGAGCAGTTGCAATGCTAAACGAAGCGCCCACCATTCATGAAAATCATCGCCAGTATTAGAGGCTCTTGCACCTAAATATTCTGCTTTCATGTCTTAGTCATTGATTCATACTTTATGCCTGCTTTCGGTCGAAAAGTGATCCTATAAACAGTCAGAATAATCTCATACCAAAGGTTTGATATTAGTGTTATTTGGGTTAGCACACAAAGAAAATATATACATCATCCTAAACATTATCGTAGAAGTACGCGAAGATCTCTTGAAAAAAAGCATTTCCTGCATCAGATAGCACATATGCATCACTACCTACCTTTTCTAACATAATATTTCGTTCAACTAATGTTGATTTGATGTGACTTAAAAGGCTTTTTTTCATATCCGCTTTATCAAGCGTCTCTCTAATATCGGGCAGCTCTTCCATTAATGAGATGTCGCTGTGAGTAAGGCCACTACCCATAGGCTCTATTTTAGATGTCTTGTAATTTCGCGTATTAAGATACTTTGCAATAAGCAGGAGTAATACATACACCTTCATGGACGCATCTGTTTTGAGAGAATCAGCCTCAATACCTGTATTTTGAAGAAGAATATAGTTTTCGTTGACTTCCAGTTGATAGCCAGACATGCGGTACTGTTTTCTATACTCATCTTCAAACTGAATTATTTCATCAAACAACGGGTTTGAGTTAAGCTCAGAGTTGTTTTCTAAGACATGTCTATTGATGACTTGGCCGTTCATGAGCTGTTCAAAAATTGCTTTACTATTGATAAAATCAGCCATGTGATTGAGGACTCCATCGTATCGGTAAATAAATTAAATAATAAGTCTTGTCTTCAAGGCGTTTGGCATCTGCTTCTATCCAAATAATATTGGTCATATTAAGCGGAATAAAGCTTTCCAAGGCATAAAGCAGATCTATGAGTGAATAGTTTTCAAGTTTCTGAGACAAAATAAGATTAAGTTCTTGGTGAATATCAGCTGTAGGCTCTAGCATGTCTATTTTTAGAATAATATTCCCAATCTTCTCCTGCCTATCCCTATCGAGATTGACATTGGGTGGCACCGGTTTAAGTGCACTTTTATTGTTAGGCGTCTCCATAGACTGGATATGTTGCATGTACTCTTTTAAACGTCTAACGCTTCTATAACCTTCCCACTTCAGTTTCTTTTTGAACCGTTGCTGTGGAATTAAACCATCCAAAGAACTAAAGTGACTAAATATTCCACTCTCAGGCGTTAACTTGAATCCGCGACTTAAACCATGTCTACGTTCTTGGATCGATGCCATAAGTTGAGTGTATGCTGCTTCAATTGCGATGAATGAACGTCGATCTGCCTCAAGAGAGGTCGAGTATTGTTTTAATTTTCGCTCAAACTCGGAGACATCTTTGTAATAACTACTTATTGCTGTTTTGGCATAACCAATCTTTTGCGCCGTTGTAGAGTGAATACCACCATAGTTGTCATGCCACTCAATAATGGTGTCTACAGCATCAGAGAAATTGTCTTTTGCTACCAGCGGGGTGGCATTTAAGAATTCAAAACAAGGTAGTACATACCTGTTGTATAAACGATTAACCCGATCGTAAAGTGTATTAATATTGATATTTGCATCAGGTATATCACTATTGAGTTTTTTATAATCCGTTGCTAATTCATCAACTTTTACTTCAAGACGTTCCGCATTTGCTTTTATTTTTGAATGAATACCATTCATGACCTCATGGTAACTAAGCATGGCATCACGATATTCATCGGAACCTATGAGCGAACCTGTTACTTGCCTAACAGACTCTTCCAGATTAGCCCTCATAAGTTCAAAGTCTTTTCTATTTAACTCTCTAGCTCGTTTTACATCGATAAATCTCAGCAATTCAACAATGACTGATTGCAATATAAGCATGCCTGATTGTTTTTCATTTTTAAGAAAAATACCATTTTCTAAAAGTGAATCTATCGACAGATGATTTATCGCATTAAGATCATCATTAGCCGTGGCCTTGGGAATAATAAAGTGGCTATATTGTTTGTAGTAAAGTTGTGTCGGAACAGCATAAGCACCATCATTATCATATTGATTGATGTAATCCAGAAGACTTAAAAAAGCTTCTTGATACCTAAGTACTGAAGTGATCAGAACGTCACGTTGGAGCTTCATTAAAGTTTGCCTATAGACTCTACATGCTTAGGCAGACTTTTTAAGTTACAACCATCAACCATCAAATTATTTACATAAAACCTATCAATTCTGGCCCAACGTCCAACTTTTTTGTTAATCAGAGCTGAATACTCAGGTGTGGCACAGAAAATTGAAAAACCATGTTCAGTTATCTGGGCAATGGTTGCTGGCGCATTAGCATGGTCTAGCGTGCCAATTTCATCAACAATAATAGGCATTTTTAAACGTATTCCAGCCTGAGTAATACGAGAGAGTAAAACAGACATTAAAAAGGCATTAATGGTAGTAGTTGTTCCGCCTGATTGACCTTTGTCTTCGACTTTCCCAGTATCACGTTTTGTATAACTAGGAGTTACACGTTCGATAATGTCTTTTAGTCGTAAGCGACCGGATTTTTTGTCAAAGAAATCTGATGAAAACCTTGTTATTTTTCTATAAAACTCTGCATCTATGAATTTTTCCGAATCAATATCGTGCTTTTTAAGTGAGTTAAGAATTTCATTAAAGGCAGCCTTCTTGTGAACATGAATAGTTACATCTTTTAAATTTGAAATAGTTTTTTCATTCATCTGAGTATTAATTGACCTTACCTCTCTCTGTAAAGCCTCATCAGCTTCCCGAAGTTCATTAAGTTGACTATTAATACGCTGATTATGTGTTTTTATTGCATACAACAAACGATCTAAATCATTTGCCAGCGTTGCGTAACTAGTGGTGTAAATCTGTATGTTTCGTTCAAAGTCCCCCATTTCAGAACACACTCTATCTCTATCAATATCAGGATGTTTAAATTCAGCATCAAGGCGGTGATAGTATTTATCAACTTCATTCAGACTAGCTTGGAGGTCAATCGCAAGCTGCTGTATATTTTCTGCAGCTTCTAATGAACACGCTAGCGTCAGTGAAGTATCTGTCTGAGAAGAGGGGGAAATTCTCTGTATTGCATCATTCAACCGCTGTTTAATAGTATTAAAGCCATTCTTTTTATTTACTAGTTTTCCTACAGCTTCATTTTTTTTAATATCCTCGACACTCGCTGTAGCTTGCTGCTCTTCAATAAGTTTTTTTTCTGACTTTAATGTTTCCATTTCCCCCTTAAGGACGGCTTCTTTTTCTTCATCATCACGTACATCTTGTTCTTTACTCTCTATACCTGCAATAAGAAGACGGTCAGCTTTAGTCTGTTTTAGTTCTGAGGCATCTCTTTTGATTAGAAACTCAACATTATCTTGCTTGATTTGTTCATTTAACTCTTTAATTTCATCGTCAAGTTCAGCGCGAATATCATTCTTGGATGAAAGTTTTTCACTCCACTCAGATAGAATTTTCTCTGGGTCATATTCGTGTTTTTTTACACCTTCAATGGTGGCACCTTTGAGAGTTAAAAAGTCAGCACCATCAAAACCAAATAGAGCAGTAAATGCATTAATAATATTCTTATCTTCCCCGGTGATAGCTATCATAGGTTTAGCTAATTCTTGGTTCAATGAGTGTAAAACTAATCGGGAATGGTCATTTTCTATTTGATAGAGAAAGGTCTTTTCAGTATTAGTCACCAAGACCTTGAGTTCATCAATTTCTTTAATTAATTTATTTCGTTCACGTACTTTCATTTGAAGTCGTTTTTCAGCACCATTTTGTTCATCATATTGTTTAAGTGCAGTTATTAGAATATTGATATCTTCATCTAACATATCCAATACTTCTTTCTGAGACTTGCCTGGATAACGGCCTAGTAATTCTTTTCCGTCAATGACAGCTTGTTTATCTTTTTTTAACCGTTCACAATGAGTCTTGTATTCTCCTTCTTTTCTGTTGTACTCACGGTTTTTATCAAGTAGGTTTATATCCAGTCGCTTCTTCGTTTTTCTGGCCACATCAGCAGCTTCTTCGGCAGCTTTAAGATCTGGCTGAAAAGTTTCGTAGTCTTTTTTGTATGAATGGAGGAGCGCGTTAACTTGTACTGAATATGATTGATAAAGCTGTTTAGCTGTATCAAAAGATTTTTTGGCCTGTTGATATAAGGGTTCTGCATTTTTAATAGCTAAAAGTCTCGTGTCTTCTGCATACAATGATTCGTACTCATCAACTAATTCAGAGAAGTTTGTATCTAGTCTTTCTTTATTTCGATCACGACTCATTTCAACTAATGCTGCAATTGCATTAGGCAAACTCTCTTGAGAACTTTTTCCTGACTCAAATGAAAGCTGATAAATAGATCTAAATGCTTGAATTGCATCATCGTTTAAGGACTGTAAAGGTAATACGCAATAACGACTTTCTTCAGGGGTACCGTAATGTCCACTGAACATCCGTTGGACGAGCTCTTTTTGATCGCTAACCTTAATACCATTATGTTTTTTTCTATACTCCTCAATTAGCGAAGTATTTAAATTGGGGTTGATTTCTCCACTATCTTCATTAGAAAACAGGCTACGTATTCTGGCGTATTCTTGAGGAATAAAGAAACGACTGTAATGATAGTTACTAGTTCTATAGCAGATCATGCAAAACTTGCCTTGAGGGTTTTCAACCTCGAGAACAATGTAAGAGCGTGGGTCAGGAAAGTAATAATCATATGAATCATCATATCGATATGCACCATCCTTTCCTGTAAAGCGAAATGTTTTATCGCATTGGAAGAAGTTAACCTGAGGATATAACGCGATTTTTATTCCTGCCAAACTACCTGTTTTGCCCACATTGTTAACGCCATAGATAACCATGCTCTCATCTAGAATGATTTCAGAATAACCATGGCCGGCAGAGTTAATAAAAACAAGTCGCTTTAAAGTATAGTCACTCAACTCAAATTGAAGATTTTTGTATGCTTTATCCATAAATATATGACTCCTGTTCTAGTGTTTTTCCATACTTTGTAATCAAATCGCAAACAGGTCGAAGGCTAGGAGTATTCCGGCCAATTAAATCGACTTGTTCCAAATAATCATGTTGTCTACGCCGAACCACATGTTGAAGCCTCGCCTCAATATCAATCGGTACAAGAAATTCAACCTTATCATCGCCATACATTAACTTAAGTATGTTTGCTATTTTCAAGCCACCTAAGTCTAAGTCGAGTGCAAGGTAAATTGATTGATAATGTTTAAATAAACTGTGGTGTAACTTATTACTAATGGCATTGCCAGAGGCGTAATAAATATCAATAGGATCACACTCATCAAAGGGGGCATTCTTAGCTAAGAAAGTAAATGTAGACCTAGCGTTTAAAAAATTATCGCAATTTTCAAGTATGAGACATTTGTTTGTCTGTTTGATCTGAGGGCTGAATTGACCATGTCGATCAAATTCAATGACTTGTGAGTGCCCAAAGTTTTGTTTAAAGACGAGTAATGAACCCCCAACAGATGTTTCATGGCTTCTATTTTGCTGTGCTAATGAACTTCTCTGCCTAGTGTCAGTTTCAGCAAGTCGCTTTAAATCTGAGTGTAATCGTTCACTTAAAATGGTAACTATATATTTATCATCTTTGACTTTATTAGCACTAAACAAACTATGTGAAACTGTGAAATCTAGCTTAAGCGCCTCTACCAATCTGTAAAATGCTGGATAATTTATAGCTAAACCTATCTCAATTTTGTCAATGTATTGCTTAAGTCGTCTAACTGACATTTCGTAGCCCTCAAAAAATACTATAAATATTTATACCATATAATTATTTATACGGTGTAAATATTTACACCATGATATAATCCTTTAAGAAAAAAAGGGGTAGGTATGGCAGCTAGTAACTTAAAAGAAGACCGACAATTAGAACGACTGAAGTACATTGATTTATGTGCCTACGTACTAGGTAGCGTTAAACGTAAAATGCTAATTGATCGTTTTGGAATCAGCGGTGTTTATGCATCGAAAGATTTTGCACAATATCAATCTGAGTCTAATGCTCAGTTGAAATATGACAACACATTAAAGCAATATGTCCCTGTAGATTGGTTCACTCCGTTATATGAACATAATACTCATGATGCTTTGATGCTCATTTCAAAAGGAACGCAATATATTGTATGTGAACCAGCATTGTTCACGAGGTTCCATGAGTATGAGATACCAAGAACAGAAATTGATTTAATTAAAATCGCGCCTGTTTTACGAGCTACATATAGAACAAAAAAAGCTGAAATTGAATATATCTCCCGTTCTTCAGGAAGAGGAAAAAGGCTTATTGTTCCTCACTCTGTGCTGACAGTTGGTAACTTTTACTATCTAAGAGCATTTGATCACAAAACAGGTGAGTTTCGTAATTTCAAGTTAAATAGAATTATGGAGAGCACATTCCATAACTATGAACCTGAACCACGCATGATGATCGAGGCTGACATTGAATGGCAAACTAAATTAAATATTTCACTGGTACCAAATCATGGCCATAAACATCCTGAGGCCTTAGAAATCGATTATGGTTTAGTTAATGGTGAAATTACGCTTAGTATCAGAAAGGCAATGCTGCACTACTTTTTGATGGATTGGAATATTGCACCATTAGGTTACACCGAGCTGCCATCGGAGTTATTTCCGTTGCAAGTATCAAAAATCGGCACTTAGATCCTTTTGAAACCTATACAAAGACAACTCATACCTTACTTAACAAGAAATTAAGCACTGGTGGAATAGGCTATTTATTAGAACAGGTGAATATGAAGGTAAACCCATTTATAAGGTTGGTGTCTTAAATGGTGTTGCTTAGCATAGATCAACTTGTTGACCTACTGAGTGGAGCATTGACGAGTAAAAGAGGCCATTTTGAACGGTTATTCTATTTCTGTTGCTATGACGTAATAAGTTCTCCTGACGATATAGAGGACGAATGGAAATTAGCAAAATTATTCAGCTCAATTGTTTGTGTGGGACGGACCCTCTTGCAATGCCAACATCCTGCATTTTCAGCAGATAAACTCCCTAACTTGAAGAAGATAACACAGATTGTTTATACATAGAGCTGGACTGTATAGATGATCTAATCCAAGTATTACTTGATAACTTTAAAATGGATATTTTTTAGGTCACGATAAAAGTTTTCATGTGTGCCATATTCCATAAAAGTTAGTATTATTTCGTCGTCTTGGAAGTGATATGCTAATAAATAAAGCTGTTCTTTATGTTTATATTTAAAGACCTGAACACCCTTTAAATCGCCTGTTTTACCTTCACCGATAGAAGGATTGGCCATTATTTCTTTGACAGCTTTATCAAGAGCTTTTTTTTCTTGTTTATGGAGCTTCTTTATCTTTCGTTTAAAAGCATTAGTTTGACGCACAATCATCCGAATGTGTACTCGCTAACCTCTCCGGCGTTCATTTCTTCAATACCAAGCAAGACCCCCTGTATAAAACTATACGGTAGATCAGGATTTTCTATAGCAATCTTGCCAATTTTTGCCCAGTACTCAATTTGTTTAGGTGCACTTCTTTCTTGAGCTTTACCATTTATAGTCGCATCATTAACCAGCTCATCTGATAATTTTATTGCTTTAGCCATGGCTAAACCTCACTATTAACCTAATAAGGTTTCATTATAATACTGAAGGTGTCTAAATGAAACCTTTAGTTGTTTTTATTGCCTTCATGAATATGCAAATAATTTACTTCAAGATGCACAGAAATATTAACCAGCGTATCAATACCAAACTTCACTTGAATCGTTGTTTGCTTAAACTGTGACTCACTTGGGGGGCTTTATTTAAACAGTGACACAAGTAGTTTTTTCAGTATTTTATATGCTCCATGGTTTTATTGTGTAGATGCAGGTATATCTAACCTTTTAGGATATTCTGTACCTGAGTGTAATCTATGCTTAAATACATGAAAACCATTTTCTGTATACATATACATCCAGTGTTCACCGAAGTTATCTGCTGTGTAAGGATTTTTTAGATTTTTATTAATCTTATGATTAGCCAACTTATCCCACATAAATACCCATTCCAGACTGTCACGCTCAACAATATCAAGATCCTCAAAACCAATTTTCTTTTCCATATAACCTCCCCTATTTTTGTTGAAATGAAATAGCCTTTATTTCAGTTTCTAAGAATTTCGCTTGAGTTATTTAGACTGCCTTCAAAGTTTTAGTAAACTCATGACCAGACACATTATCCAAGATAGCCACTTATACAGATTGGTTAAACAACACTTGTGCTAACTTTGTTCGATATATCCAAATACCATACATCACGATCTGGATCTGGCAAGTTCATTACGAGTAACTGTTTCGTGTAGATGAGATTTTGGGAAGTAGGGAGGAATTAAGATGGATTTATTTGCAAATGGTACTTTTTTTCATTGTCATATTGCCCAACAGGAGCTCACACGATTCTCCTCGTTTCACTCTCAAACGGAGTCATTTTGGAGAGAGCAGGAAGAAAAACTGCATAAAGATTATGAGAGGAAAATCCATGACTCACCAGAAAACTCTCATGAAGAAGTATTTCACAAGTATGTTTGGGAACAATACCAAACTCTAACTCCAGAATTTCACAGAGAGTCTCTGCTGATCAGTCTATACAACTTTCTTGAGAATCAGATGAATACCCTGTGCGAGAAGTTGGCCGTTTCTGTAGACAGCAGAATTGAATTAAAAGACCTTAATGGTAAGGGAGTAGAGAGAGCAAAGCTTTATCTAACAAAGATGGTAGGTATAGATTTTAATAGATTTGGGGAGGAATGGGGTTACATACAGGACATTAATAAACTTAGAAATTGTATTGTGCATAATGGAGGGAAAATATCGTCAGCTCCTAATAACAAACTACATGAAGTAATCAGAAAAAACTCAAAACTTACGAAAACGGAGACAGGCTATTTATCAGTAGGATCAGATTTAATAGATGATTTCATTGCTACATTACTAAAGTTCTTTGAAAAGATGGAAGCTGAAGTTGAACGATATGGAGCTATTAAATCTGCCGGTGATTCTTCAGAGTAACCTTCAGCATATGCTTCGCAATTGGTAGCTTTTCACCGTCTAAAGATGACTTACCTATTATGCAACCTCGACTAATCGTGCAGCATGATCAAGTTTTTCTGTGAATGATTCGTTATGTTGAGCCTGCCACATGTCATTCATGATCTGTAAGTTAAGCCAGAAGCCAGATGTAGTGCCAAGTACTTTTGATAACAACAAGGCCGTTTCTACGGTTACGCTTCGACGACCAACGCAAAGTTCGTTTACAGTCTTGCGACTAACCCCCATAGCTCTTGCTAATTGTCCTTGGCTGACTTCTAAAGGAATTAAGAATTCTTCAGTTAGCATTTCGCCTACAGGAGTTGGGTGAGCAGGTATTTTCAATTCTTTCATCATAATAATTACCTCATCATTTATATTCATGTGGATCTAGGTAAAGGTCAATAGCTTCACCATCACCCCATTTGAATATCAACCGGTATTTCCTGTTCACACGAATTGAACACCGGTCATTCAGTTTCCCAGATAAGTGCTCAAAGCGATTGCCGGGCGGGACTTTTAAATCATTCTCTGCTTCGGCGGCATGGACTATATCAAGTTTACGCCTTAAAGCACCTTCGATAGCTTTAGGTATTCCACGGGCTGTTGTGCCTTGAAAATAGAAGTCTTCAAGCTCCTGGTCTTTAAAAGATTTAATCATGATTTATAGTAACATGTAACGTTATACGTTACAAATATATTTTAATTGCCAGTTATTACTTGTATAGCTTATTCTGACCAGCTTGTAAGCCACTCCTCAAAGCTCTGATGTGTGATGTGGTTTGATTCGAGGTCAGGTATTAACTCTAGCTTATTACAATGTTGTACTCCGATAATGGTATAGCTGGCTAGTTTTACTGCTTCTTTTACACTCGGTAATGTTGCCAAGTGAACTGAGCCTGAAATGATCACAACAGCACCCTGGTAGGTCTCTTCAAAATACACAGTAATCCTGTCATCGTCATAATCATCATCATGCAGTTTTAGAGGTCTTGGAGGTATGAATGCTGTATGAAGATCATTTCTGACTCTAATCACGACACCATCCTTGTGACTGAATGAATTAAACGTGGATGAACCATATAAACTGAAGCATCAATGTCATAGCGATGGATGACAATTTCTGCTTCAACTAACTCAGAAATAGCTCTAAAAACACTCGAGTATTTTTTGCCCGTTTTTTGTTTTAACTCGTGCAACTGAACAAGTGATACATATGTGCTTGGGTCCCCGTTATCGCTAATTCTATTGAGGACATCAAGAGCTGTTGTGCTCAGGTTATCAACTTGCCCTGTTGTAATAACAATATCTAAAAGTCGATCCCAATGGTTCTGACTTAAATAGTAACTCTTGGACATTAGAGAATAGGTACATGTTGATGACATAGCTGAATGGGAATAGCACATTAATCGTTACTCCCTATGTAAGCGCTCGTGATTGATTCCCTGCTATGGCCAAGGTTTTCAGAAACCATGAGCCTGGCTATCCTTTCCTCGATCATGTCTATATCTCGTGCAATTTTAGGTACATCTTTTACTGCTGCAGGATGACCTGTAGTGCGTGTATATAGTCTTTGTGCGTAACCATGTCTCAGGCCGTGTGGCGTTATACCTGTTTCTCTTGAAATTCCATTTCTTTTGGTTACCCGGTAAAAATGTTTAATCCAGCTCTTTGGATCTGAGCGACGAGGAATCATTGACTCATTAGTGTCATAACTATATGACTGAAGCTCTTCCAGGTATTGCCGTTGCTCTGCTGATTCAACAGGTACAGTTCTGGGTCGGCCACCTTTAGTGCCACGACGAACATGAATGAATTGCCCTTCTCTGTCGTAATCCAGGTTAGGTCGAAATAGCATCGATTCTTTTGCTCTAAGTCCAAATAGATGCGATAGCATTAACTGACGGCCACAATACTTGCAGTCATCACTTACTTTTTGAATTAGCTCATCAATGTCGTACTTGTCATCCCAGCTTTTATCTTCTTTAGCTACATATTCACGCTTCATTAATTCTGGTTTGGAAAATAGCTCTTTGTCATTTAGTCCAGTAATGACGCCCTCTTTGCCCATCCACCCCAAAAAGGTTCTGAGAATAGATACTTTTTGGACTACAGAGGCTGGTTTTAGGTCTTCTCTGGCTTCCCAGAAATGTGTCAGGGCTTTAACGTGCTTTTGACGGATATGTGTTGGCAACGTAATCCGATATCCCAGGTCATGGAGTGTATGGGCCATAGAGCGAATTTCATTAAATCTATTTGCCTTTGTTTTTTCAGACACTGGTTTCTGACGTTTGGCATGTCTAGCGTTGTTCCGATAAACAACTTGCAGGATGTTATAAACAAAAATTGTTCTCACCGTCCAAGGTTTACCATGTCTATTTAGTCGACCTCGCATTTCTGGTGCAGCAAATACATATTCACCATCAGTAATGGTCAACTGTGGTTTATACGATTCAGATAATGATTTATTCATTTTTATACTCCAGTTTTTATCTAGTTACATAAGCAGCGTTTCCTCTCTTTTCACTCGTTAATATTCATCAGTAGTTATCAATCAATCACCATACGATAGGGAACTCTCATCAGGTGCAGCTCTTAACTGCGGCATCATCTTAAACGTGAGTTATATCTTTCATGGAAGGCTTGGTTCAGACCCGACATGACGCCTCTATCACTGCAAAGCTTTGGTAGATGTTCGACCTACCCCTTCACAGACATTTTTACGATAGTCAGCCACTTTGTTTCTCTCTGTCACAGATAGACAAGGTGTTCGGTTGGTTTTGATACACACAAAAATACGATCGTGATTGAATTTGTTCCCAGTAATCCCCGCCAGCAGGATGCTCGATCACGTTATGTCCGCCCTAGTAAAACGCTACTCCGATTGCAGACTTTGTTTACATCAGGTTTTTGGCCAATCTTTTTGTGGTTTCGTATGGATAACATCTAAGCCGTAGCTTGATGTTCTTAGATTGATGCTTGTCTCCATAGAGACAGCCTACTTGTTGGACTGTGATCGCCGTAGCAATCCGATTATTACCGTGTCCATGATGAATTTCAGACATAGATAGATGACAACATGCATTTTCAGCATATTTTCAGTTCTTTTGTCTTTTTTTGAGTGGGCATCGTTTGATAAACAACGCCAAGAGAGAGCCATTTTTTGTGCAGTTGGCTTGCTGCTCTCTTCAGACCCATACGGGCCCGTTGAAGATTGAGCATATTTTCAGATCATTCCCCTATGGTCTGTCAAGTATTTTAAGGATGAGTTTTTTCTTAAAGTCTGGAATAAGGTTCCCATTTATGTTGTATCGTCCTGTTTCGACAGTGGTTTCTGTTCTGGCTCGTCCCCTCAGTCTCCACAATGTTTTTTTCATTTCAATTTAGGTGATTTTTGAGAAAACTGAGAGTTAATTGAGTCTAATGTTCAGCTGGTGTCCTGCAGGACTTCCGTTAAATTGTTTTGTAGAGTTTCGATACAGAGAAGTGAAGAAAACGGTTGGTTAGAGTTCTGTAGGCGTCCTGTGGGACTTCTATGAGCTTGATTTTTGGATGGTGCCCGATGTAATCTATATTTGTTCGTCTTTTCTGACGCTCCTGCGCATAGCTTCCATGGAAGTGTGCATCAAAAAGGCCTTATTCCGGCCATATTTCATACACATCTTTTTCTACGTGCCCAATTAAGGTTATTGGTTACCTCTTTGTGCACGTTTTTCTTATTTCCGTGGAGGAACGTTCGTGAACAATAAACCGGTTATTCGTGCTGTAGACGTTGGTTATGGCAACACTAAATACATCCGTACTATCGTTAATGGTCGAGCTGTAGCAGACCATTTCCCATCGATTGTGAATCGTCCTAGTGCTAGTAAAAATAGTTTTCAAGAAAGTGAAGATATCTACCAGGTAGTTGTGAATGGTAATCGCTACGAAGTTGGTCCGGGTGTCGATGCTGCACTTGAGGGTGGAGTTCGCATAATGCATGAAAATTATATTGAGACTGAGGACTACATGGCTTTGCTATATGGTGCCATTTCACAAATGAATGTCGATGTAATTGATCTTCTTGTTGTGGGATTGCCTGTCGATCTTATGGGTAGCAAGAGAGCTATTCTGGAGAAAATACTGACAGGCCGCCATCGAATTGGTATTCGTGATATCGATATTCGTAAAGTTAACGCTGTTGCTCAACCATTAGGTGGCTTTCTTCACTATGCCTCACAAGCTAAATTACTAGAAGAATTGAGTAGTACTCGTAACTTACTTATTGATCCGGGATTCTTTACTGTGGACTTCCTTGTGTCAACTGGCTTAAGGGAAATTGGCGGAAAAAGCGGAAGTCATCCAACTGGTATGAGTGCTTATTTAAAAGCAGTAGCTAAAGGAATAAGTGAGGATCTAAAGATTAACTACGATAACATTTCACATATTGATGAAGGCATCAGGAAAGGTCGGTTTAGGTTATACGGACAGGATGTAGATCTGTCTAAGTATCACCGATCTGCACTAAGTGAAATAATGCCGGCAGTGGATGCAATATCTAACAAAGTCGGTGACGGCAGAAGTATCGATCAGATAATCCTTGTGGGTGGTGGTGCAAAGATATTCTTGGACCCAATCAAGAAGCTATTACCAAAACATAATATCCACTGCGACGATAATTCAGTTGTAGCAAATGTACTCGGTTTTCAGAAAATTGGTGAAGCCTGGTATGCAAAGATTAATCGTGAGGTGGCTTAATGGTTGAGCAGATTAGGATGAATCAAAAAATACCTCGCACTGAAGATCCTGAGCTATATGATTATCTCTCAAGCTTTAGTGATCGTGGGCGCGCATATCAGGCAAGAAAGTTAATGCTTTTAGGACTTGTACAGCTAGGTAAACTTAATGGGCAAGCTATGAATGGAAACAATAAGCAAAATGAATTTAATCAGTCACCACAAGCTAAGATAGAGAATGAATTCGAATTAATATCACAAGCCGGGGTCGAGGCTTTGTTTTAATTCCGACCAGCTTTTGTAGCTTTCTGATTCTTTTATCAATAAAAAAGCCCCTGCCGTGTTGAATGGCAGGGGCTTTTGATTAGTTCCGTGGAAATAATCTCTTGTGTTAGTTCTTTTTGTGTTTTTTATGTTTTTTGGAATAATGATGTTCTTGGTAGCTAGCTACTGCATAAACACCAAGTACTAATACACCTATTAATGCTGCAATTTCCATCACTTTTCCTCCATAGCATCACGTTCAACTAACCCAAAGACCCAAAGGGTTAGCCCAATACCTACTATTATAGACGTATTAATTAGACCAACACTTTCAAGGATATATCCTGCAAGTCCAGCAATCATGAGGGCGATTGCCATTTTCCTCACATCTTCCTTCATATCTTTATAGTTTAGCCTCATATATTCTCCATATAAAAAAAGGAGAACACCCCCTGAAGGGAGATATTCTCCCTTCAGGGTTGAGGTTAACTGCATCATGAGAAGCAGCTACAATTTTTTAAATATTAACCTTGGTCAATATTTCATAGCACAGCAATAAAACGACTGTGACGCTTCAGGTACTTGATAGATCAAGTATTCAGAATCAGATATAGATAAATCTTACTCCGGAGGCCTTAATAAGGCAATTTAGCCTTTCAAAACAATCATTCTTTCAGATGAGATACCTTTTGATTGCCCCTCTTCAACTATTACACCTATTAGTCTTAATTCATTGAGTAAGTCGGACGGACTATCGGTATAACTTCTGAATGTGCTGGGATACTTAATACTAATATTCTTACCCTCCTGTTTAGCGTATTCAGAAGTTATACGCTTTTTCTGAATATCTACCTTGAGTCTTGCAACAAAGTTTTTTGCTGTGACCTCTTCTTCAGGTTCTGGTGGATAGTCATCAAGGTTTTGAGGAGGTATTTCCATTTCAGGAGGCATTGCTTCAATCTCTGCAATATCAGAAATATTAGTAGCATTAGATGGCATTTCACTGGTCGTCTGAGTAGGACTATCTGAACTTGTTTTAGTAACTTCACCGGTTTTATGATCAATAATCTCAGTGCTCGAAGTCTGTTCTTTTTCAGCCTTAACATCATGCTCTATGGAACTTAATGCTGTTTCAAATGAGATTTCATCTCGAAGTGTAGAAGATGCCCTTACAATGATAGAGTAGAGTGGATTGTCTTGAATCTTACGACTACCTGTGAGTATATCTAGGATGCAGTTGATGAGTTCTAAGTCACCGTATAGCCATTCTATGCCTTCATCTGGCACGATGTCTCTTATGTGAAGAGAAGTAGCCGTATAGGAAAGTGAACTAGTTATTCCTGATTCTTTCTTCATTCGATAGTGATGATATTCATTGATTGGATGTTTCCAGCAAACCCATTCGCCAGCTGGTTTATCATTTTTCGTAAATCCTATTATCTTTACACCCAACATTTGCCCGCCAAAGTCTCTCAGAAGAGCTGTTATAAATAGGCCATAAGTCCAGCATTCTCCTCTATGTGATATTTCCTCAGGTTTACATTTTAGAGGGAGCAATGTACCTAGTCTTAGCTTAAGAGCTAGTGCAACTCGCTTAATAGCAACTTCTATTGCTCCTCCTTTTTTTGCAAACTCACCTTCATGCCCAAACGGTCTTAACTGCAACATCTCTGCCAGGCGTTCGATAGCTGGTAAATAATAATTATCAAAGAATTCTCGGGTGCATCCAGCATCATTTCTAATCTTTTTGATTAGTAGAGTATGTGGGCTTAGCAGATCTTTAGAGTCTAGAAATGGTATTCCGTCAGTAGGAATAGTCGATGATGTAGGAGGGGTTTTTTTTCGTCGACCAAACATCTTTATCTCCGGAGTGTAAGTTTGGCAAATTTAGATGGTTAAGGTAAAAATGTGTAGGAATAACCGGATATTGGTGCGAGCTGGTTAGCTATTCGATATAAGAGATATGGGGAATAGGAAAGAAGTAAAGCCCCACTCAGTTTGAATGGGGCTGGCATGTCTACACGTATTGTAGCTTTTTAGCGTTGAATGATACTGTTGCAGGTTCAAACCTTGGCGCGAGAACCGTAACGCCGTTATCGTTAATCTTTTCTATCATGTACCAAGCGTGCTGGTTATCATCATAAAAATAGGATAAGCGTGTCTTTATTCCTCGACTGTCCTGACATACTGTGGTGTCATATTGAAACAAACTCAAATCACCTTCCGGCTTCCAAGTTGAGCTCTCTTCTCTATTAAGATTTAAGCGAAGTAAAAGCGGTGATAGCAACAATTTTACTGGTGAAAAAAACAACCTTGATAGTACCGTTTGATGTGTATCAGGGTCGTATCTTCCTTGGCGCTGCAGAGAAGCAATGACTTTTTGGTCATAACAAAAGACAATAAAAGCAGTAGTCAATAATGTTGGAATAATATCTTGCATCTGTTTTCTCCTCAAAGTTGATTGAACAACCCCAGGAGATAGATCTACCCCCATAAGGAGAGATAAATCCCCTTATGGGTTGATGCTATCCATACATCCATAGAAGTATGGTTTTTTTAATCGTAGCTGGTCTTTGAACGGCTACAATTGGGCACAACATGAAGTGGTTGTGGCACTTCCTGTAACTAGATTGGATAGTTACAAAGAAGTTTGAATCATATCGTTTTAGTTCTGGGCGTTCAAGCTAATACCGGAGTCTGAGTTGCCAAGAGTATGAACTGGTAGACACTTCTTAATTCTTGGTTACTTTATTCTTATCCGAGCACTTGCGCTAATCTGAATCCATAATAGAATAAAATTAATAATTAATTTATTGTTCTACTTGCGGGTTGTGTGCGATGTCATTCATCCTTTTTTCTTGTTTATGCAGGCTGAGAACAACAAAAAGGATCTGAAATGGAAATCATGTTGATGTTTACCGCAGCAATAATATACGTATCATCTTTTGCTATTATTTCTTTCTGGATGTGGAAGCTCTACTCTAAAGTTACTTCCGGGGCAGACGAGAACACAGTGCCATATAAAGCACGTCGATTAGCTAAAACTATGCCCCTAATAGGAGTTTGCCTAACTTTCGTCTGGTCATTCCTCATAGGTACAGAAATTAGCCGTGAAATATTAAAATTTATGGCTTTTTTATCTATTGGAATACTTTTATTCCAACTCACGTTAGTGTTAATGACTCTTTTTAGTGTGCACTGTAGAGAGAACGCTAAAAAAACAATAGAGGGTCGATTAGTTGCTGTATTGATATCTACTATTGTTCTCATAACTCCTTACTTAGCGAAGGCTTCTTTATGGTTTGTGAGATTAGCAGCAAGCACTAAGTCATCTCATGATATTCCTCCTGAGCCATATGGTTATCACGGTTATGAATCATACGAAGAAAAACATAGAAGAATTCATGGTGGTCGGCGATATTAGTTAAAGTGGCCGCCACCATTTTTATATATACTCAATTAACAGCATTCTTAGCCATATCCGATCCTTGGTTGCCGGCAGCTTTACCTTCACTATTTGCTGATGTTGCAGCGCCAGTTGGTGCGCTTGCTCCACGCTCACCACTCCAACCAAGAATACTTAAGAAGTAGTAAGGAAGAGCCATGTATAAGGATAAAATAAGTATTACAATAATCGATTCAAGCATCCAATTTTCATGGCTTAACCTTTCCATCAACCAATTGGAATCTTTCGCATCGATTATAACTTTTTGTAGGTTGGCATCCAGTAAATCTGTAACAGCCCATATGGCGGTCCAGAATTTGACGGCAAAAATAGTAATTGTTGCTGTTTTGATTGTGCTCCATGAGTAGTTACCTACTAGTAATACCCAAGGTAACAAAAAATATGTAGCCATTAGAAGCGTCGCTTGAATATAAGGTGCCATTTGCTTCACCATGAATAATGCTGGCTTTGCCAGCACTTCAGCAATAAAAGCTCCACCAGTACCAGCTACAACACCTAAAAGGTCTCCCGCAGTCTCCCTATCTAACCCCCACTCGATATCTGTCTCACCAGCAATGTTCAATCCGTCATATATAGACTTTCCTTCATTCTTAAGTACTTCACGAATAGCTAGGTTTTCAATTTCATCAGAGGAGCTGAATACTGATGAAAAATATTTATCAAAGAAGGAAGGTGGAAACTCTTTAACAAGACCGTTTCTTATGCCTGTAGAAGAGTCATTCCACCATTCACTGCAGCTTGGGTAGCCATTCTGAGGGATTGAAATATTTGGATCAGAAGAATCGTATGCCATGTCACTAGGTCGGCTTGCATCAAATGCAAAACCAGGAACAGGATTTTTTGCGAACTCATTCTGATAAAAATTAGAATTAAAATAACTAGAGCCCGGCCATAAAATATCTGTTACATCAACTCCTTCCGGAAGCTGTCTGTGATTGTTGTAAAAATCTGCCACTGCTGGTTGAAAACATTCACTTACAAACCGTTGTGTTTGCCTTTTTAGATGTGGGTCTGATATCTGGATTGTAGATAATTCATATTCAGCTTGGCGCATATTCATTTCACATGGTAGTCGTGAAATTACGGCATCATTAACACCGCCAGTAACTGACATTACAATATAGAACCAAGGTGGAACTCTAGCCTCCTGATTGTTGAGCAGGTTTGGTTTAAATATTTCATCAAATCTTGTTCCGCTATTACCAGCGTTAACAGTATTACCAGGAGTTCCAGTATCAGCTTGGCATGCCTTGGTGTAGGCTATGGAGCCATACTGGATGGTTATATATGGTGATACTGCTAGCATCATCATAATGATCAATCGAACTATGTCTATTTCAAGTCTTCTTAAGGAGGTAGCTGCAGCTGCTTTAGATTCCTGACTTTCAATAGGTTTGATTACATTATCGATTATCACTGCAAAAAAAGGCAGGTAAGCCAGTCCTGTGCTAGATATGACACCCCAAATAATTTCATATAGATGCCACCCAAAGGTAGTCATGAACATTTCAATAAAACTGCCGGTAGACATGGTGCTTAACTCAATAGCTTGGCTGGCAGGGCTTCTACGACCAGCACTTCGAATGCGATTACTGCCAAAAAAACGTGCCATCGCATAGATTTGGCTCTCAACCCTTGAGCACTATCAAGACCTTTAGTAATCGATAAGTAATCGATTATTTCATTCCAGAATAATATTACTCCTCCAATAACTGCCCACCGTAGATATCGAGCAATAGATGAAATATTATTGACAGAGTCAAGTAATCTACTTACCTGTTGGTCGCTCTTAACGGCGGAATAAAGAAGTGCAAGTATTACAACTAGTCCTAATGAAATGACTACTAGTGCCAGCAAGGCCTTTCTTATGTAACTACGACCTTTCCTCTTCGCCATTATTCTTCCTCTGTGCTGATTGTTTGGTCTGGCGAATTAAATCGTTTAGGCGATGTTAAAGTTGAAATTCCAACACGACGCTTCACTGTTTCTACTTCTTTGATTGTTTGAGCTGTTGAGTTTGCTAGACGCTTACTCATTTCATGCTCGAATAAGGTGTCATCTACAGACTGTTGTAACCTAGCAGTATATTTTTGTACTGCATCCTGCGCAGGCCCATTCTGAGAAACATTCGGTTCTTGAGAACCTGATGATAAAAGTCTTAACAACATTAATGATTTTTCAATGACTCTTGCTGTTGCTACCTCTTGGATTAAACGCCCTTTGAGAATATTCTGATCAGCTGAATTTAGCTTTCTTAATGCTTGTATTGTGTTCGAAGTAATTACAACACTCGATGTGGAAATATCCATTAAATTCTCATTGTTCAGCTCTGAAGTCCCACTAATCAGATTGTTATACTTAGGAGTTAATCTCTCGACCTCTTTGTTGATCTCAAAAGCCATTCCTCTAGCTGGAATTGTTTCTGTAGGTCGATCTGAATATGTTCGAACTTTCTCCTCACCTAATAGAGAGCTACTAAAACTTATGAGCTCACCAGGTGTACGCCAAAGCTCTGAAATTCTACTGCCGTTCATAGGTGCAGCTAAGTTTGAATCGGCACTTCTATTCAATGCTTGGTTATAGCCAGCTTTTACAATGTCAGAGGGTATGTTTATGGGGGATTGACCACGTCCACCTGCTTTACTGCCTCCCAGCCAAGTCACTCCATTTTCACCATTATTTTTGTCAACTGTCTGTTGTGCTTCAACGACGTCAACAGGTGCGCTTCTGTATCCACCACCTCCCATTTGGTCGCGCCAATCGTGTGTCCGAGAGATATCAATCCAGCCCTCAATAGGGTTGCCGCCTTGAGAAATGGTTTGTTGCATTTGTTGGCAGCTTTGTGTTGAAACTCTCACCCCTTGTTGTGCCCGAGCCATACTATTCATCAATAGTTCGTATAAGCCAGGATTGGCACGTTGCAGCATTAGTAGTGGCAATGAGGCAATAGCTCCTGTGGCAGCATCAGTAACCTGTTGTTGTATAGCGTCAACACCACTTTTAACTTGATTTAATGTATTGGCCACGCCAAGAGTTGGATCGAATGCACTGCAATTGAAACCACTTCCCCAATCAATAGATCCGCCCAAGACTATACTGTTTGTGATAGGTGAAGCAGGCTGAGAAATCGGGCGTTGACCACCGATTCCGTAATACCAACCTGAGTTCATATCTGGCATTTGCAATCCAGTAGCATTTACATTTGTGAAAATGATTAGTGAGGTAACTAATGTTATACGTTTGAGTATCACAATGCGGTCCTTATGGGTAAGACATGAAATTGACGCTGTATAGGAAAAATTGTCCTTTCCTTTGACAGCATTGATAAGGACGCCATAACGTCCATGCATAGTTGCCGGTAGATGCGTTGTTACTATTCCCATCCCAACCAGTTAGAGAAGTGGTATCGTTTTCACCAAATACCGTGCAGCTGTTGGATTTCCTTGGCGCAAGCATTTGCCATTTACCATTCTTATTAGAATTTTCTTTCAATGCACCAGGTGGCCAGATTCGACCGTTATAGCTGGGTGTACCAGATAATGATTGATAGACGTGTGGTTGTCCGTTACGCGTAACAATATCGCCGACACGCTGAGCTATAACAGCTGCAGCCTTCGCATCGGAAGATTGAGATATAAAACCAGTTCGAGGGTAAACTGAACCCCATGTGTTACTGGGGAAGTTTCCTATTTCTCT
Source organism: Methylophaga sp. F-2 (assembly GCF_056859315.1). Classification (NCBI taxonomy): domain Bacteria; kingdom Pseudomonadati; phylum Pseudomonadota; class Gammaproteobacteria; order Thiotrichales; family Piscirickettsiaceae; genus Methylophaga; species Methylophaga sp. F-2. Next base: position 47,086 of record NZ_JBSXOF010000011.1, read on the forward strand.
TCTTCCAGGAATTAGAGCATCTGGATAAGCTGTTTCAGGGATGCCAAGGCGCCAAGCAATAGAATCCGTTCCAGATACAAAATAAGGATTGAACGCAGTAGCTTGTGAAGGACAACTATAGCTAAATGAGATTGAGGAAACCGGGTGTCCAATAGCATCACTAGACTTAAATTTCAGCGTGTTTAGCTGTGTTCCCTTGTTAGTTTGATTGCTCCCTGCATCTATAGAAGCGGCTTTATTGATTAGAGAGCCCACGGCAGACTGAGATACATTGCCAACTATACTATTCGCCTCAGTCCATGGATTACTTCCGATTCCATTATGGGCACTAACGACAAGGTCGGGGTTGTGATGGGCAATTTTTGGTGACGTTTCGACATCGCAGCCATGACTGGTACATCTAAGCCAAAAACATACTCCAACTAATCTATAATCTATGCATGATGCACTGCTAGCTGAAGCTACTATATCGGCGGTGCTGATGGTTTCGGAGTCTGCATTTACTGTAAATGGAAGAACAGCCGCAAATGATATTGCTAAGACTTTATTCATCATTTACCTACCTTCTCGTGGTAGATATTTATTGCCTTGTTAACATCACTCTCACCATAAATTACTTGCTGACCATTATTGAACACGACGGCAGGTAATTTATTAATTTTATATTGCATAGCTTTTAGAGAGCCTTCATAGGCAGTGATTAGGTGTGATTGAAGTTCACCACCAAGTGCTTCTATTCGCTCTTTAGCTTGTCTCTGTGCGATGGTTGGGTCTGATGAAAGTCCCTTACTCAGCTTTTTCTTGAACTGATCTGGTGCACTTAAATCATAAGTTTTTAATGAAGAAACTCTTTCCGCCAGATGCACATTAATAAGTCTAGTTTCTCTGTCATAAAAAGCTTCGACGATAAGCCCATTAGCATTAGAAACACTCGAAATAAGCAGTAATACAAGAAATAGGTACTTAAGCATTAGATGTCTCCAAGCTATGATTGCGGCGGGCTTCTTTAATTCTTTCAGCCACTATTTCTGCTGCACTGACGCGATCACAACCTCTTTCTTCCATAATCTCACGGCGTTCTGCTTTTTCATGCTGTTCAGTCATGGCAAGTGCTAGTGATATTGCCGGAGGTATAGCTCTGAAAAGAGGGTCAAGATTGTCTGTGAGAATGACGCCTTCTGTATATTGTGCTGGTGACTTTCTGGCAGCTAAAAGTTTTGATTCTTGTTCTTTGGTGAGATCCTTAAACCTAGTAATTTGATTAACTTCATCCCTAGGCATTACAAGACATATCCACCATTCGAGCATTGCCAACATTCGACGACTATCATCAGGGAAATCTTCTAAGTTCTGTGTAGCTATCCAGAACCACGCACCTAGTTTCCTCCACATTTTCACAATCTTGATTATGTAAGGTGCTAGAGTCGCGTTTTTAGTGATGATATGCCCTTCGTCTGTTAGCATGAGAGTAGGTCTACCTTCATGCTGTTCACGCTCCACAAGAGCATGAACGTGATTCATCAAACTCATATACGCAACAGTCAATTTGTCTTCATAACCTTCCCTGGCGAGAATCCCCATATCAAAGATCGTGATGTCTACATCCTGCCATTCGGTACCCGGACGATTAAATAGTTTTCCTTCAACACCTGTACAATAGAGTTCCATTGCATCAGCCATTTCAATAGCTCGTGCAGTTCTATTCTGGTCAAGGTCTTCGGTGTGACGCATTGCCTCAACAACATCTTGAGTTAGAACCTGGTCTTTGCCATTGTCTTTTGCAAATTGTGCTGCTCGGTAGATTGCTTTCCGAATGACTAGCCGGTCAGCACGATGAAGCATGTCATCTTCTTTCTTTTCTCCACCCGTAATCATCACTCGAGCTGCTAATTCCATCTCACCTAAATAATCTCTATCTTCATCTTCATCTTCATCTTCATCTTCATCTTCATCATCAAGGCTAGATTCATCAGACTCCTCTTCAGTCACAACTTCATCTTCTGATAGTTCAAGAAGTTTCATAGCATTGGCAAATGGCGGGAGAGAAATGTCTGCACTGGGAGTAACAGACATTTGATTCACGGACAGGCCATGTTTAGCCATATATTCACCGAGCAGCCCGAATGAGTCACCGGCTTCAACTATAAAAATTCTGGGTCGATGAACAGCAGTGATTTTCATCACCGCATCTACAAGAGAAGCCGACTTACCGGCACCAGTAGGGCCTATGATTAAGGCATGAGCATTCTTTTTTCGGTCTTGGTTGTTGAATGGATCAACTAGAAGTGGCTCACCACCACGATTGAAATACATCAATCCTGGATGATCTGTTCCTTTCGAGCGACCATACACAGGGAGCATAGAAGCAATGTGACGTGAGAAAACCAGTCTTGAACGACGCTGTTTCTTTTGTACCATTAAACTATCGAACTTCATGGGTAAGCTTCGGATATACATATCCTGCTTTAACAAGTCTTGATTTTCTGTAATCGGCTGAAGATTATTGCTTAGTAATAAAGATTCGATAACTGATACAGCGTCATCAAGTTTTTCAAGATCATCGGCACGTGTTAGGAAGCTTATGTAAACCGGATAAAGGGTATTATTTTTAGCTAATTCATGTTGAGCGGTTTTTGCTTCTTGCTGAGCTATTTCGGCCTCAGCATTGTCTCCCACAGCAGAACGCATGATTCGACCAAGATGATTAAGAACCTGGTCTCTAGGCTTGATTTCTATACTCATCGACATTACTGTGCCTTCAGGCATTCTGTCGAACATAGCAAATGTATGCTCACCGGAATTTCTCTCGGCTGTGAATAAACCATTTTTGGGGACACGACGAAGGGCTTGAACACTTACTGCTGTGTGAGGCATACCATCGAAATACCAGATACCTTTTTCAGCATCTGAACTCGGTCTAGAGAGAGATAATTGTTCAGCTAGATCATATCCATATGCTAGATCTTCATCACCTGGATATGGTGCTACCTTTAGTAGGCTCTCACTGTCACCTTTCGTTATAACTGGTTTGGGATTTAACCAACGGAGCATCCATTCATAGAGTTCTTTACCTCCAGCGACATTTGCTCTCATGCCAATACCAGTAAACTGAGTCAATAGTCGTTTGCGAATTCTACCTAACTCTCGAACATCTCTATCGTAGTCTGACTTGTAGTTTTCGGGGAAGTAACGATAAAGACACATGCGTACTTTACGTCTTTTACCTTGCCATCTTCCTCCAGTAACTACCTCATCAAAAAATAGTCCATTGGGTTGACCAACTTGGTGCAAATGTTCATCCATAACGTTTAGGAAGTGTTTCGTATATGGAGTGTTGACAGCTCTTGGATGAGCATACTCACGGATTTGGTCTGTTAGGGTTCTAACACTTAATTCGTCTTGAACAAAAAACTGTAAGGTCCACGGTGCTACGTTATCTTCTGGAATTGTTTCTGTGATCGTTGCTTGCAGCTTTTCCTGAATTTCAACTATGTAGTCTTCTGTCTTTGCCTCTACACCAACAGGTTCAATCTCAAAGAGAGCACCGATACCTTTACCGTCTTCTAAGAGGAATACTTGGTTTTCACTGTCATATTCTCTCCACGGGAGCAAGTTTGTGAATGATGGTTGCTCTCTATAATCTTTTTTCACATCCTCTTTTGTTAAAGGGATACTGGAAGATGATAGGCTTTTTGCGAATAGATTATTAAGCATTACATTTCACCTGGCATTGCATATTCAGGACGTTCATAGAATGGGAAAGCAGTTGAATACCCCGGCACCGGCAAACGTGAATCCGTAGATAGGTGGGGATATACATACATAACTAGTGTTGGGTTAGGTAGACGAGGAAACTGTTGCTCGATTTCACTGTTTGCATCACGCGTATAACCAGCGAGATCTGAATCATCATTACCAGCTAGTCTTTCTCGAATACCCGATATCGTTAATGCTTTACTTTGAGTACCAGATACCAAACTACTTTGATGATTTCGATAAACATCTTCCATGGTTGGACCTGTTTGAGGTAGCAAATCATCTTTTGTTTGATATGAACAAGCTGATAACAGACTAATCAAGGCGATGATTGATATCTTTGCTGCTGTAACGCGCATGTCTTAATTTCCTGCCATTAGGTTTATAGTTAATCGGTAATTCAGCATCAATGTGGACGGCGACGTTCGAGCCGGTGTCTACATAAATCACATCGAATGTCTGTTGTTGCCTTTCTTGGAGCCACTCACTAATTGCTGAAGTACCACCAGATAATGATTCGAATGCCGAATTTCTTAAGGCGTCACCAGTTACTGATGAAGTTGTATCTCCTTGAGGTGACACAATGCGTGTGGTTTCAGCATCAGCGACCGCTTTAGCGCCTGCTTCAACTCCTTTTGCAAAAATAGAGCCTGCTAAGAAGGTAGCTGCATTAGATATTCTTTTGCCTGATACACACGGAATACCTCGATTATCTGAAATCCATGCAAGACGATTAACTGTTCCAGAGCTGTTGTTAGTCTGAAGCTCTTGATCACCTACGCTTAGTGTTTGTATCGTTCCATCATCAAAGACATAGGTGACAGATGTTAGATCTGCTCTGACACATGAAAGTGTCCAATCACCAGTGGCAGTGCCAGAAAATATCATGTGGTTTACTTCTGGCAGCTCAAGACCGTTAGCCGTAAGGTTTTCATTACCAACAATAATCTTTACTGGGTAAGGATCTTCGACGCTGCCATTTATTGGTACACGCCCCAATAGGGCGGTCATCGCTGTTGACCCGATTAAGGTAGAGTTTCTTGGAATTGTGTAGACGGGTTCAAAAATCATTTCCTGATTTGAACTTCCAGTAATGCTTTGACCAACACTGTTGTTTAGGGAACTAGTATCACCAAGAATGTCCGAAGCATTGTCTAATGTATTAGAGGGGCTGAAGGATGATGGAGCAATCCCATTTTCGTCTATAGACGTTGCTGCATCAATTGGTTCTATCCAAACATCTCCTTGTGGTTGAATGTCTGGAATCGCGATGTCCATGTCAAAGTCATTTAGTTCTGGTGGAGATTCATTTTGTTTTTGAGTTAATGTTTCGATTTGCTCCATCAATGATTCTATGGAGGATTTTGTGTCACTATTTTCTTCAGGACGTTTTGCAAGCTGTTCTTTTATATGTTTTTGCTCTGCGATTAACTTGTCATTTTCTTCACGCATTTCTTGCACAAGCGCTGTTAGTGTGCGAAGCGTGTCATCAGTGGTATCTCCATCAGGAACATACTGTTCTCCCAGCTGCTTAACTTGTTTGGCGGCTTCTTTATCTGAAGTTCGGGCCACAACTGCGATCAATATGACTATCAACCCTAATGCGATGATTGGAATGAGCTTATTTGTCCTTTTTTCAGCCATTAAAAAGACTCCCAAAAAGGTCGATCAGAAATAAGATAGAGAGCAGTAGTGTCAGTTATCTCGCCATTTGCTCCTAGTGAGGCATGTTGAAACGTTGCAGCAAGCCATTTACCTCGGATTTCACGTGGATCAAGAATCACTCGTTCTTTCTGCTTATTAACTAGCTTCACTGCTGTTATATACAGGCCACCATTAGAAAATGAGATAACAGGGGTCATATCAATGATTAACCCCCTGATTAGGTGTGTATCTGATTGTTGAGCTACATTAACTCGGTGGATACCTTCAGGAATGTTAATAAGTCTCTCAGGTGCATACAGATGATGTGCAGCAACTCTTGTTAATGTTTCATATCCATAGTGTGTTAGATCATTACTTTCGGAATTTGATGGAGTCGTGACGGCCTTAGACTCCGGGTATAAAACGGTCACTTGATCATCGCTACCAAGAGAATCACTGGACGAAAGATGGATAACTACAGTCTTTTGACTTACTGTGTCTTGGACTAAAATTCGTTTATCTGTAAATTCTTCAAGACTTTCCCAGTAAATAACACCGTTGTTAGATAATGTACTTAGAGAGTTAGCTATTGCTGCTGGTATCTTTACTCTAACGCTAGTTGATGGAAAGACAATCATCCTCTCCTGATTTGGTTTCAAGACGACTTTTATTGGTGTCTTATCCCAGATGACTTTCTCGTCTGCAAACGTTTTTGTAGGTAAAAAGGCAAACGTAAGAAGAGCCGTTATGATGATGATGAAGAGCTTCATTATTCTTTTACCGTTGAAATAATTCGACTTGGATTTTCTTGAAATCCATCCAGCATTAGTCCCCATGGATTGAATTCAGGGCTAACGTTACTGCGGACGACTCTAATTGGATATCGGATATCGACAGATTTAATAGGTACGCCACGATGAGTTTCCGTGATTCTGAGATCGAGCCAAACAACAAAGTTATTTTCATTGATAATGTCTACTCTTCGGTCGTCATAAGCCATATCGTTTATTAAAGTGACAGTTCTTGTTCGCCTATCTAATTCACCGCGATTACTACGACGAAGAATGTCTTCTTTAAGCCATTGTTTGTAGCTTGGAGATATGTATGGAGCTAGTTCTGCAACGCGTGCTGGGTAGTCTTTCGCCCCATCTTCTAACCATGTATTGAGGTATTGAAAGATACTGACTGCAAAGCTATATGCAGTTGTAACAGGTATTTCGTTAAGTGTGACGGTGTTGCCAGCTCGAAGGTCCGGTGGAAGATAAAGCCTTTGAACTTCTCTAGCCTTATTTGCTGACATCCAAAATAAAATACAAAACAGAATTAAAACACCAATAACAACTCGGAGTGTGATGATGTGCGACTTCAGATTGTCCATGTCTCCTCTGTACTTACTCGCCATCTTTTCGTCCAATTCCCCATGTACCTGAATATTGAATAACGCGATCACTTTTTGTGTTAGTTTTTACTCGAAGAAAAACATCTCGAAGCATCAAGTAGTGTTGATAGTAGTAATCAGGTCTTCCACGTTTGATTCTTTGAAACAATGAACCACTGACAAGGATAGTAAGTAATAGCATTAGCATTGCCGCACCCATCCCCATCATTGTTTTACCTAGAAGGGTTGCAATGAGAAGACATACTGGAACCCAGAAAAGCGCGCCGAACTTCAACACCATTCCCAGTTCAGAATTTGAAAGTCCTCGGAATATTGGTGGTTCATTGTTGAGCCGGTCAGCAAGAATTTCTTCTGAATCACTCATTAGAAGACACCTGCTGCTTGAGCAAGTAGATAAGATACAAATAGGAATACACCAGCACCTGCGATGACAGTGACACCTACTTCACCCCATTCTTTTCTTCCTGCACGAGCTTGATTGATATCTGCTAAAGCAATCCAACCAAGCCAAATAAAACCAACCACTGAGAGTGTTAGCCCTAGCAATATAGAGGCATCTTTTATGTACCCTTTGAGAAGCTCCAACCAGTTGCCATTAGCTGCTCCATTTGATGGGGGTACAGCTGTTGGAAGTACTGCATATGCATTTTGGCAAATTGAGAGATAGATAGCTGATGTTGAGATGAGCAACTTTTTCATTGATAGTCCTTTTTATGAGACGATGTATAAGATGATTGAAAGTAAGGTGACTGAGCGAACAGCACTCCAAATAACGTCATACAAACTGATGTTATTTTTTTTAGCTGCCCATTGTTCGTAGTAAGAAAGAGTTACCCAGGCGCTCCAGAGCATATATGCAACGACAATAAGACTAGCTATAACTAATGCCAGGCTATCCATCGATACACCTGTAGCGTTAAAAAAGCTTTGAGATTGCTTAGAATCAATTGCCATGGGTTAACGTCGATAGTCGCCAGAGAGTGGAGCGTAGTTTCTCGGCTCGATAGCTGGTCCATCAAGATGTTCCTGAATACCAAGCTTCATCATCATTAGGTCTTTACGAAGTAAGTTGTATTGGAAGCGAATACGACTATCAGGATTAGCTCGTCCCTGGGCTTCATCGACAAGTGAGCTTAGTCCATCAATTTCATGAATAAGCTTTGCTAGGCTTTCACGTTCAGCAAAATTGGTGGCACTTGCTATTGTTGAAAATGAAATCGTGAAAATAATTAAAAAGGGCTTGAGCATTTTGTTCATTTCTCACTACATAAACTTTGTGAGAGTGAAGTCTGCCCAAGCCCCTCATTTGAGACAATGAATAACCGGATATTGGTCTGAGCCGGTTATCAGAGATGTTTCTTAAATAGATAGGTAACCATAAATATTCCAATGCCGAATAATAAGGCAAATGGCAGGATTACAGCGTTTGGGTGTATAGATACAGGAAAGGCTAAATACACTACCCATGGTGCGATAAAAGAGACTGGTATCCAGCGTTTTGCGTGATGGTATAAGCCAGCATGTTCACGCCCAACAGACCATTTTCTGATGTCTCGTTGAACCAAGCCTTCCGTTGCTGCAACGATGGCAAATATAAAGAATGCGGGCAAGGCAAGAGTTAGTATGGCTAATCGTATGGCGAAAACTTGAGTTACATAAACTGCAGCCAAGACATGTTCGGCAGTCATTCGGACGATGCTTTCTGCTTTACTGTCTCGAAAAACACCAGCCAAAAGTTTCATGATTCCTGTTTTCTCATACATTAACTGATGCATAGCTAATGCAAAGTTTTCAGCATATTGAGCTGGTCGCTGTACGATCAGACTTTTCTGAAAGTCCTTATTCAAATAACCTAGTTCCGTTTTCACCATCTTACGGCTATGTTCAACACCTTCATCACTCCATTTCGTATTCATTCCAATCCATTCGGTGATTATTGACATAAGTAAAGCGAGTAAAAGCCAAATAGTTACTGTAACAATTCGTGATAGCCATCTAGCTATAAGGCCTTTTTGTGCACGCGGGCTGTTATCTTGTGCCATTTATTCTATCCACCATGTCTCGCCTGTTCGATAAGAAGCAGCCATATCATTAGCCATTTCGTTAAAATTTGATGTCATATAGAGATCATTTTTAGAATCAGCTAATGGCACACGAATTTTCCATAGTTGGCCTCCAGCAGTGAGGATGAATGCCTGCCCTTTTGGAAGGGCCATGATGGTAGCTGGCGATAGTAGTGGTGCTTCAGTAAATGTGATGCGATCTTGGGCGCTTGATGTAAAGTCAACTTCGCTATCGAGATCTACAGAGTCTGCTGATCCTGTTACTTCTGTTGCTGCAGCTACTTCAACCATAGGGAGTTGTTTCGTAAATAGTTCGGCAGTTGCTAGTTCTTTCACTCGGAAGATCATTACCGTGCCAAAGTTACCAAGTGCTTGACCTGCTTTAGCTTGGTCACCAAGCTTCACTATTACGTCAGACATGGTTTGTGTGTATGCAGTTATTTGCAGGCCGGCACCACCACCTTTGTTGAGCATTGGTAAGAATTCATCTCCCATTAATTCATTCACTTCATCTGCGTGAATGTTTATAGGTGTTTTACTACCCGATGATGTGTCTTGATTGTGATATCCAAGTTCAGTTCCATGCTTATATATTTCTCCTGCAGTTGAAACTAAGTCCGCGAACATCGTATTACCAACGGTGCCTGCAATAGCCATATCTTGTAATGCATCTAGTCCGATATATACGACTTTTTTTTGCCTTATGACTTGACCCCAACTAAATACTGGTCGATTGTCTTCAGAGTCGTTATATGCAGGTGAGATCAGTTCAGCAATACGTCCTGATATAAGTTTTTCAAGCAATGGCAAACCACTTGCCACAATCTTGTCGAAATATGTTTTGTCATATTCAAATGTAGAACGAAGGCCCATGGCCACTGCATCAAACATCTTTCTATCTTGAGCATACTTAATCATCGCGTTTGCTCGTTTGTTTTTTCCGCGTAAGCTCATTGGAAGCATCTTATCGTTCAGGTTTGATGCTATGTCATTTACATGCCTTGGCCAGTCAGGATCTGCCTCACTGTTTAACCATACCTCGTAATAATCTATTAACAAATCATCAATACTTTGAATGTGTTGAGCTAATTGTGCGTAATCTGGCCGTCTTCCTAATGCTACTAATGCTTGAGCAATAATATTGGTGAAACGCCAGAAGAACTCACGGAAGACGTTTGAGTTACCACCGCTGTCTAGTTGGTTTGCTGTCCTGGTTGCAACTTCAGTAACACGGCTAAAGTGGCCTATACCATTGTATCTAGCAGAGATGTCTGGAAAGCCTAGATGAAAGACAACCAAATCATCTTCCCGACCGGCTGCTTTACATTCAGCAATTACTCTCCTCATTAACTCCGCATCACCCTTTGGATCGAAGACAATAGTGATGTCACCCCGTCTAATATCTTGTGTGATCAGTACCTCTGCTGCCCGGGTCTTACCTACACGAGTTGTTCCAAGAACCAACGTATGTCCATTCCTCTCTGAAAGAAGAGAAACGACAGGTTCCTCCTCCCCTCCTACACCATGTATTTGTGGTTCCCCTCCTATAGGCGGTAATGGCCTGACGGGATTGTATTTAGATTCACTGTTAAGAATTTCTGCGAGTTTCGATAGATAGGGGCTTGATTCCCATTCACGCTCTTTCCTTCTAGCGAGTCGGTATAGTGGCCCTGGATTGATATATTTGCTCGCAGCTGGCTCTCGGGTATCTTTTAAGCGTTGTGCATGTTTTTGTCCCCATCTAAAACCAAGTCCATAAAACAAATATTTTTTACTCACTGGAATGTCATTTGGCGCCATCTTAAAAAGTGTTTGACGCCGGAGTCCTTTTTGATACTTATAAAGTCGAACAAAGTCTCTGAAATTACGGAACGCATTGTATGTCAGTACACCCCCTACTCCATAAGCAATGGATGGGGTCATCATTATTGACCAGGGGGCTACATAGGAAAGAACAGCACCAGTGGCAGATATGCCTGCAGACCATATCTCAACTTTTGGTCGAAGAAGAACTTCTAGTGTGTGTTTTTGTTTCATTGGGCAATCTGCGTTCGAGTGATAAGAATAGGGTAATGTTTAAGGTTCAGCTGTTTTGACAGTTCACTACCTGACGCGGGAGTAACTTGAAGACCTTCAGATGCATTAATCACATGTTTTAAATCCGAAGGTGAAGTTGAATTCACTATTAAGCCTACCGCTCCGACTTTAATAAGTGCCTGTCTGTGATTCGACACCCATTGGATTGATACTGCATCTGTTCCTATCAGGAATAATGGACTTGGAAGATAAGGGAGTGAAACATTACGCTTAACCACTTTTCCCACAGACATTTCAGGAGTTGTGGGTGTAACAAGACTAGTAATGCTTGGCTTAGGTTTCGTTGAGAGAGCTTTCTGATCAGAAGATAAATATTTATTTGCGTTAATGGTTCTTCCTGAATCAAATAATACTTTCGGTTCAGAGAGAACATTTGTTGAGCTTAACAATAGCAAAACAGCTAAATATAAAGCTCTCATTATTTTGTTGCCCTTATATAGCTAAGTACATTCTGCTGATAACGTTTTGCTCGTGCTGCTCGCTCAGGCGTATTACTTTTTGTGTGATATTCACCAGCACAATAAAACCAGTCTTGTTTTCGTTCGTAACACTCCCTTAATATCCTTGCTCCAATTTGGATATTGTACTCAGGTGATAATGCCATCCAGGGATCTTTTAGTTTGTCTTTGTGCCAATACCAATTTGTTTGCATTAGTCCTATATCTACTAATGTGATGTCATTTTTTAGTAACAGCATAATTGCGGCGTATGCTTTCTTTCTGGTTGGGAAGTAATAGCCTTTACCTCGAACATTGATTGTCCACGGCCAGACTTTTTTTATTTTTGGATTTGTACTTTCTGCACGAGATATTGCATAGAGTAGGTTAGCTGGAACACCCTCCCGCTTTGCTACCTTCGTATATAGAGCGGGAATGGTCTTATTTGAATAGCTTGTTGCGTGAGCTGGAGATACTAAACCAAGGCTAAAGGTTAGAATTATTGATATTACTAAGAATTTCGGGAATATCTTTGTTGAGGATATGCATATGAACCCAGATTCTATTTTTATATTCGTGTTGCATTGGTGATGCAATGATGAAGGCATCATCTTTAATACCAAGGAATATGCACTTGTCATGAAGACTTGCCACCAATATGGCGTGTTCAGATGTATGATCGGGATGTTTGGATTGCAGATACTTAAATATCTGTTGTTGAAAATATATTTTCTCGCCATCAGTTCTTTTGGCAAGAGTAGATAATTGAAACTTCCAGATAAAAAACTCACCTGAAAGCTGTTCGACTATTTTTCCCCAACTAAAACTATATGTTCCAATGTTTACAGCATTAACAATGCTTGTACCATTATTGATTTTTGTGTCTGTGGCATGTTTCTCGACTTCACCATCAAGAAATTTTTTAAAACTATTCAAATCAATAGGTGTCGTATTGGAAGTCATATTGGGTAATTTAATATAAGTCAAATATTATTCTACCCTTTTTACCCCTCCATTGTTATCCACTTTAAATGTTGCAGGTAATTGTCCTTCATCAAGTTGGTATTTCTTCATGAGGGATTGGCCATGATTAAGCGTTAGGCGTCGATTTTTAAGCAGCTCCATATCTACTCTGTTAGTTAATGCCCATTGACGAATAACACTGTTTTCTTTATCACTTGAGTCACTGAAATAGACATCTAAGTGAAGTGTTTTATCAACCAGCATCGATGTAAGTAATTGTTGAATTTTCTTTTCGCACAACTCACATCCTTCTATTTTTGTGACGATGAGCATTTTTCTTTGTGCTAGCCCTGAAGAAATATTTGTTGTCAGATTGTTGTCTATCTGACTACTCGTTTGTAGCTTGCTAATATCTATTAGTGGTTTATCTCCTTTATCTCGCCATGCTTGGTCATATGCACGCTGGAAAGCAAGGACACGTTGAGTATCTTCTTCCATCATATCCGCCCAAAGTCGTGCATACTTTCTACGTTCCATCTCGTTCTGAGCATGGATACCCAAAACTTCAATGGGTGAAATCGTGTCTGGGCTTATGCTACCTCTAATGCCTTTCATCAGCTCCTCATAGCGTGCGTACTCAGCTGCTGATATTCCCCACTTTAGATGCTTTTGCTCACTTTGAGTTATCGTGCTTTCTGTATTTTTTGTACTTACTTCTTTGCTAGATATAGTATCAGCAGCAAAAGTAGTATTAGTTGCCAAAAAAAATACTAGAGCTAAATGTTTGTTAAATGCTGAGTTCAAAACTCTCCCCTTCTTGGTTTCTAACCATGATTCTTTCTTTGCTCACGCTAACTACTTTCCACTCTCCAATCATTTCATTAGTGGCTAGCAGGTGTATCTGGTTTTTATATTCAACCTGGGCGAAAAGCTCACCCCCCCATACGTCGATACCTAATAGTTTTAGTTGATCGATTCTGCTTCTTGTTTTAGGTTGATTTTTTTGAATGGATTCGGGTTGGTTTTTGTTACGATCTGATTGGCTAACTTGAGTCTGTTTATTTGACTTTAGGGTTGCAGCCTTCAACGTTGCAAGTTCATTTTTTAGCGTTCCTAATGAACCTATTAAAGAATTTAATTTATTTATGCTTTTTTCATGCAGCTCTAACCCGCTTTCAATGACTGTGATTTTATCTGCATCTCTATTTTCTATTTCTTTGAGCCTATTGGATAAGAGGTCTACCTCTTCATTAATATCTGATATTTGAATTGAATAACCTTCATCATTCTTAGTTATATTTTTCCTATCAGCAGAAATAATTGTTATTTCGTTTTCAGGCTCTTCACTTACTAAACTGTCTAACTGTCCACTCTCTATATCTTCATATCCATTAGATACAAACTCATCATTCGAAACTTTCAAAATGTCATTTTCATGACTTTCAGTACTCTCCGATGAAAGGCCATTTATTACTTCATCGTTTAAGTTTAAACCTGGTTCAACATCATAATCTTTGCTTGTTTCAAGATATAACGCAGCCGTACCAAGTAGACCAACGAGGATTACTAAACCAACTAATTTTAGCCATACCGGAGGGTTTTTCTTTTTACCAATATCTTTCGGTATCTCTCCATCAAAAACATCATGGTTTTTTGCTTTATCCGTCATTATTTGAACTCTTCTACTGTGTCGAAAGCGATTAATCTATGTACCGGATCGACCTTCATCCAGTAGGCCTTACCTACTAGTACCATTAGTGCATCTTTGAGCATTACTGGCCCTATTCTTCTGTGTATTTCTGGTAAAGGTTTACTTAGGAGTTGTTTTACGTGTTGACCCTGAATTTCAGGTAAAGCCAATGTATATCCACTTCTCAGTAGTAAGAAGTCTATTGCTTGACCAACTGTTTTTTCTTGGACTGGTATTTCAGTATCGACGACAACTTCGAGCAAGTTCTCCTGTTGTCTTGTATTTACTGCATCAGCACTTGAGTATCTGCCCACCCGTATTTGAGTTTCTTTAGGAGGCTCATAGTTGTATCGTTCGATAAAAATATCAGGTACTACAACCTGCGCATCAGATTTCTCAACAGGTTGTGTTTGTTGTTGAAAACTAGGAAGTGTTATACAGCCAGTGATGATTACTGGCAGTACTGCAATGAGTAGTTTTGTACGCAAGATGTATCTCCATCAAATTTGCGTACATCTTCGTTTTCACTGCTAATAAAGGCAATGAATAACCGGATATTGGTCCAAGCCGGTTATGAAACTAAACTTTTATACTTTTCGTCTGATTCTTTTTTCAACCATTCAGACAGTGTTGGCCATAGATGTCGTAAACCAATACTATTTAGTCTTTGGCTCACCACTATACAACGTTCTAACGGTGATTTACCAGTAGCATCAATCCATGAATTCCAAGCAATAATCTCTTCTTCTTCCGTAAGTCTTCTTGGTGGTCCCCCTAGTGTTTTCGGAGCATTTAATGATTTCCTCATTTCTTGAAATAATGCTCTACTCATACCTGTAAGTGTGTGAACCATTGGCCAGGATGCATCTTTTACGATTAGTTGATTTATAGCTTCTTCTTCTCGACGTGACTCTTGAATAAATTCTAATGCCATTGCTAATTTAATTTCATTAGCTGTAATGTCATAAAAGACGATTCCCGTTCGAGCTATTGCTAATGTATTTTGAATGCTCATTTTTGAGAGCTGTGTAATTGTCTTGTTCGAGATTTTAAACAACTGATTAAGTGTTTTACTCTCGGTCTCATGTGCAGCTAATGTAGAAAGATTTCTTAGTAGTTTATGAGTGATATCTATATTCTGGATATCTCCATGTATACGAATACCTTGCTTTCCTTGATTGATTGCTTTTTCTAACAAGATTTCATCGATTGAAATATCGACCAGGTTATAAATTCTAGAAAGCTTAAATAAATCGCTATGAGGGAGACCAGATATCGTTTTTACCTGTGAAGGTGTGAATCCTAATTCAGTAATTCTCTCTTGATCAACTGTTAAAGACGCATCCATTAGCTTAATTAAAAAACTATACGTCATATCCGTGTATAGGCTTTGCACTGCCCTACTCCTCAACTAATTTTTACCTTTTTACTTATATCCTTGGATCTAAGCTGCATTTTCACGCCTTCATTTAACAAATATATGTTTCATTTTTCAATCACAAATATTTCACAAATACTTCTTTTGTGACGAGGTTCTCATATAGTCCTTTCATATTTTCTTCAGACATATATAAGTATCTCTATGTGACTTATCTTCTTATGTTTTTCTATTTTAAATAGCTGTATTAGTTTTATCTGCGCACTTCTTTACAAGCAGGTCGGGAATGCATCCCCTATTGCTGTGGGACTATTTCCTCTCTCTTTGCTTTTCCTTTAATTATATCTATATAGTTAATAATTAGATAGCTATCAGATATCATCTAACTAACTAACAGATAGCTATCCAGATAGTAGAAGGATATCTGCAAGATATCTGAAGGATATTACAAAGATATCTAGTAGATATTTACAATAACCTATGCCGTTTTTATATAGCAATCAAAATGGATATCTATTAATAATAAAAGTGGGCCAGGAAATCTGAGTGAGATATTTATTCACTTCAAACTAATTAGATATTAAATAGATATTAAGATGGTATCAGATAGCTATCTGATAGCTATCGTAAAACTAACAAGCTGATATCGGAACGATATCTGATAGCTATCTATATAAGTGTGGAATTGTAGGTGGATATGAACTAGAATGATTTAAATGGATAGTATTCCGCTATCTAGATAGCTATCTGATAATGATGAAATAGAAGTGAGGATTATGCTTATGCCAACAATAGTAATGGCAAGTTCAAAAGGTGGAGCAGGTAAAACAACTGCAGCGATTACACTAGCTTCTGAATTAGCACGGCAGGGGCAAGACAAAGAAGTTGATATAGCATTGGTTGATGCTGACCCAAATAAGCATAGTGCTAAGTGGGCGAAGAAAACAGGATGTCCTGAAAACTTAAATCTTTATGAATCAGATGAGGCAAGTATTATAGATGACATCGAAAAAGCAGAAGAAGACAATGCATTTGTAATAGTAGATCTTGAAGGAACAGCGAGTATCGCAGTAGCCAACGCTGTAAGTAGAGCAGACTTAGTGATAATTCCATGTCAGGGATCACAAGACGATGCAGATGAAGCTGTGAAAACAATTAAGTTATTACGGCAACAAAGTAAGGCTTTTAGAAGAAAGATTGCTTATTCTGTCTTATTTACAAGAACAAGTGCTGCTATTGTACCTAGAACACTGAAGTATATTGTTAGCCAGTTTAAAGATGCCGGTGTCGATGTATTTAATGTTTCACTTATTGAGAAAGATGCTTATAAAGCAGTGCGTTCGTATGGTGGAATTGTTAATAACCTAGATCCAAAGGAAGTATCAGGAATTGAGGTTACAGCATCAAATGCAAAAGCTTATGCTGAAGAAGTAAAACGCAAGCTAAAAGAAATATTATCAGGAGATAATGATGGCTGAGAGAGCTGGATTAGATTTAGATGACCTTGATGATGAGCTTGATATAGCAGCCTTCGCAGGAACAAAACAAAGCAAACCTAAGGTAAATGAAAAAGAGCTGAGCAAAGTATCGGAAGAGGCCGGGTTTGTTAGTCGACAGCCTAAGAAGAGAAGGCGAAGAGGTGGAAGAACTCTTTATACACAACAAAAGAATTTTAAAATGAGGCCTGATATGCCTGACCTTATTGCTGATGTTGCAGATGAGTTGGGCATAAAGGATTATGAATTGCTTGAACTGGCTCTTGAAGCCTTGCTTACGAAAAAGAAAATGAAGGAAGAGTTAGACAGATATAGAGAAATAACATCCTAATCAGATTCCCTTGATAGAGGGGAGGGCGACACAATAGAGTATGTAGGTGAACATAAGTGAGTACATACTAACAATAAGCGTGTATTGCTAGAAACATATAATGGGAAGTTATTAAAGGCTGCATGTTATGCAGCCTTTTTATTATGTTTAGAATTTAGATAAGCGATATGTCTTTTATCTGTCTCTGGTGTCTCAGATAAACGGTGTACTTGTAACTTGCCTGCAAGAGTATAAACATCATTTATTGAAAGAACATCAGTGGAGAAGGACTCGATATATGCCTTGAGCTCATTGCAATTGAGAACACCTGGAGGCCGCTCCGACTTGAAATCGGCATTACCACTAAAAGAAACTACATTATGCATGAGATGTGTTGGGTAACCTGTGACTGATTCAATCGCTTTCATGTGACTGTAATTTTGTAAAAGTGGGTTTTGAAATGAATGTTTATCAAAATGGGTATATTGATACCACACATTAGAATCCACACTCGCCACAATGGAACCACGATAATATTTTGTCTCAATAACAAACAAACCACGAGTAGTAATTAGAACATGGTCAATTTGACTTGTACCATTTTGATTGTCTTTATCAATTATTGGAAGAGTCAGGTTTGAGAGGAGGGCATAGCATTTATCGGACAATGAAAGTTGGAGCACGTCATTAACAATCTGCTCACCAATATGAACAGCATATTTATTCATTTGATATTTCTTAGTCAAATAAACACCGACAACTAATCCTACAAATAAGAAAGATATATAATCCATTAAACGACCTTTTTGATTTCTTATACACCAGTAATATCATGAAATATGATTGATGCAAGTAATTGCAGTAATAAATTAAGAAACCGCTTTGCGTCGATATGAAACAACGTTTAGTGCTGAAGCTGATGCAGTTGATGTGGCATTGTGAGGTATCATTCGGATTCTACCACCATGATTAAATTGACCTGATTCAATCATCTTTCGAAGATTTTCTTCATTTGTAGGTTGAAAACTATCGTTGCCATTTAGTGTGAAAACATACATTCCAGTCATAGGACCTCTTTGGTATTTATAAGGATGGCAAATGGCACCCTTTGAATTTTTTCCGATGACATCTAGTAAAATTTCGATCATATTGAAGTAATTAGAATAGGTGATACATAGGAGTTTATATTACCTGATTTCGTTTGTGCAGCTGAGCCATTGCACCTTTCTTTGTTTCAGCATGACGAGAATAGCGAGCCGGCATGACGGCAGATTTCCAACCACCTTCATTCATTAGCTGAACCGTCGATGCACCATTTAATGCAAGCGCCTGTGCTGCAGCTACTCTTGTAGAATGTGCAGATATCTCAGTTGGTTCAATTTGTTTTTGAGACAATAATTTATTTTTAGGATCTTCTGAATAGAAACTGGCCAATCTTCTACCAAGACGTTTAAAAATAACACCCACCCGGTCTTTATGCATAGCTTCTAACTGTGTATTGTTTTTAGAAACAGAACGAAATAGCCGACCAGAGGTTATATTACTTTCCTGCAAGTATTCTTTTAATAATGTGACAGTTGTAGGGCTAAGATACCGGGTTTGTCCTTTTCCCTCCTGATCTGTTTTTGACCAGTGAAGCTCGACAACACCATCAAGACTTATAGGATCAAATACTAGATCTTCAATGTTCACTCTTACTAATTCTGAACATCTCATCATGGTGTCAAAAGCAAATGAGAGTAGTGTGATTTCTAGCTTATCTCTAAGAGAACCATCATGAAGTGAAATAACATCTTCAATAAGATGCAAATTAAATGGTTGTGCTTGTTTTTGTGAGTTATCACGATATAAGGCTCTGACTTTTTGAAGTGCAGCCTTAACTCTTCTGACAGATGCAGGGTTCACAAATCCTGAACTAAGTTGGTAGTTGTTGGTAATGTCCATGATCGCATCCAGGTACAATTTGTTTTTATATGAAAGTGAAGCAAGATATCTTTCTATTGTACTTAGAGCTTTAAGTCGATGTTTTATAGTTTTATCAACCAATTCACCATTTATATTTTTAGTAGAAATAGTCTCTGTTATCTCAACAGACATATCATTTAAGAATCTCTCGATATGCTCTGGCGAAGATGGAATAGCTTTGAAATTTGATCCGTAAACATTTTTTCCCCATGCAGTATAGACGGCCAGGTCTGCATCACGAGCCCGTTTACTGTTTGCCGGCACACCTTGTTCGAAGTTTTCCATAACATCTTCTATAAGGTCTCTAAATTCAACTGGTGGTTGATTGACATCAAAAACTGGAATAGGGGCGTTGGAGATTTCTTCTTTCATCTGCAGTAATACCTGGCATCTGCCATTTAATTTCTAAACCTTACTTCAGAATTTAAAATCTGAGTAGTTGTGTGAGGGATAACCGGTCAGATTTTAAATTTCGAACATCAGAGTTTTATTGGCCACAAAAATCACATTAATTTTGATTATACGTAGATTTTTAAAATTATCCACCTGATAAGTGTAATTATCAGGTTGGTATTGGCTGATGGCGCGTAAAAGGGGAACATTTCAGTTAAAATTAAGAGAAGGAAAGATTGAAATAGAACTATGACAGTAAGTCTAACCAATTACTTGAACTCTAGAATACCTATACGAAATTTTATGAAATTATCATCAGTTCATTTTTTATATTGAGTTTGAAAAAATTTAACTGTGCAACGATGGCAAAGAAATTGATTAGTATTTATTACTGATTGAGAGGCTGGCTTGTTCAAAAGCCATTTTTTTCTTGAATTTTGTATTAATTTCTAAATGAGTGTGTTAGTATTAAAATAATAATCAATAGTCCGATTGAACGAATCTGCATTTTTAAAATACTTTATGAAATTTAGAAGTCTTCTATGCTTGCTCATATTCACGATTGCTATGCAGTCGGGCATAGTATTGGCTGAAATTCATAATATCATTCCTGATAGCAGCCCAGAACATACGCACACCCATCAAGATACAGATGCATCATCTGATGCTCTTTCTGATACACAACAAGCTTCTTTTGATGATTGCAGTGGATGTTGCCATAATCATTGCTCACATTTCATCGCGCTGAGTTTTGTGAATGAAAGCTCTATAAATGCTCTCTCAAATCCATCCCCTTCTTGGGAAAATGCTCCTTCCATAACCAGCTCCCCTAGATCACAGTACAGACCGCCTAAATCCTGAACAGATTCCATTCCTCACAATCACTGTGTGATTGTGTGATTATTTATCTGTTACAGGACCATTATCATGTCTATTCAAAAAGGACTTGGTCATGCAATTTCTACGCATGTTCCAAAACTATCCTTGGTTTTACTTGTGGGCCAATTATTCTTTGCTCCTCATGTTTTTGCCAAAACATTATTACTTGACCAAGCTGTCAGTAACACGCTCAAAAATAACCCATCCTTGAGGGTCTTCCCATTACGTCAACAAGGTTTAGTCGGTGAGAAAAAAACTGCCTCTCTGAACCCGGCTATGAATGTTGGTGCAGAAATTGAGAACTTTTCCGGCACTGGCGAGCTAAGTGGCATAAAAGGCTTAGAAACAACGGTATCTCTCTCCTCTGTTCTAGAACTCGGAGGGAAGCGAGCAGCCCGAATGTCACTGGTAGATGAAAAGGCCAACAATGTCGACATTGAAAGTGAAATTGAGTCTCTTGATTTGATTGGTGAGGTAACTCGCCGTTTCACCGAAGTGCTTAATGTCCAGGCTCGTTTGGATCTAGCTATAGAATCCTTGAACTTAGCTAATGAAGCTCTTGAAGAAGTCACTAAACGTGTGAATGCCGCTATAGCTCCAGCTGCAGATATGGGCAGGGCAAAAGCAGCTGTTCAACAAGCTGAGCTAAATATTTCATCAATCAAACAACAACTAAGCGCTTCTAGAATGGCATTAGCCAATTTATGGGGTAGCCTTCAACCAGAATTTTCCGACGTAGCAGGCTCACTATATACGTTCAAACAAGCTAAGCCGTTTGAGCAGTTATTTGAGCTTGTAAAGCAAAATCCATCTATTCGCTTTTATGCAGCTGAATCACGTATTCGTGATGCTGAAATTAGGTTGGCAAAGACGCAAAGTGTCGCTGATCTCAGTTGGTCGGTCGGCATTCGAAGAAATGAAGAGATTAATCAATCGGCATTAGTTGCTGGGTTCTCTATGCCATTATTCAGCGGAAAGAGAGCACAGGGCCAAATTGAATCAGCTCTTGCTGCAAAAAATGAAGTCATTTTCAGAGAAGAAAGTACCTTGCTTTCTTTACATACGCAGCTCTTCAAAGCCTACACCGGGCGCGAGCAATCAATAGTGGCTGTAAACCAACTCAAGAGCGAAATCATCCCTAACTTAAGATTGAGTCTTGAGCAAACACAAACTGCATACCGTCGAGGACTATATAGCTACCTAGATCTTCTCAGTGCTCGGCGCGAACTTCTTCAAGCAAAGCAAGCATTGATTGATTCTGCAACAGCAGCGGTTCGATATGGAATTGAAGTCGAGCAACTAACAGCTGTCCCACTAACAGCAGAAGCCAGTCTTTAGATAAGAGCATAGGAAATACAATGAATACAAAAACTTACAGTTTGTCGAAATTATCTGCAGTTGTGTTATTTGCCTTAGGTCTAATAGTTACGAATCAAAATAGCCTGATGGCAGCTGAGTCACATCAACAAGAAGACAATCACTCACATAATGAGGCAGGACAAAAAGCTCCTTCAGCACATGCCAAAGATGGGGATGATTCAGTCACTGAAGGGCATGATTCAGAGACTGAAGCGCATGATTCAGAGACTGAAGGGCATGGCTCAGAAGAAAACGAACATGATCATGAAGGAGAAAAAAAAGAAGCAGTAAATATGGACAGTGAAATGGCTAGAGCTAACTCCATAGAAACTCAACAAGTTGGACCAGGGACGATTAGTCAAACTACCCGTATCTATGGAACAGCTAAAATTTCTCCCGACGCAGTAAGTCATGTGACTGCTCAATTTCCTGGAAGAGTTACTTCCGTAAAAGTTTCTTATGGGGAGTATGTTAAGAAAGGACAAGTCTTAGCTACCATCGAATCTAACTCTAGCTTGCAATCATACTCTGTCAGGGCACCAATATCTGGCACTATTACTGCCAAGCATGCCTCATCTGGTGAAATAGCTAATACAGAAACACTATTCACTATTACAGATAGCCAATCTCTCTGGGCGGAACTAAAAGTATTTCCATCACAATCTAGTTTAATTAAACCTGATCAGGAAGTTATCTTAAGTTATGGTGACGAAACCTTTATTTCTAATATCCATCAACTCATACCCAATGCAGTAAACGAGCCCTATATTCTGGCGCGAGTCCCTATCAAGACTAAATCAACACAGTTATTTCCAGGAATGCTTCTTCGTGGTGATGTAGTTGTAAATCAAAAGCAAGCTGCATTACGTATCCCGAACACTGCACTTCAAGAATATGAAGGCAAAAACGTAGTGTTTATCAAGGATGCCGAATCGTTTGTACCCAGACCAGTGGAGCTTGGCGTCAACGATTACTCACATGTGGAAGTTTTAACTGGACTAAACCTCGGTGATGTAATTGTTGTTGCCAATAGTTACTTACTAAAAGCTGACCTTGAAAAGTCAGGTGCAGCACACAGTCACTGAGCCCGGAGTATTTAATGATTGATTCAATATTGCAATTTTCGATTGCGAGACGAGGCCTTGTCTTGTCTCTGATTTTTTTGATTTTAGGTATGGGGATTTGGAGTTACCAAAAACTTCCAATAGACGCTGTTCCTGACATCACTAACGTTCAAGTACAAATTAATACAAAAGCACCGGGTTACTCCCCTTTAGAAGCAGAACAGCGGATAACCTACCCGATTGAGAGAGCGTTGTCCTCTCTGCCGAAATTGGATTACACACGGTCAATATCTGCTTATGGCCTTTCTCAGATAACCGTTGTGTTCGAAGAGGGAACAGATCTCTACTTTGCGAGAGATCGGATCAATAACATTCTTGTATCCGTCAAAAGTGATCTGCCAGATGGTCTGGAACCAGAAATGGGACCGATTGCTTCAGGATTAGGGGAAATATTTCAATATACCGTGTCAGCATTGCCAACAGCCTTGCAAGAAAACGGTCAGGAATATGATGAAATGGCCCTGAGAGAAATACAAGATTGGATTATTTCCCCCAGACTTGAACTCGTGCCAGGAATAACTGAAGTCAATACGATGGGGGGGTATGAAAAACAATATCATGTCCAACCATTCCCCGAAAAAATGCTGACCTACAAAATCAGTATGGCTGACATACAGCAAGCTCTAGCTGCCAATAATAACAATCGTGGTGCTGGATACATTGAACGTAATGGTCAACAACTTCTGGTTCGCTCTCCTGGCCAACTGAAGTCTATAGAAGATATTCAGAATGTTGTAATTAAAACGTATCAGAACTCACCTGTAACCATATCTGCTGTAGCTGATGTTGATCTTGGGAAAACATTAAGAACTGGTGCGGCTACTCGAGATGGTAAAGAGACTGTTTTAGCCACAGCAATGATGCTGATTGGTGAAAACTCTCGAGAAGTAGCTGATAGTGTTGCCAGAGAACTGAAAGAAATACAAAAGTCTCTTCCAGAAGGCGTTATTGCTGAACCAGTATATGAAAGAACAATCCTTGTAGATAAAGCAATTGCAACCGTTCAAAAGAATCTAGTGGAGGGTGCACTATTAGTTATCGTTATCTTGTTCTTGCTGTTAGGCAATATTCGAGCAGCATTGATCACTGCTGCTGTTATTCCTATCACAATGTTAGCAACTATAAGTGGAATGGTTGAATTAGGAATCTCCGCCAATCTGATGAGCCTTGGAGCACTTGATTTCGGATTGATTGTCGATGGCGCAGTGATAATCGTCGAAAATGCTGTCAGAAGATTAGCCATTGCACAACATGATAACAACGGCTTATTACCTCTTAAAGAGAGGCTTCAAGTAGTCTTCGAGTCTACGAATGAAGTTATCAGACCAAGCTTGTTTGGTGTGATGATCATCACTGTGGTCTATATCCCTCTTTTCACTTTAAGTGGTGTTGAAGGAAAAATGTTCCAACCCATGGCAGCAACAGTAGTAATAGCTCTACTTGCTGCAATGCTCTTTACACTGACAATTGTACCAGCTGCTGTAGCCATGTTCATGCAAGGGAGGGTCACAGAAAAAGAGAGTCCATTTATTGTTGCTGTGAAGTTTGCATACAAACCGCTACTTTTGTTCAGCATTAAATTTCGCTGGTTCATTGTACTAGCCAGTATGGCATTGATGGCGCTTGCTATTCAGACTGCTAGCAAAATGGGTACGGAATTTATTCCTCAACTCGATGAAGGCGACATTGCCCTGCATGCGCTTCGTATAACAGGAACAAGTTTGAAGCAATCAATCGAAATGCAGGAGTTGTTGGAGAATAAATTAAAGTCATTTCCTCAAGTTGATAAAGTATTTGCCAAGATAGGCACACCAGAAGTAGCAACAGATCCGATGCCACCCAATGTGGCAGACAACTTTGTCATGCTTAAACCTCGCAGCGAGTGGCCAAATCCAGACCTGAGTAAGGAAGACCTTGTTAAACAAATGGAGTCTGCAGTCGAATCATTGCCAGGTAACAATTATGAGTTTACACAACCAATAGAAATGCGCTTTAACGAGTTAATTTCAGGGGTGCGGGCTGATTTAGCAATCAAAGTGTTTGGTGATGATTTGGATACGATTCGCCAAACAGCAGAGAATGTCCTACAAGTCGTACAATCGATTGATGGCAGTGCAGATGCTCGAGTCGAGCAGGTAAGTGGACTACCTCTACTTTCTGTAGAACCAAAACGAACGGAACTCGCTAGGTATGGATTGTCTGTTGACTCGATTCAAGATCTACTGGCATCTGCAATTGGTGGTACAGATGTCGGCTTGATATATGAGGGAGACCGACGCTTCAATCTAGTTGTTCGCTTGCCCGAGTCTATTCGATCTGATATTGCAATGCTTGGTTCTTTACCTGTAACACTTGATAGTGGCGAGTATGTGCCTCTTTCAGAGGTGGCAACTATCAAAATCACTGATGTTCCAGCTCAAATATCTCGTGAAAGTGGAAAGCGACGCGTCGTAGTTTCATCGAATGTTCGAGGTAGAGACTTAGGTGGCTTTGTAAGTGAGGTTCAGGCTGAGGTAACAGAAAAAGTCAAACTTCCGAGCGGATATTGGATTGAATACGGTGGAACGTATGAGCAATTGCAATCGGCTAGCCAACGGCTCTCAATTGTAGTTCCAATCACTTTGTTACTGATTTTTGGTTTGCTAGTAACGGTGTTCAGTTCGTTCAAAGATGCTGCAATTATTTTCACCGGCGTTCCTTTAGCCCTAACCGGCGGAGTTTGCGCGCTCTACTTACGTGATATGCCATTGTCGATTTCTGCTGGCGTAGGATTTATCGCTCTTTCTGGTGTGGCTGTTTTGAATGGGCTAGTAATGCTGTCATTTATTAGAGATTACTGGCGCCAGAACGGAAATTTAAACGAGGCTATCATTGAGGGTGCTATGACACGCCTTCGCCCAGTTCTAATGACTGCTCTAGTTGCGAGTTTAGGATTTGTTCCCATGGCTCTAAATGTTGGAACCGGTGCAGAAGTTCAAAGGCCACTCGCAACAGTTGTTATTGGTGGAATTATCTCTTCCACCATACTCACTCTGCTAGTACTGCCAGCTCTATATCGGATCATTCATGGACGTGACTCCAAACCATCGGAAGTTATGGCATGAATTTGAGAAAGTTATCAGTCATCCACACGACACCATCTTCAATGGTCTGCGTTGACCAAAGAAAAATTCCAAACGAAGATGAAAATTATTTCAGCAATTTCAAGCGGTTTCTCCTTTCAGGAGGAACCGCAACCATGGCTCATTGGATAAGTATGTATATATTTATTCAACTAGGGGCGAATGCATTAATTGCTACTTTTTTTGGATATTTAATCGGGTTACTTACTAATTACTTTTTCCAGTATCACTTTGTATTCAAATCCTCTGCACCACATTATTTTTTATTCCCTCGCTACTTAGCAGGTGCGGTACTTGGTGGAGTCACAAACTATGGTGTTTTTAAAGCATTACTTGAATACGGTAACGAGACTCTGTTTGCACAAGTTATAGCTACAGCAAGTGTCACATTCGTGAATTACTTAATCTGTAGAAGGTATGTTTTCAATGAAAAAGACTAAACCATGTATCAATGACGCAAGGAGTCATTTAATAACTATTTTGATTCCTGTATTCAATGAAGAGGCCGTACTCTCCAAATTGTTGCAGACGCTCGACCAAGTTACGGGCTCTATGCCATATAAGTTCGAATTCTTATTTGTTGATGATGGCAGCAGAGACAATACTGTAAATAAATTAAGGTTTGCAAAAAATAGATTCAAGCAAATTCGTATTTTAAGCTTATCTCGTAACTTCGGAAAAGAAGCGGCTGTTACAGCTGGGTTACAATATGCAAAAGGGGATGCTGTAATCTTAATTGATGCTGATTTACAAGATCCCCCGCACTGTATCCCAGAAATGGTTTCCGCTTGGAAACAAGGAGCAGACGTTGTTTTGATGAAGAGACGATCACGTCATGGGGATGGTTGGGCTAAAAGAACTTATGCATATTTATTTTATCGATTTATAAGCTACATCAGCGATATTCCTATACCTACAGACACTGGCGACTTTAGGCTCATGAGTCGTCAAGTGGTTGATGCAGTAAACCAGCTTCCCGAGAGAAATAGGTATATGAAAGGAATTTTTGCATGGGTGGGGATGGATACTAAAATAATAGAGTTTGACCGTGAGCAGCGTGCAGCTGGAATTACTAAATGGAATTATCTTAAATTATTTACACTTGCTCTGGATGGAATAACTTCATTTTCTTACAAGCCACTTCGTATCTCATTTTTTTTGGGTATTGCTCTCTTAGCCACATCAATTCTATCTATGTTCGTCAGTAATATAGGCACCACATCTACTCATGAAGTGATTGATTATAATCTACTATTTTGTCTGATTACATTCTTCTTTGGATTACAGTTTTTATGTTTAGGTGTTCTCGGTGAGTATATTGGGAAGATTTACACAGAAAGTAAACAACGTCCCCTCTTCATAGTTTCTGAATTTATCGAGTCGCACGATGATAATTCAAGATCTAAGCAGAGAATTATTAACTTATGAACATTAGTATGAGAAATCTGTTTTTTATGTTAAGCACTATAATGCTTGCAAGGTTATTTTTGGCCTGGCTTATTCCATATGCAGATACTACTGAAGCTAGGTACGCAGAAATAGCAAGACTAATGGTTCAGACTGGAGACTGGATTACCCCGTGGTTTGATGAAGGAGTACCCTTTTGGGGTAAACCTCCACTTTCATTTTGGTTACAGGCTTTGTCATTCAAATTATTTGGTATATCTGAGTTTGCTGGAAGATTTCCAGCCTGGTTAGCGAGTCTTGGAATAATTACGATAATTTATCAAGTGGGCTTACACCTGCACAGACGGCCTTTTTCTGAGTCGGCAAAGCATTATGCATTAATAGCCGGGTTAATATATGCAAGCAGTACTCTGGGGTTTATCAGTGCAGCTACAGTAATGACTGATGCATTTTTTGTGTTAGGCACGACACTCACGATTGGAAGCTTCATCATTAGGCTTCGCAACGGTAGTAACCTTTGGTCATGGTTATTTTTTATAGGGTTGGTGATTGGAGCATTATCGAAAGGTCCGTTAGCGTTTGTCATTTCAAGTGGCCCAATATTAGTCTGGGTCATCGTAAACAATGCTTGGATACGATTATGGAGACTGTTGCCATGGCTAAGAGGCATTCTTCTAGCAATACTCTTAACACTTCCGTGGTACGTACTTGCAGAAATAAAAACTCCTGGGTTTATCGACTACTTTATCATTGGTGAACATTTTAAGCGCTTCGTCATTAGTGGCTGGGAAGGTGATTTGTATGGCAATGCACATGACTTCCCAAGAGGGACGGTCTGGCTATATTTGATAATCGCATTTCTACCATGGCCTTTGTTGATGCTCTATCGATATTTTGGCTCTCTGCGTAGAGGCAATTTAAAACCCTCTGTATGTAAATCTGAGCTCCCTGATACCAGACTCATTTTATTATCGGCAATATTAGTCCCCAGTGTGTTTTTTACATTCGCTGGCAATATTTTGTGGACATATGTTCTTCCAAGCTTGCCTTTTCTAGCTCTTGCCACAGGGGGATTGGTGGCAAATGACTCAAGGGTAACATCCAACTTCTGGACAAGTATGTCGTTGACACTCCTTATACCATTAGCTTTTTCTGTCTATGGTTTATGGTTAGGTTTAAATCCTGACAATATCAAATCAGAGAAAGGACTAATTGTTAGAGCAGAAGTAATTTCAGAAAAGGGATTGGAGAATGTTTTTTATGTTGGCAGATTACCTTTCTCAGCGAGGTTTTATAGTTCAAATAAGGTGAAGTCAATTAATCAATCTACGGTGATTAATGGTTTATCAGTAAGCCCTGGAAACTCCATATTTTTAGCTGTTCGAAAAAAAGATGTAAAAAATCTAACTGAAAAAGGAATCATCAGTTCAGCACTATATGAAAATAAGAGATATATGCTTTTCAAATATACTTTGAAGGCTGATGAGTGAGTTTGATAAGTTTAATATATATATTTTTTAATAATAAAAGAAAACAAATAAACAGAAAGGATTAAGTAGTAAGTTTTAAACCAAGATTAGATTAAGCATTCTTTGAAAAGCGTATCTAACTTTCATCTGCTGTTATTATTACTTATAGCTATGTGAAGCTAGCAGTTGCTGGCCTAATCATTGAATATCAGAGAGTCTTTTATGCCACATTCTCATGAGTCCATGCTAAACAACCAAAATGAACAAAAAGTCTTTGTGTCTTTCTTGTTAATTTTTTCATTTATGATTGTAGAAATTGCCGGAGGTATTATCTCCGGGTCACTTGCATTGATTGCTGATGCTGGTCATATGTTTACAGATGCTGCGGCATTAGCTCTGGCATATATAGCTTTTCGAATAGGAAGGAGAAAGCCGGATACAAGGCGAACCTACGGTTACTCTAGATTTGAAGTTATTGCTGGCTTCATTAACTCTGTGACACTGTTTATTATTGTGGGTTGGATATTTTTCGAAGCTTGGGAGCGAATTCAGGAGCCGCCCCAAATTCTGAGTGGCCCCATGTTAATCGTTGCTATAGCAGGCCTCTTAGTTAATATTCTCGCGTTGTGGATACTCTCACGTGGTGATAACGAGCACGTCAATATTAGAGGTGCTATTGCACATGTGCTTGGAGATTTACTGGGATCGATAGGGGCTATAATGGCAGCTATCATTATCTATTACACAAATTGGACACCAGTTGACCCAATTCTCTCCATCATCGTCTCTCTTCTTATTTTGCGAACTGCATGGAAACTACTCCGTCAATCTCTACATATTCTTCTTGAGGGGGTACCTGAAGGTGCTTCCCCAGAAGAGATAGAAAACCATCTAATGAAGACTATCCCAGAAATTGAATCTGTCAGTCATATCCACACGTGGCAGATCAGTTCAGGGCGCAGGATGGCCACTCTTCATGTACGGCCAGTGGAAAGTGAGCCTGCTCGTAAAATAGAGCAATTAGTTGAAAGAGAACTACGATCGCATTTCAATATTGATCATGCGACAGTTGCGCTTGATTGGCGTCAAGAGAGTGTGATGTGCAGCCTTATTGCTGATGATTCTAAAGATCATGAAATATTTCAGCCAAGGCACAATCATGAAAAGTCAGACAAAACTACTAAGTAGATACGTAACTTACGCTGTCTGTTAAAGCTTTATCTTCTGAAACTAATCAAGGAAGACATAAACAAACATTTATGGCCTTAACTGTTTGTTTTAGAACCAGATTAAAAACGTTGAATGTTTTTGCTCCATCTGGTGACTTCTTCTGGATGAAGTTGACCTGATATGACTAACTTGTGAGCAAATTCAGACAGTGTTTTTCGTTTCTGCTGATACATTTCGTGGTTTAATCTTGGAAGTGCTGTAGTTCCTTCAGTCAATATACTTCTTACTTGTTGAGTGACCCTGATACTCTCGTATATACAGTATGTATTGCCATCCACACCGTGAACTAAATGCTGACAAATTATTCCTTGTAAGGCTTGAGGGAATAGCTGGTCATGTTGATCGTCAAGTAACGCAAACATTCTAGTTATAACATCAGCAATGTTTTCAGCATGTAAAGTTGCAAATACTCTATGACCGGTTAGACCAGCCTGGACTGCCGCCTCAGCAGTATCAGGATGTCTAATTTCACCTATGACAATATTCTTAGGAAACTGTCTCATTGCTTCATGAACACCTTCAAAAAAGCCATTTACGGTTACACCGACTTCTCGCTGTGTAATAAGAGGGTTTGTATGCATGTATTCGATTGGCTCTTCAATCGTTACTGTTTGACCTAAGCTTTTTGATTGACTGAGATAATCTAATATCGAAGCCATCGTCGTTGTTTTACCCCCACCAGTAGGGCCTGCAATCAATACGAGGCCTGTTCCCTGAGTCAAAGGCATGATCTCATTAGGGATAAATTTTAACTCCTCAACTAAATGAGGAATTTTGCTCGGATTTCGTCTTAGTGCACATCCCCATCCATAGGCTGAGTTGTATACTTGACAACGCCATCTGTCACCATCCCATTCTATTGAGGGATCATTAACCTCTGTTGGTTTATCAGGTTTATAAACATCAAGTATTTCCTTATATAAACCTGATAAGGTTTCCCACTGCTCTCCCTCTTTGATGATTTGAACATCATTGCCTATTGTAGCCACAGCAAATTCGCTATAAATTTTTAAATCATTTAAGTTAGGTTTCATTTATTCTTAGCTCATTTTTTTCTAATATTTTGGCTTATTTACGAAGTAGTATTTTTAATCAAACTTCTGGCAAGTTAATAGTGCAAGATTTACTGGCCGATTCTCATTAGCTGTAGGTACTACTCTGGAGGCATCAAAATTTGCAGTATAGTGCTGCTCTGAACCATTAAAGTCTTGTGGGTTATAACCACTTGATTTGTAGAAAGCCCCTCTTGCATTAGCATATCCACCACTAGCAATACCGCTGCCTGTAATATTTCTGATGGCATCTCCTTGGGTGCTTCCAAGGTTCCTCCCAAGATCTAACCCACGCCCTAAATCAAGAGATCTTAAAAACTTACCCCTGGCATCAATTGTTCCCTGACTTCCATCGGCTACTTTCCAGCCATCAGGACAAGAATCTAGATAGAAATGTGCGAGCATTCCTTCAGGACTACCAGCAGCACCTGTCCATACACCTTGGTTACAACTGAGTATTAGTCCACCATTGTTACGAGCAATGAGGCCATTTTTTGAACATGAGCTTCCTTTTGTAACTACTGAGTTTAGGAGAACAGTTTCAGTGCTAATTTGGTTAACATCTTCGATATCATTGTTATCTAAATTCAGATTTCCGGTCATAGGACGTGACCCATCTCTGGGGAGAAGATGATCTAATGCCGGTATGGATGAAGGTAGAGGAACTGAAAAGCTAATTGATTTTCCACTAGCATCGCTAGAAGGTAAATAACTAGCAAGAATCTCGGCCTCTGCAGAGGTTTTAGTCTCTACTTCAACAAAAAAACGACTGCCGTTAATGCTAGAACATAATGTTGAGTAGCTTGTTTCATAGATGGAAATATCACTTAAACTACCTAGATAACCGTCATCTCGCATAAGCGAAATTGCTGAACGACATTGATTATCTTCATCTGGCCATTTTAAGTTTTGCTCGGCAGCATAGTTCTGAGCACTAGTAGCAATATCTGATATTTCGCTCATGGTGATTCTTACTCGCTCATCCTTAAGCTCCACTGTTTTTTGGTAGATATATGGCCCAACCAAAATGCTGGTTATCATCATTACCAACAACAGCTCTATCAATGTGAAGCCTTTATTAGTTCTCATACTATGTTTCATGAACTACAAACAAGAGAATACTGAATGACTGCTGAAGTGTGGCGAAGCCGGTTGTCGGAAATATCTCTTACCCCTGCCATCACTTGCCAACCATCAGCTCTTAAGTTGTAGTAATGAGAGAAATGTCGACTTCTTTTGTAACCTCCATCATTTTTATATGGAACACCCGATAGTGAGATGACACATTGGTCCGGGGTAAAACCATCAATAGGTTTTACTACTTGACCATGTGAAGCCGTGCTAGCCTTAAGCTGAACGGACGAACCGCCACGAGTCCAAACTCCTGATACACAGGTTAGAAGCTCACCATTAATTGTTGTGCCAATCTGTTTTGTTTTGCATGCATCACCGAGCACATAGCTGTTTTCAAGACTAGCCACATCCATAGATACATTATTCATGTGCGATGAATTATTCAGATCAATATAGTAATCAGGGTCATCTTTATCGAGTATCTTGGTAGTTATGATTCTATCTGCTTCGATATCGCCTTTAGCTGTTGCATCATTGATATTCACTATATTGTTATCACCTAAATCTAGATCACCTGTCATCGGGCGTGAGCCATCTCTTGGTAGCAAGTGTTCTAAGGCAGGTATAGATGATGGTAGTGGGATTGAATAGCTAACCGTTTTTCCTGTTACTACACTTGAAGCAAGGTAACTCGCTATAATTTCAGCTTGTGAAGTAGTTTTGGTATCAACTTCAACTGAGAATCTGCTTCCTGGACTGGACGTGCATGTAGTTTTATAAGCTGTGTCAAAAACTGAGTTATCACTGAGACCACTTAAATAGCCCTCGTTCTTCATTAATGAGATTGCTGAACTACATTGATTTTCTTCATCTGGCCAGGATAAGTTTTGTTCTGCGGCATAGTTTTGAGCGCTGGTACCAATATCCTGAATTTCACTTAATGTAATTGCATCCAGCTCTTCTTTGTACTTAACCTGTTTTTGATATACGAAAGGCACAATGAGAACACTGACGATCAACATGCTTATCATCAGCTCAATGAGAGTAAAACCAGCTTGGTTATTTATTTTTTCCATTTTTTATTCCAAATAAAGAATATGCTTATTGCCACGCACATGCATAAGTCTGGTGTAGTTATCTGGACTAACTCGATGGGTGTAAGTTAGAGACGTTCCCGTACCTGATGATTTAGCAATAACTTCAAATGGATTAATGCCTTTTAATGGAACAGTGGTCGTAACCTGTGCAGCTTTTCCCGTTGTCGTTATAAGGTAAGATTCTGACCAATGATTCTTTTTATCAGATGTTGACGACATGCCAATGTTTGTAACGTCATAGGATTCAAGAAAGCTAGCCACTGCTTTGGTAGTGGAATTATTGAACTGGTCACCGCCTGGTAGTTGACGAGCAAGTTCAGCAAAGCCTGCTATGGCCTTCATTTCCTCAACAGTTGCTATGACTCGATAACTGTCCATACTACGAATGGCTGTCGGCAGTAGTGCTACTGCAATAATTGCCATCACCATCAAGACAATTAGCAATTCAACTAAAGTAAAACCTTGCTGCTTCACTTATCCAGCCCTTGAAAAGAACATTGGCGCGTAAAAGCCTAATGCCATTAATAGAACAGATATAGAGCCAGAGGTTAGTCCAGCTTTAAGTGCTATACCTGAAAAGCGTTTACCTGTGACTAGAATTTCAGTCAGTAAAAGTCTTCTCACTCTAGCCAGTAATTTTCTCCTTGCCTCATCATGTGCGTCATCGAAGCTTTTCAAACCTAATATGAGGCTGGATGACCAGTAATTAGAGAAAAGACTGGCCGGGATAGTAGAACCTGCATTAACTCCTTCTTGAATAGTTTCAGTAGCTCTTTTATTTTCACCGCTTAAATTCTTTGAGATTAATTCCAATGACTTATCGTTATCGATACCTGATAGGTAAAGTGGAATCCATGTGGATAGAAAGTTTGCTGACCGTCTAGACTTAATTAGCTCGCTTAATGATTTCGCGATTGGAAATTGCCTAAACCCAACAACGTTTTGCCATAGGTATGTTAATAAGCTGATGATGCCAGCAATTATTACTATAAAAAGTACGGTTTGCTCAGTCATGAAATGGTAGAAACCAGCTATTAAATGCGTTGCTGAATTATCTTTAATTGCTGGAACATCGATCATATTTTGGGCAGCATCACCGAGTGCTAGACTAGATATAAAGATCGATAGCAAGCCACCAATGAGATAAAAAACGCCCACTTTCATGTCGGCGCCACTAATTTTCTGCAGTTCCAGATCCTGTTCAATGTTTTCTACAGCAGAATTCAGGGATTCACTTAGACGCCCTGACTTTTCACCTGCTATAACTAGCAATTTTACGGTCCTACTAACGCCAAAAATTCCTAGGTAATCCGAGACCTTACTCGCATGATTCAGTCTAGGATCATTTCTGAACTTTTTAAGGAAGTCCGCAGAATCGACGATTTCCATAATACCTTTTGCCACCTTTGCCCCTGAATCAACAAGGGTTGCAACTTGAGCAACTAAAAGTAGCTGCTCCGATAACGCTAACTCTGTTCTACCAAGCTTTAGATTGAAAGGGATAGGAATGACTGACTCTATAGTGTCTCCCAAACCTGGAATATCGTAGAGTTCTTCTTCAGTATCAGTTTCAAAAAGCTGCCATCTGCTGCTGCTATCCAATTGAAGAAACTTAACTAAAGCTTGCATTACGGCATTGCCAGAGAAATTGTTACTGCAGAAGATGAGTTTGTGGCATTGCTGATATGATCCACATCGCTTGAGTTTAAGCGTTTAGCTAGCATCTCTGCAGATACTGAATCTGATGTAGGTAGATTTAAGGTAAAGGTATTTCCAGAAATACTCACCGTCCAATCTAGATCCCAGGGTGTTTTGTCATCAAGTCCAAAAGTGACCAGTTCATTCTTGTTACATTGAGAATATGAACGATTCATTCTGTAACATTGAGATGCAGCAGAGAAAAAATCACGTTCAACGAAATAACTTGCTACATCTACATTCGTTGTTCTAATCCATGATTGGTAACCTTTCAGCCCTAAAGAGGCTAAAATACCAAGTACAGCAACTACGATCATCAGCTCAACTAGTGTGAAACCAGTTTGGCTTTTCGTTCTTTGATAATTACTCATTTTTTTCTCCAGATTAAAGTAAGTTTGTTTCTCGACCATAAGTGAAATGTTGACCGTATGCAGCGAGGGTTGAGAGACGTGATTCGAGCTCCTGGATGGTCGTTTTATTTTCTTTTACGAGAGAAATTCCGTTGTCCCACATAGTCATGTATTGATTGTTTCTATGTGTTTTTTCGATTTCATGAGCAGGACTATTCTTAATAATCTCTTGTTGTGTCCATGGGTCGACTATCATTAACTCCGATACAACACTTCTACCCGAATAGCCGGAATCACAATGTTGGCAACCTTTAGTATTGGCAATGCTAATTTTTTCACTTTGCATTGGTGCATGTCTCAAAGAACCGTACTTAGCCGAAACTTCTGTGTTAGCTCCAAATGGCTCCTTAGTACTGCAGTGAGGACATACATTTCTTACCATTCTTTGAGCTGATATCGCTAAGAGACTATCTGCAAGTGTAGTTGGGTCGACTCCAAGGTTGATAAGTCGGGGAATTGCCTGGACAGCACTGTTCGTGTGCAAGGTTGTTAATACCAAGTGTCCGGTCATTGAAGCTTCGATAGCCAGTTTGGTGGTTTCTAAATCACGAAGCTCACCGACAAGGATAACGTCTGGATCTTGACGAAGTTTCGAACGTAGGGCACTGGCAAATGTCATTCCTGAGGAAGAGTTGATTTGTGACTGTTCAACTCCTTGAAGCTCAATCTCTACTGGATCTTCAATCGTTTGTAGGGAATCGCCAGGCCTTAATTCCTGGATACGTTTAAGCATGGCATATAGGGTTGTCGATTTACCTGAGCCTGTAGGACCGGTAATGATTATCAAACCTTTCGGTGACCGACAAAGATGATTTAAGGTTTGCACCTCAATATCTGGAAATCCGATCTCCTCCAGGCTTCTTAATTGACCGGTTGGATTTAATAGTCGTAGCACAAAAAAGTAATGTGCTTCTCCACCTTGAATGACCGGTGACGCTGCAAGACGTACTTCTATCGATCGCCCGTTCCATTCATGACGAAACTTTAGATCTAATGGCGTTGTAGGGCTACCGCCTACTGTTGATGCTTTTGCAAGTATTCGATTTGAAAATGAGCCATAATCATCCATTGCAATATCATGCTTGTAGACAGTCTTTACACCGTCGACCCTAAATTGAATTGATATGTGATTGTTGGTCCTGGGAGATATATGAATATCGCTGGCTCCTTTATGTAGAGCCATTTCAATCATTTTGTTTATGTTTTTATCTAGGTCATTTTCATTTGAGTTCTTTGGTGATGTATCGAAGATACTCCCTTCCAGAATTCCAATTCCCTCGAAGTGATAAACGCCTCTGCCTCGACTATCAAGCAGTTCTTCCAATTCGGGGCTAAATGGGTTTGCTATGAACAGAATGTCATTGGCAATACCCCAACCATTTCCAGAAATAATGAATTCGCCATGCTCAGACTCTGAATATAGTTTCTGGTTTTTATGTATTGAAAAGGCTTTAGCAATATCAGCGGTTGAAACGCTTTCAGATACTAACGTCTCGAAAATCATCGATTCATTTTCAGGTGCTTGCCAATGTTTAGCATGTAATTCTGTAGTAGCCTCGATTTCAATCAGGATTTTTACTATTTTCTGGAATAAAACTTCTGTATTAGTCATTAGCATTTCAATTACCACCGTAATAAAAGAGTTTTAATTGTGTTTGGGTTACGTAGATTTTTGAGTCGTACTTTTGATGCATCGATGTGAACGACTTGCCATTGACCAACCTTGTTACCTACCATTGCCCATTCACTTTTTCCGTTATATTTAAGTTGAGCACTTTGGTTTTGAATGGCTTCAAGCACAGGAGTATCTGAGCCATTCATAACTGGCGTTGATATAAGGCCCTGAATATCTTGAACATCATTAAACTCAGTATTTTTTGGCTGAGACTTTTCTACAGGTTCCATGATTTCTAAAGTCGTTCCAGAGCTACAATCAATCCCTAAGTCTCTACACTCAGCTAGGAGTAAGGCCCTGTCGTGATTCTCCTTAATGATTTCTTTTTGCCTTCTCAATTCTTTTAAGGCTTTTTCATGACTGATCTGCTCTGGTGTCAATGAAATGGAACCCTCCGCTAAAGCTGGATGTTGGATTAGAGCCATTAAAATAGGGAGCATTGCCAATATGTATGTCTTCTTCATCTTTACCTCTTAATTAAAGTCTATGATTCCCATTGCGGCGAAACTAAGTCCCATTACCTTGTTATCAATCACGGCTTGACCGTACATAACTGGTAATTCATTCTGGATTTCCAAAGCAGCTGCAGCTACGTTCTTGCTGGTTCCCTGTAAAGAGCCGAACCAAGCCTGACCGCATGGAATATCCCCCTCGGAAAACTTTGCATCTTCGATTTTTTCAATCGAAGAAACCTTGACGTTGTATTGGCTGGCGATTGACTGAATGTTGAACCAGATTGAATCTAGCTTCGGAAGGTCTTGCTGGACTGACATTTCCTCGATTTCAGTCTCATACATACTTATGAGTGCTTTGGTTTTTTTGAAATCAGGATCAATCCGTTCAGCTTCATTACTTAAGACATACCAACATGTACCTATGCTGGTCACAATAAGTAAAAGGACGAGACTGCTGTACTGGTTTAGTCTTTTGAGTAAGGCTTTAATTTTCATTTTTGTTCACCCAGGTTATAACCGACTGCTCTGGAGAAACGCGAACTGTTTGAATATCACCACTTGCCAGCATTGATATTCGAGCAGCATTAACATTCGTGTTCTTAACAAATACTTTTACAATTTCATTTGATTTCAAGCTGAAACTTGCTGATAAGGCTTCATCATGTAGAGAGTCGGTAACGTTGTAGAGCTTAGTAAGCGTTTCTTTTTGTGAGGGTATGTTGTAGCGTTTTCTCTTTGCCAGAGATGCGAGTTCATCTTGAGTCACAGTCAATTTGTTTTCTAAAGCAGAAAACAACTGAGCTTGTTTTTCATGCTGAATATCGAGGAACGTATCCATGGCCAACCCACAAGCAATAATCAAGACTACAGTCATGGTAGATCTCTGTTGATTGCTTTTTTTCTTGGCTAGAGATTGTTTAACTATCTCTTTTTGAGTTTTGAGCTGTTCAGCAGGTAGCTTGAGAGTGCTTTCATCAGAGTTCAGAATGATTGCGTCATCGAGACTAAATTCTTCCGTCAAAGCAGAACTAGGTAACGACTGGAGTTCACTATTGAAAATGGAACCTGATTGCATTACACCGCTATTGATGTAAAGGTAATAACCGATATCTTTACTGTCGTTTGTATAAAGGACTTGGAGTTTTTGGTCTAAATCAATAACGCCTGAAGCAATTAATGTCTGCCATAGACCATATACTTTGGCATCAGGATTTGCCTCCCGAGTTTCAGTTAGAACTGTCTCTTCATACCAAATATGCAGAGAACCTTCATCCTGTCGAGTGTATTTTTCAGAGGGTGCCTTACCAATAACATCACGAATTAAAACAACTTCTTTGCCTTCAATGGAGAGACGAATATTTGCTGCAATCATGCGCCCACTTCCCTTGGAGTCACAACAATGACAAGTTCAGTATTTTCCTCTTCGAATGAGGCGCTACCGAGTGCTTTTGAAAGCGCTTTGTTCTTAATAGGTAGATTCTTAGCGTTCTGCAGCATTCTATTTACTACAAGACCGCCTAAATAGATCGGGCTGCCACTCTCTGTGATGACTTGTGTGGCCATTTCTTGGAGAGCTATATTTGGAGTTTCATATATCTCACCAGCCGACTTAATTGGTGTGGTACCAGCAATGGTGCTTAGAAATGGAACAATGTTGACAAGAATTTTTCCATTATCTAGTAACTTCGGTGTAACAGCGATTTTTATACCCACATTTACACGTGATAGCTGGGTAGTAATAGCCGTATCAGAAGCGGCATTAGAACTGTTACCTGTACTAAGGGGTAAGAACTCAACATTTGATACAAAACTAAACTCTTGAGTACTTCCTAGGTAGGCTGTATAGCCATTAGTAATAGTTAATCTTGGTTGGCTTTGAACTGATACTGAACCTTGTTCACGAAGAGAATTGATAACTGAGTTTAACGTTACATCTCCAAATGGAATTGAAGCAGCAAATGACCAGGTTCCTCCATCCACTATGGATAAAGCTTGTGAGGCACTTCCACTCAGTGAAAGCGTTTTATCATCATTGGCATATACAGCACTCCAATCAATACCATAGCCATGACCATTAGTGGTTTTGACATCAAGAATGGCACCTTCCATGTAGATCTGACGCTGGCTTTGAGTTGACAACCTGCTCAAATATTCATCAAGTCTGTGAATCTGGCTTGGCTTGCCGAAAGCTGTAATTTTGCCAATACGTTTGTTTCCAACAACCCATGGCTCAATGAAATAAGGATTCATTTCATCATCAAGACGATTGCCAAGCTCATTAAGCATGGCAATAGGATCATCACCTTCTCCAAGTTCTGGAATTAATGTCTTCTCATTCTGAGAATTTGAAGAGTCTGAGTTTTCGTTTATTTCTAGGCCAATTATTCTTTTTGCATCATCAATTAGAGATTGCCATGACTCATCTGAACGAGTTGTGGTTAGCTGAGTCCCACTTGCCTCATTAGAAGTGAAATCTGCCATTTGACCTGCATTTCCTGAATTATTACTGGGTTGACCAGTTGCCGAGAAACCTGATTTTGTCTCTACAGTCGGCATATCGGATAGTGCTGCTAAATCCCATGATTTTGTCATGACAGAAGAAACATATAGCGTCACATCACTACCAGTCTCCTGAAGCTCAATAAAGTAGTCAGTGGTTCCTTCAACCTGAGATATATAATCCTCAATTTTTGCGTTTTGCGTTTTCACGCCAATCTTCATTGCTAAATTGACACCAGCATCTCTTGCAATGACATTTGCCCGAGAAAGAGAGCTTGGCGAAGTTAAAGCATCTATAACCGAAATCTTAGGGTTATTGATGGTGACTCGTTCATCCATCAGTTGTTTCTTTGAGGTAGTTATGCTCACGAAATTACTTGTGCGTGGGGCGCTTTCAACTGTGGATGGGACAGGGTTGGCTCTTGAGGTACGGACTTCCTTTTCTGGAGGCATAGCACAACCACTTAAGCTAACAAGTAGTAGAGCGATAATGGACTTCTTCATTTCTTGCCTCCATGGGTAACAACAATAAGTGGTTTAGGCTTCATGTTTCGGTAAGCCAAGAAAGTGAGGCCTTGTGGTTCCAAGATGTCTTTTAATGCTTGCTGGTATGTAGTTTCACCACTAAAGCTCACTTTGGTTTCATAAAGGCTTTTGTCTATTTGAAGATCTACTACCCAACCTGGTGGAGTTAGTGAGCGGATACTAGAAGGAAGATTTTTGTCCCTAAATGATATTTGCAACGATTCGTTAAGCTCACGTAAAGGGAGATCACTAATCTGCTTAACTTTTGTAGCATTTTCAGGTGATACTGAAGGAACATCACCATTTCTTGTACTTGGCATCTTGGGTACCAAGAAACGTTCTTTAGAGTTGGCAGTCTTTAGCTCCTGAGGTTGATTCTCTTTTAGCTTTTCATTCTGTGCCGTTTTCTCAAGCTTGGCTGTATACCTCAGTCTTTTATCTGCATAAGAGGCACTATTCTCAGTAGGTGTAAGAATATCTGCGTGGATCGGTGACGCAGCTGAGATTAGTAGTGGTATTAAAAGCATCTGGGCTTTCATTGTGTCTCCTTAGATATTTGGCGGCTTGAAAACTGCCAGTCGTCACAATTAATTTGTTGGGGGCAGCTAATGCACATTGATTTGTGTTTGGCGTTAGATGGTGATGCTTTCCCTTTTATGAGTGCATCAGTTCTGTCGAACTCATTGATGACGTCGTGCTCGGAAAGCAGGTTTTGTTTGATGTACTCGACACCGTCAGGCGTTACTACCCTGAAATAAGCATAATCAGCGATATTCATACCGTTACGGGATAGAATCACCTTGTAAGTGGAAACCTGAACAATATCTTTAAAATAAACACGGTGTTTAGCTCGGGTTTTACTATCTACAAGAACGTGTTGTCCTGAAATCACTCTATAGAGCTGATCAAGAGTGCCGTGCATTTTCCGGGGCAAAAGTGTGCTTATGTAGTGTTCTGAGTGAATAAGACGAGCCTGAGATAATTCTCTTGGCATATTCTCTTTGAGAATAAATCTACGGCGTTTTTCACGTCTTCTAGCATCAATCCCATACAGAGAAAGAATTAATAAAACGACTATTACCCCATAAAATGCTTCAGCCATTTCTACTCACCTTTTTTACAATCCAATTGATGAAAGGCTTTATTAATGATCTGACAAAAGGGTAAGCCTGAATTAAACGAACAATGCTTGGTGACAGCTCATAGTAGGCACTAATAAAAAGGTGTCCCCAAATTCGGTTTATGAGAAAGCTGTCTCGAAACTGCCTTAGCTGCTCCGTCTCTTTAGCTAATGGTCCATAGAGCTCAGTTGCAATGAAACAGCGGCTATCTCGTCTCGAACCATATCGCTGTGCTTCGAGATGATGTCTAAGATGTTCTTCTTCACCTCTTTCTCGACGTTGTCTTTGAACATCTGTTTCATGACGACCATAT
Organism: Methylophaga sp. F-2; assembly: GCF_056859315.1. Taxonomy (NCBI): domain Bacteria; kingdom Pseudomonadati; phylum Pseudomonadota; class Gammaproteobacteria; order Thiotrichales; family Piscirickettsiaceae; genus Methylophaga; species Methylophaga sp. F-2. Next base: position 89,186 of record NZ_JBSXOF010000011.1, read on the forward strand.
TGCTGATCAAGCACAAGCTGCTTTTCACAGAAGCTACGCTGAGCAATCTTGGTTGCTGAAATAAATCCTTTAGTGTTTTTCTTCATGGCTCGCATTAAAAAAGGTTTAATGCCTAGCCTCAACGAATAACCGGATATTGGTCTGAGCTGGTTATAAAAAAAAGCCCCAAAAAGGGGCTTAATGATTGATAGGTATAGCTTAAAGGCAATATCTAGTTAGGCAGCGAGTACTGTCTTTTCTAGTAGTGAGAATGTCGCTTCCGCAAGCTCTCCCACATGTTCTATAGAGACATGCTCTTTACCAAATAACAGTGACATCATTTTTCTATCTACATTGATGCCAATGCCATACACCTCAATACCACCCTGTCTCAAGTTGTAAACTAACTCGATACAGTCTTGCATATCATCTGGAACACCATCAGTTACCACAAAAAGTATTTTTCGTTCTTCTTTTTGGGCAAAGAGGTTATCTCCAGACCAGATCAGTGCAGGAAGTAATGGAGTACTTCCTTCTGCTTGAACCAATGGGTAATAACCCGCAGTTTGGTCCATAGTCTGATTTTGTCTTGTTAAGACGGTTACAGAGCTATCCAGATAACCTGGAAACATTGCTGATCCTACTGACAAATGTGGTATTTTCTTCATCGCAGCCGTCAGTGACAATGTAACGTATGCAGCAATAGACATGTCATCTTCCATTGAGTAAGACTTGTCGAGTAGTACTTGCACTGTTGTATTAACTGCTTTCTTTCGACTTGTCGATTTAAACACCGATAAATTACCTGCTTTTATTCGATGCAACTTTCGATCATTCAGCCTACGCCCATTCCGTGAAGTCTTTCGCTTCACTTTAGTTTGGGCTTGAACCAATTGGACCAGTCTGGAACGCAATGCAGCAGTAGCTGCTTGTGCTTCATCAAGTGCCTGTTGGTGGTCGCCCGGTGATGTTAGATTTGCAATCTGAGTTGGAGCCAAACTAACAGCATAGTTACCACGCTGGTTTGCCGCCTCTTTAATCTCATTTTCAACGAGGTGTTCAAATGCATCACTAATATCACCTGGCAAGTCACTTGAGTCACTCTCTGTTGTTGCCAGAATGTCTTTCATGAACTGCAAGGCCGTATCAAACTCTTCTTGTGACATTTCTCCAACAGAACTGGATGAATAACCATTACTGGCGTCACCGTTATCGTCTGATATGTCGTCGTTGGACGATGTGCTTAAACCTGATAAAAAGTCATCTGATTCGTCACTTTGACTTGATGGTGTATCACCATGATCGTCATGTGTATCATCGTCCCCTTGATCTAGACCTTCTTCTGACTCACCGGTTGATTGGCTATCATCAGTTTGTATGTCTTGATCTTGTGAATCATTGCCGGCTTGTTTCTGCTGACTTTGATCACTGTTTTGAGGTGGTGTGGTGCGATTACTTTCCTCTTCAAGAATTTGGGCAATCTCTTGAGCCAACTTAACGACATCACCTTCATTCTTTGCAGCTGACAATCTAGCCATAACACTATTAATCCGCGTCATAGATAGTGGTGTCATTACACTTTCGAGAAAAGCTTGAGAGTTCTTTGCATGGTCATTTAAAGCTGTTTGACCAAGCATTTTCGAACGCCCTTTGTGTAACACATAACCGCATAATGTTGCAGCAGGTGAACTATCAGTAGTAACAGTTTGGAAGAAATCATCCTGAACAAGCTTTCGAACTAAGTTCGAAAGCTTTTTGTATGCCCCCGGATAATCCCGGATTATGCATTTCTCCATTCTGATATCTTCCATGATTCCAATTAGCTTTCTCACAATAGGAGAGAACTCTGCGTAATCAATACTGAAATCACTGTAACGTATATGACCTGCTTCATGGATGATATAGCCAAGACCTAGTGTTTCAACTCCAGGATCTTGCAAAGGCAGAGAAGGTAAATAAATAACATTACCATCTGTCCAGGCATGACTTGCATCCAGTTCCACTTTTACACCCATGTTACGCCCCAGTGCCTTTGCAACAATGGGGAGTGATTTAACCAAAGTTGATTGGTTCATAACTTACTCCTTTAGAAGCAAAATAGCGCTGGCTGCGCGACTGGTTTAGGGATAGAGGGAGTGTTGACGTTAACTTCTGATTCCTCAGTAGTATCAAACTCAAACTCTTCGTTTCTGGCAGTGTCTGCCGGTTCCGAAAGGATTAAGTTTTCTTCATCATTTTCCTCAATTTGGTCGAACACATCGTTTTGATGTTGTGGTACCTGGTTAATGAAGTCCGTCATGCGTTTTGACGAGCCCAATAAGTTTAGTAATCCACATACCGATGAGAGATCGGCACCTTCAATTGGTCCGGATTTTGGCATCGAGTTAAGAACATCGTTCACTCGCTTAATGAGTACATTCACTTTATTACTGATATAGCTCAGTGTTTTGAGCTTGTTCAATATCGTGCGAATGGGCGATAACGCTTTTTGACCGGTCTTGTCTCTATTTTCATAGGACGCAACCCACGCATCATTTGCCATCTTCTCGATTTCCAATAACAACTGTCCTAACAAGCCATTCTGCTCTTGTATCAGACCGTCATTCATTAGTGCTCCTTGGCCACCACTTGAGATTTTGTAAGCTTGATATTCAAACTTGAATCGATTCTCAATTTCTCCGCGACTCATCATGGAATTTCTTAACCAATCCTCCCATTGAGGATGATCATTTATCCATTCAATATTGGATTGCTCATAGCTATCCAAATATTCGCTGATTAACATGTGATGCTCGTCTTTTAATTCCTGCAATCTAGCTAGTAATGTTTCTCCAGCTTCGATCGACGTTCCATAAGCACCAAACGCTTTGAGACAGACTTTTTCACATTCCCGATGAATGCGTTTCCCTAAACTGTTAATGCGCTTCAGCTTCTCAGGATCAGCAATTGCTTTAGTACCAGGGGTGATGAGGTCTTCAGGTGGGGTCTTGCTTGGATCAGCATATCGTTTTAATTCATCACGTGTCAGAGTTTTCTTGCCCTGCCATGTACGATAGTTGATATGAATCCAAACTGTTTGATCTAATACTTCCATTAGGTTTCTCCTTATTAAAACGAAAAAACCCGAATAGAAATACTAGTCCCCCGAATGAGGAAAAAATATTTCCCATTCGGGTAGTTGAGACTGGCTAAATTATCTGGGCCAGTTCCAGTTCTTACTCATCAATTCAATGACGAGTCAGAAACCTAGTTCATTGAATGTTATTACGATGCCCCCGTGCATGCAAGACTACTAGTTCACAAATTTAGACTTACACTTCCCATTGATGATCTGAGTAAGTAAAGCTTGTCAGGTTAGGTACGCTTTCTCCTTGTGTTTCCATATCCCAAATCCAATATTGGCCATACTTATTCTTCCATCTGCTTATCGCTATGTGCCTTTGCTCAATCTCATTCTCAGAAGCAAATGTTCTGAATATTGCCATAGGTGTAGGTTTGTTAGGATTATCCACTAGCAGATAATTCGGATAGACAGTGTTCTTTGAACCATCAAAACGCATTGTTTTAATGAATTTATGACCTTCCATGATAAGTTTCTCAGTCATTAATCTGTCTTGCTCAAAGTAGGTTGGGATCATGTGAATATCAGCTAATAAAAAACCAATATCTTGTATGTGGAGCACATCATTGCTATCCCGACTGACCACCATCATTGTATAGACCAGTCTAGGATCATCGGTATCATTCAGAATGGATAACACCAAGCTATTTTCCATTTTTTTCATAACATGCTGGGTTCCCCAGTATTTCACTGCATCACTTTGATGTCTCAGCATAATGGCTATCGAGTTCTGCTGTATGTTGACTTTACGAATCCCACCTATGACTACCATGTACTTTGTTGAAATACTGGTAGAAGTCATAATCCGGCTAAATTCGGCCCTTCTTCGCTCATCAATTGCTTCTTTAGAAGCATCATTAAAATGTTCCGGAATATAAATAACATCAGCGATATTTGTCCGTTTTGTGTAGATTCGTTGTGCAACATCCAACAAACGATTTCTGGCCACCGCCCAGATCCGGCGTTTATTAAATCCTGGGTGCCATCTGTTTAACTCAGCTTCTTCCCACATTAATGCGAGAAGTCCAGACAAAGACATCGCATCACGCTTTGAGCTCTGTGTCTTTGGCTTGGGTGGAACAAGTGAATCAATATCACTTTCCTCCTTAGCTGCTCTGTCGACCCTTTTATAAGCCAATGGCGCTAGGATCTTTAATGATAATGTTCCATCACTTTTTGTTTTGATTACATCATTTTCATATGTGATTCTGCCGCTATCTTCAGTCTCCATTTCAAATGATGGACACTCAGGAGAATGAAGTGAACCGGTGCCAGGATTTCTTGCAAGAAAATATCTTGTCCTATGCGATATGTACATGGGCGGCATTTTTTCATTGCACTCGCAGCGGGGAGTGATATTTCGAGTTTTGAATGTCGCAAGTACTCTCTGAGCCTCTGCTTCATTGTCTGCTAACCAATCACGAGTATAAGCAGTGCCCTGGTCAAAACGAATGCGAATTGGATTCATACATTAACCCTAATTTAGACTAATTCACATTGCACTCTATAGAGCTATGAGATTGATTTGAATAAATAACCGGATATTGTGGAAAGCTAGTTATAAAAAAAGCCGCCCCTAAGGGACGGCTTTTTTGGCTGTTAAAAACAAATAGCTGCCGGCGTACTGACATCCTCATTAGATAGAATGGGTACAGGCTTTGCAATAATACCAATTGCCTGTGCTAATTCACGAACATACTTTGACGGTAGCTCTAATGCTTCTGCAAAGTCAGCGGGTAAGCCTCGTTTGCTTGGCATTAAATCCCGCGAGTTCTGTCCTTTGAACGCTACGGCTGAAATTGAGCCATCAGGAAGCTTCTTAGATAATCCCACTAACAACAACAGCTGTAATGAGCTTTCTATTTTTCCTCCACCAATAACCTTACCGTCTGTTAGAAAGTTTAAACCATCATCTTTAATGATTTTCCATCCTCTACTTGGCAGTAAGCCATCACACGAGATGATGGATCCCTTCAGGTTACTGTCATATTCAGCCGATAACAGCATTTCATTAAAGCCATTGTCAAAGCTATAGGCCACAATGTCATCAACAAGTGATTTCAATGCGGTTTCAACTTCAGCTTGGTCTATCTCCGACATACTCCATGATTGCTCTTCGATATCTTGAGCCATCGTGACATTGCCTTTGTCGTCGATGCGTGCTTTACCAATCTTTGAATAGCCATCATTCAATTTTTGTTTAACACGCTCCAGCTGTTCACTCCAGGCATCCACATTTTTGTCTAGTTTAAGTACTCTAGTGCGAAGCTTGGAGCCGGTCTTACCAAACATCACGGTAAGTTCGTTTGACGCTGTGACTTTGATTACCCAGTCTTTTGTCCCTTGACTACTAGGGCTGTCTTTTCGGTAAAGCTCATATAAATCAGTCATTGAGTGGATTACCTCCATTAGTCCATGTTGCCTTTGTAGTTTCAGAAGCCCATGCATCACCAATGTGTAATTCTGCAACTTCGATGATAGCGGCTCGCGTTGGTCGGTCAGCTACATTAAGTAGAGCCCGATCCATTGCGTAAGCAATAGGTGAAACATCTATTGCACTACTGAATCCATGATAAGCCTTAGTCATGTTAGCCCAGCGTAAAAGTGTTCGAGTACTCATGGTTAATGGAATCCGATTTTCACCTTCGGTATGCAGAGATCGAATGTCATTGGCAACATCAATCATTTTTTCTTGCAACTCGTCAGATAAATCCGGTACCACAGACTTCAGAATAGTCATTTCCACTTCTTTTTCTGGGTAGCCCACAGATACTTTCCAGAAACGATCAACAAATGCTAAGTCTTGCTTATTAGCATTACTGTAATCGTCACTGGCTCCAGCCATATTTGTATTACCTGTGGCAGCAAAACAAAATGCATTGTCAGGTTTTACAACATGATGGCCAGCCGCATCCAGAACTAAGGGACGTCCTGCTAATACTTCATATAATCCAGTTAAGACTGCATCATCTGCTCGGTCAATCTCATTGAGCACAAGTATTCCAGGTTCATTTTCTGCACCCATCGCCAGTGGAACAACACCATACATAAATACGGTATCTCCACCAACGATTTCGGTACGCCCCATCAAAACATCAAATTCCATCCCTTCATATATCGTTTTTTCATACATCGGTATATTTAGTAATGCACAGAAGTTGACTAAAGCAGCTGATTTACCCGCACCAGTAGGTCCGAACAAATACATGCCATCTTTATTGTTTCCAGATAGGTTCATGTTCCACCAGACCATAAGGTCTCGTAAAACACTTTTGTCAAAACGATAATTTTCTTCAGCTGATGGAACATACTGAGAACCAGGTTCATATCCAGTGATGAATTGACCTACAGCAGCATCAATGCCGAATGTTAAACCGATATCGTATTGCATCGTTTTCATGTGTTATCTCCTAATTTGAAATACCACTACCCCTAAAGGGGCGGTGGTAAAAACCACCCCTTTGGGTGAAACGATTTCTAACTATTTACATAGCTAAATATTTTTTAATTGTTTCGCGGTTCGCTTCTGGATCTTCAATCCCTATCATCTTGCAACAAGTTGCAAAGCTAAAGGGGCGATTATCATTAACGATAGGTTCATCTATCCAGGACATTAATTCTTGCCATTGTTTACCTCCTCTAACAGAGTCTCTCAATAACTTAATGCTTCGAATATAGAACTTTTCGTGCAGCTCCTCGGCCAGTTCTTGGGTTAAATTCCATTCATCTGGCTCTAAGGGAAGGAGATCGAAATTGAGTGCTAATTGCATCACTTATCGCCCTCCTATGCTGCCAACTGCAGGGCAGACATCGCCCTATCAGGAATAGACAAATCTTCAGTGCATCCCTCGCTGCATAACCTACTAAAGTTACACATTGAACAAGGGCTGTTAAAGGCTCCAAGCGGACTGCGGTTAAACCGTCCGTTGTTGTAGTCGTTAACAAACCACTGACAGGTTTGAATATATTCTCTAACTCGATTTGTTGGTCTGCGGTCGACTATTTGGGGTAGATGGATTACTGGGTCTTTTTTCTTGTGCAAGCACATGAAACCAACCTGGTCGGCCTGTTCTATACCTAATGTCTCTGCATGACTATCTACTAGCAGTTGATAAGCCGTTAATTGATCTGATTGACGAACAAACAAATCATCGTAGGCGACACCTGTTGTTTTGATGTCTAAAATGATGATTCTGCCAATCTGATCCATAGCGATTAAATCGAGATATCCTTTTAAGCTATCTTTCGGTGATATCTGAACTGCGAGTTCAACCTGCAATGCAGGTGAACCGTCTGGCATGATAAAAACCATTAGTCCGGACTCTTCCCATTTAACTGGAAACTTGCCAGCCATCGCAGCGCCCATCTCTTTCAGTTTGTTCTCCGACTGTGTGGCCGAATACTCAAGTGAAACTGATGTTTGCTTTTTCCAATGTCTAACAAAGACATCTTCAATTGAAGAAATCCGTGTACCTAGCGTTACTGCTTTTAAGTAATCCATAACGGTGTCATCCACCGCTTTACCAAAAGCAAGGTTTGCTGAAGTAACCTTTGGTCTTATACCCAACTTATAGTGGTACCAGACTTGTTTCATACAAGTCTGCCCTTTTTGAACGCGACTAGGACTGAGGATCATTGCTCACTCCTTTGCCATAAAACCCGCTTCTCTACTAGGAAAGCATGCGAATATCTTTTTGCTCGTTTAAGTTGGGATCTGCTGAAAAGGTTATAGCCCACGACTGCTCGTGCCTTTTCGAGAATGATTACTAACTTGTCTCCAGCCCAATATGCTCTGGAAACATGGTCGTCCTTCTTTTCAACTTTTGATGGTCTAAATTCTGCATTTGTCCCCGCCCGTTGAATAACATCTTTCAGGACTTCATCACGTCTCAGCTTTTTAAACTCCATTTGTGCCTCCTTGAATTAAAAATCCTTCGGAATGGCACAGACAAAGCTATCCCTAGAGGGCAGTGTATGTGCCCTGAAGGGTGATTGAGTGCTGGATTAAACGGTCAGCAAGCCGCTTTCAATCGACAATTAAATGTCGATCAGAAACCTTTAATCTGGAGGCACAAAAAAACGTACAGCTGTGCAGACACACAAAAGATTTCTGTCGGAAATAAAGTTACTTCAATCGGATTTGCTCTATTGAGCTGTGAGTACGGCCAGTGGACGTATCTTGGTGAGCTTGGCGGGAGCCAAGTATCGCGAGTAGCGATATTGATTACGAAAGTAGCAATTTACCAGTGTGATGTCAACGCTTCAATCAGTTCTGCTTAATTATTGACCAACCAGTATTTTCCCTATACTTACAAGGCATTTCTGATGTTACTGACAAGGTTATCCACAGAAAATGTGAATGAAATATTACTACGACCAATCATTAAATTTGATACGAGAAAAAAGCGTTATTTCTCAAAAACAGTAAATAAAGATGAGCCTTGTTTTTATAGGCCGTTTTTTTATTTTTTTAGGAGAACCTTAATGCATAGACATAAAAGTGAAACAGAAAGTCAAAGAATGATGTTGTGGTATGAAGTTATTGAAAAGTTAATAGAAATCTACCAATATTGTGATAAACAAGGCATCATCGATATGCTTATGTCGATCTTCATGTAAACATGGATACAAAAGCCCCCAAAACCAATATCAAAAGGTAATGGGGGGATTCATTGACTCGTAAAGCGGTAGGCTCTTTTACTTGTACCCGAAAAACAATACGGATGCATCACTACAATCATCATCCACTTTATTATGTGGTCTCAGAATAAGAGTATGTATATCATCCCTTATCTAAATCAAATTGGAACGTTGTCGTCATATTAGAGATATAGGTAAAAACGATTGCCCCTTCTTTAGATATATAGTCCCACAGTTTTAGGTAGCTAAAGATAAAAACATGTCAACTTTATAAAAGATTAGCAAGCGATTATTTGATTGAGCATAACTAAAATCAAGTTTATTTTGAACTATGATTATTCATTTCAACTAGAACAAGGTGCTTTCTGATTTCCGACTAATCACATGCACAAATACCAACCAACTATTTACTGTAGTTTATAGAGTTTTATTAAATGGTTTAAGTAGAATCTGAGTATTATTCTCGCTTCGATAATTATGAACTAGTTTGTTATTTAGGTGCTTTAGAAAAGCTTTTTTCATGTTGTAGAAATTCTTGTCTTCTCGTTACAGTATGTCGAAAACGATTTTAAATAATTGGGTATACGGATTTAATGGTTGATGGGGCACCTTCACCCCATCAATCTGATACCACCCTCAGATGGTTGATAGATCGACTCCGTAGTTGAGTTCCTCTGCGAAGTCCGGCAGTCCGTAACCGATGGTTTTCTTGTAGAAA
>NZ_JBSXOF010000012.1:0-56872 GCF_056859315.1 Methylophaga sp. F-2
ACCACCTGATCCCATCCCGAACTCAGAAGTGAAACGACTTAGCGCCGATGATAGTGTGGGAGTTCCCATGTGAAAGTAGGTCACTGCCAGGCTTTAATATAATAGAAAAGGCCAATCTCGAAAGAGGTTGGCCTTTTTTATGTCTCACTGTTTTATATTAACCTGCCTGTACTGGGCAAAACACCCTGTGACATATTTATCTGGAACAAAAGTTGAGATCGAAGGTGTCTGCAGAGCTGAGCTCATAACTGGGCTCAGTCTGAGTAAGTCACTTTATAACAGTACGAACCATTACAAGAACCTAACTCAAAGCAGTTGGATATTCTGTCTTAAAACATTACGTGGCCGGTATTTGTTATTTTTAAATGTAGTTAGTTAATATCTATTAATATGTCCAACATTATATTTGTAGATATTTGTATATAAAACTAGACGTCGATGTTTATTACTGTTATTCTTGGTTCCAGTTTTTAAAACCCCCTCCAAAATTAAGACAATTCAACCCATCAATCGATGTGTTTCAAGGCATTTCTATATCAAAATCCCATTCTTAGGTAATACATGAATCTGACAGAACTGAAAAAGCAGTCAGCTGCTGAATTAATGGAACTCGCTCTCTCCATGAATCTCGAGGGCTTAGCAAGAAATCGAAAGCAAGAACTCATATTTGCGATAGTTAAAGCTCATTCTAAACAGGGTGAAGATGTTATCACTACGGGTGTATTAGAACTGTTACCTGATGGTTTTGGTTTTTTAAGATCACCAGAAGATTCTTATGTTGCTGGTCCCGATGATGTCTATGTATCACCCAGCCAGATTCGACGTTTTCACTTAAGAACCGGCGATACGATTAAGGGTAAGATTCGACCACCGAAAGACAGTGAGCGTTATTTCGCTCTCGTCAAAGTCGAAGAAATCAATTACGAAAAACCTGATAAGTCCCGCAATAAAGTCCCTTTTGAAAATTTAACACCATTATTCCCGAATGAGCGTTTCACATTAGAGCGCGGTAACGGCAGTACTGAAGATCTCACAGCACGTGTGATTGATCTGGCATCACCGCTGGGTAAAGGACAGCGTGGTCTTATCGTCGCTCCACCAAAATCGGGTAAGACTATGATTATGCAATCTATTGCACAATCTATCGCCTCAAATTATCCCGATAGTGACTTAATTGTTTTATTGATTGATGAACGACCAGAAGAAGTGACTGAAATGCAGCGCTCTGTTCGTGGTGAAGTGGTTTCAAGTACTTTCGATGAACCTGCAACACGTCATGTGCAAGTTGCTGAAATGGTTATTGAAAAAGCCAAACGTCTGGTTGAACATAAACATGATGTCGTCATCCTGCTTGATTCAATTACACGTCTAGCAAGAGCCTACAATACTGTGGCGCCATCGTCAGGTAAAGTACTGACGGGTGGTGTTGATGCCAATGCGCTGCAAAGACCTAAACGCTTTTTCGGTGCCGCTAGAAATATTGAAGAGGGTGGCAGTCTGACAATTATTGCCACTGCTCTGATAGAAACTGGTTCACGTATGGATGAAGTCATTTTCGAAGAGTTTAAAGGTACAGGTAATATGGAAGTATTACTTGAGCGTAAATTGGCTGATCGTCGTATGTACCCAGCTATTAATGTTACCCGTTCAGGTACGCGTCGCGAAGAGTTACTGACAACCGAAGAAGATCTACAAAAGCTTTGGATTCTGAGAAAGATCATCGCTCAAATGGAACCGGTAGAAGCAATGGAATTCTTAATGGATAGACTTAAATCAACAAAAACAAATGTTGAATTTTTTGACTCTATGAAACAGGGGTAATTACGCTCTGTGCTTCCACCTGCCATATTCATTATGGGGCCTACTGCAGCGGGAAAAACTGACCTTGCTATAGAACTTGCTAGAAAATATCCAGTTGAGATTATCAGTGTAGACTCAGCTCTTGTCTATAAAGAGATGGATATTGGGACAGCAAAACCAAGTCCAGAGATATTAAAAAAATATCATCATTTTTTGGTTGATATTATAGAGCCATCCGAGACTTATTCTGCAGGCCAGTTCAGAGATGATGCACTTCGTCTTATGGCTGAAATTACTTCACGTGGTAAGGTGCCATTACTAGTTGGTGGCACAATGCTGTATTTCAGAGCGCTTCAGTATGGCATTGCCGATCTGCCACCAGCGGATAGTCTGATCAGAGAAAAACTAGACTCTGAAATGCGACAGCTAGGGCGTGAAGCTTTGCACGATAGATTGAAACAAATCGACCCTGTTTCTGCCGAGCGGATACATATTAACGATCCGCAACGATTACAACGAGCACTTGAAGTTTATGAGTTAACGGGTAAAACATTGACTGAGTTAACACATAACAAACATGATGGCTTGCCTTACGATGTAACAAAAGTCATCATTTCTCCATTTGATAGGTCAGTACTTCATAAACGAATAGCCGATCGTTATCAGAAGATGGTAGCTAACGGATTTATTGACGAAGTAAAGAAATTGTATCGACGCGACGACTGTCATATGAACTTACCGTCAATCCGTGCGGTCGGTTATCGTCAGGCGTGGTCTTATTTAGATGGAGATTACGATTACGATGAGTTTATATACCGCGCTATTGTAGCTACACGTCAGATGGCTAAACGACAACTGACATGGTTACGCGCTCAAAATGATGGCGTATGGTTTGATAGTAGTGATGGATTGCCTGTTAATGAAGTCAATCAATATCTTCTTGAGCAGGTTCCACAGTTGATGAATAATGCTTGACGATTCTGTTAAGGCTTTTAGAATGAGTCATTCAGGCAGTTTAAAATAATAACAATATATGGAGTGAATGATGGCAAAAGCACAGACTCTTCAAGATCCTTTCTTGAACGCTTTACGGAAAGAAAATATACCTGTTTCTATTTATTTAGTTAACGGCATTAAATTACAAGGTCAGATTGATTCGTTTGATCAGTTTGTCATCTTACTCAAGAACTCAGTCAATCAAATGGTATATAAACATGCTATATCAACGATTGTTCCCGCTCGTAATGTTAATATTAATCATGAAGAATAGGAGCATTTGATTGTTTGAACGGCCGGATATTCAAACAGCTTTTGATGATTCATCAGAAAAAGAAGCTGTTGTCTTGGTTCATCTGAATTTCAATAATCCTGACTATGAAGACTCTCAACAAGAGTTTATTGAACTAGTTGGGTCAACAGGTGCAAAGATTGCTGCAATAATTCAGGGTAAGCGTCATCGTCCTGATCCCAAGTTCTTTGCTGGCAGCGGTAAGGTTGATGAGATTGCGGAACATGTCATGGCATCTCATGCTGCCTTAGTCATTTTCAATCACGAACTATCACCAAGTCAGGAACGTAATCTTGAGCAACAATTAAAATGTCGGGTATTAGGCCGTACCGGGTTAATTCTTGATATCTTTGCTCGAAGAGCTCGCTCTCATGAAGGTAAGTTACAGGTTGAACTCGCTCAGCTTCAACACTTGTCAACAAGATTGGTACGAGGCTGGACTCACCTTGAAAGACAAAAAGGCGGGATTGGTTTGCGTGGACCTGGTGAAACTCAGTTAGAAACGGATCGTCGTTTATTGGGACAGCGAATAAAGTCACTAAAAAAACGATTAGGAAAAGTCCAATCTCAGCGTGAGCAAGGGCGGCGTTCACGGCAACGTGGAGGTGTACCTGTTGTCTCCCTTGTTGGTTACACAAACGTTGGAAAATCGACATTATTTAACAAAATAACATCTGCAAAAGTCTATGCTGATGACAGGTTATTTGCGACGCTTGATCCTACTCTGCGTCGTGTTAAATTACATGATACACAACTCCTTATCTTGGCTGATACGGTTGGATTTATCCGTGATCTGCCCCATGATCTTGTCGAGTCTTTCCGCTCAACTCTGGAAGAAACCCGTGATGCTGAGTTATTACTTCACGTAGTTGATTGTGGTGCAAATGATCGTGATGACCTTATTCACCACGTAAATGAAGTCTTAAAACAAATCGATGCGGATGAAGTGCGGCAGTTAATTGTCTATAACAAAATAGACAATGTTGAGGATATTTCACCGCGAATTGAAAGAGATGATGAGGGAAATATTGATCGCATCTGGTTATCTGCAAAAACCGGAGAAGGATTAGAACTGCTGCGAGAAGCATTAAAAGAATATTTCCCAGAAGAGTCATTTTCAGAATATGTTGAAGCTTAGATACGGTTTTGGTTGCTTATCATTACCATGTCCGTAAAATAGGCTTGTTTGAAGTAAATTCTCTGTTTTATCAATTTGGAGAGCTACATGGCTTGGAATGAACCCGGAAACGGTGATAAAGACCCGTGGGGTAATCGTGGCAATGATGGGCCACCTGATTTAGACGAAGTTATCCGAAATATGCAACGCAAATTAGGCGGCATTTTTGGTGGTAACGGAAACAATACCAATGGGAATAATTCTTCAGGCCGAGGTGGTTTTTTCGGTTTTGGATTAATTGCAGTCATCGCCGTATTAGTTTGGCTTGCATCTGGTATTTATATTGTAGATCCGGCTGAGCGCGGTGTTGTTCTGCGGTTTGGACAATATTCAACGACAACATTGCCTGGTCCTCACTGGCACTTGCCTAGTCCGATTGAGAAAGTTGAAGTGGTGAATGTTGAAGAAATTCGTACTGCCGAAATTGGTTATCGCAGTGGCGGAAACCGAGGTGGCGGTACTATCCATTCTGAGTCTTTAATGTTGACGAAAGATGAAAATATTATTGATTTAAAAATTGCGGTGCAATATCGCGTTCAGGATGCACCTAAATACCTGTTTAATGTCAGAAATCCAGATGTCATTCTTCGTCAGATGATGGAGAGTGCTGTTCGTGAAACAGTAGGTCGTTCTAACATGGACTTTGTTTTAACCGAAGGTCGGAGCGCGATTGCTAATAGCACTGAGCAGTTATTGCAAACGATGCTGGATGCCCATGAGATGGGATTATTAGTCACTAGTGTGAATATGCAGGATGTTCAGCCACCTGAACAAGTGCAAGCAGCTTTTGCTGATGTTGTTAAGGCGCGTGAAGATGAAGTACGTCAGAAAAATCAAGCGGAAGCCTACTCAAACGATGTCCTTCCAAAAGCGCGTGGTAGAGCATTTAGAATTGTGCAAGAAGCTGAAGCATACAAAAGTCAAATTATTGCTAAAGCCGAAGGTGATGCGAGTCGCTTCACACAAGTTATGACCGAATACAATAAAGCGCCGGATATTACTTCGGAAAGACTGTATCTCGATACAATGGAGTCGGTTTATTCGAAAAGCCAAAAAGTTATGGTTGACGTGAAAAACGGTGGCAGTAATGTACTGTATCTGCCTCTTGATAGAATGAGTCGACGTGGTAATAACCCAACGCAATTGGATTTGGATAGTTTTAACTATCCTTCCTCAACATCAACGACTACTTCATCTTCTAATAAAAGTTCATCAAGCGATGACGCTCGTAGCAGAGGAGGTCGCTAAATGAGTTCCCGTTTAACATTGATTTTAATTTTGCTTGCTGTTGTCGTCGTAACACTCTCATCGTCAATCTTTGTTGTTGATGAGCGGCAAAAAGTGCTGTTACTAAGGTTAGGCCAAATCGAGAAGGCTGATTTTAAGCCTGGTATTCACTTTAAAACGCCTTTTGTCACTGATGTCCGCAAATTCGATGGGCGTGAAATGGCACTTGATGCGCAACCCGCTAGATATCTGACGGGTGAGAAAAAGAATGTGATCGTTGATTCTTTTATCATTTGGCGGATAAATGACGTTGCAACATATTTTAGATCCATGGGGGGGGATGAAGACCGCGCGGCTTCTAGACTTTCTCAAATTATCAAAGATGGCTTAAGAGCCGAGTTTGGTCGCAAAACAATCCAAGAAGTCGTTTCTGGTGATCGTGTTGCCATGGTTCAAGATATTCTGAAAGATGCTAATCGCGTTGCTGAGGGATTTGGTATCTCGATTTCAAATGTCCGTATTAAACGTATCGACTTGCCTGCTGAGGTCAGTTCGTCTGTTTATACCCGTATGGAAGCTGAGCGTGAACGTGTTGCAAAAGAACTACGCTCTCAGGGTGCAGAGGAAGCTGAGAAGATTCGCTCTGATGCTGACCGTCAACGTGCTGTCATCATTGCTGAGGCTAAACGTCAGGCAGAAGAATTACGTGGTGAAGGCGATGCAAAAGCCACAGAAATTTATGCGAAAGCATATGGCAAAAATGAAGAGTTTTATTCTTTATACCGTCGATTATCAGCCTATAAAAACATTTTTAATGCTGATGATATGCTGGTCATCGAACCCAAGGGTGATTTTTTCAAGCGATTCAACGACGCTGAATTACCTGTGAAGTGAACGAAGAACTCATTCATAGTTTATTGATTGCAACGGCATTAGTCTTCATCATTGAGGGCATAATGCCGTTTCTTAATCCAACTATGTTTAAACGCACACTGTTACAAACTGTAAGCATGAGCGATAGACAAGTGCGTCTTATTGGCTTGTTAAGTATGTTTGCAGGTTTGATTTTTTTGTACTGGATAAATTAACTCATAATGACTATCAAAGAGAGTTGGCTGTTACCCGAAGGTATCGATGAGCTGATGCCTCAAGAAGCGGCACAACTTGAGAAAATGCACCGAACCCTGGTTGACTTCATGCGAAGTTGGGGATACCAGTTAGTTGTACCACCACTAGTAGAGTATTTGGATTCTTTACTTACTGGTACAGCTAAAACACTCGACATACAAACCTTCAAGCTGACAGACCAGATGTCTGGAAGAATGTTGGGTATTCGTGCTGATATGACCCCTCAAGTTGCCAGAATTGCTGCACATAAGCTGCGTAATGAAGCTGATATTCTCAGGCTATGTTACATCGGAAGTGTGCTACACACATTACCAACAGGATTGGACGGTGCCAGGAATCCTATCCAACTTGGTGCTGAAATATACGGACATGCCGGACCTGAAAGCGATATTGAAAGTATCGAACTGATGGTGACCTTATTAAATGTTTCCGGCGCTGTTTCAAAAATGGCACTGGATATCGGACACGTCGGTGTTTATAGAGGTTTAGCGGAGTTTGCTCAGTTAACTGAGAGTCAGGAACAGGAATTGTTTTCTGCATTACAGCGAAAAGCGTCGGCAGAAATAGACTCATTGCTGCAGGCTTATGACATTAATGCTGATGCAAAACAGATGTTACAAGAATTATCTGAGCTCAATGGTGATCAATCTGTACTAGATCGTGCTAAACAAGTATTAAAGAAAGCACCACAATCAGTTCAGGATGCGTTAACTACGCTTGAGCAAATAGCAAATGCCCTGACGCAAAGACTTCCAGAGATTGCTATTAATTTTGATTTAGCTGAGTTACGCGGCTATCACTATCACACAGGTGTTGTTTTTGCCGCCTACAAGCCTAATTCATCACACGCGATAGCTGCCGGTGGCCGCTATGATGATATCGGCGAAGATTTTGGTTTGGCGCAACCAGCGACGGGTTTCAGTCTTGATCTGAAAAAGTTGGTGACCGAGCTTCCAACGCAAAAACTTCATCAAGAAACAATTGGTGTCCAATGGCTTGAAGATGCCAGTCTTCATGCTGCTGTTAAAACATTACGTGAATCAGGTAAGGTGGTTATCTATCAATTCCCTGGTTCTGAAACTCCAACTACACACACATTGGTAAAACTAGATGGTCACTGGCAAGTGACTGAAACAGGAACACATACTCGTGGCTAAAAATATTGTTGTAATTGGCTCCCAGTGGGGCGATGAAGGTAAAGGTAAATTAGTTGATTTACTGACGGATAATGTTTCCGCTGTTGTTCGTTTTCAAGGTGGCCATAACGCAGGTCATACCTTGGTAATAGATGGCAAAAAAACGGTTTTACACCTTATTCCGTCAGGCATTCTTCGTGAGAACGTTCAATGTTTGATCGGTAATGGTGTCGTCGTTTGTCCAGAAGCTCTTTTAAAAGAAATGAACGAGCTTGAGTCAAATGGCATTCCTGTCCGTGAACGATTGAAAATCAGTGCCGCTTGTCCTCTCATTCTGCCTTATCACATTGCGCTTGATCAAGCACGTGAACTGCGTTTAGGTAAAGCGGCTATTGGTACGACTGGTCGAGGTATCGGACCAGCATACGAAGACAAAGTGGGTCGCCGAGGTCTGCGTGTTGGTGATTTAATGAATGAAAAAGCCTTTGCTGAGAAGTTAAAGGAAGTCATGGAGTTTCATAATTTCTCGCTGGTTAATTACTATCAGGTTGAGCCGGTAAGTTATGAAAAAGTATTACAAGAAACATTGGCAATGCGTGATGTACTAATCCCGCTTATTGCTGATATCCCAGCGATGCTTCAGGAATATCACAAAGCAGGTGACAATGTCATGTTTGAAGGTGCACAAGGTGCTCTGCTGGATATTGATCACGGCACATACCCTTATGTGACCTCTTCGAATACAACCGCCGGTGGCAGTGCCACAGGTTCTGGTGTTGGCCCTTGTCACATCGATTATGTCCTGGGTATTACAAAAGCCTATGCAACTCGTGTCGGTGGTGGCCCATTCCCATCTGAGCTTTTTGATGAAACAGGTAAATACCTGGCTGAAAAAGGGATGGAAAAAGGTGCGACAACCGGACGTGATCGCCGTTGTGGTTGGTTAGACATGGTTGCTCTAAATCGTGCTAGCTGGATCAACAGCATAACGGGATTATGTTTGACCAAATTAGACGTGCTTGATGGTATTGCAACGATTCGTCTATGTGTTGCATATCAGAAAGACGGACAGCCTGTTGATATCTTGCCTTTAAGCGCTGATGAATTTGAAGGTTGTGAACCGGTTTACATTGATATGCCGGGTTGGAAAGAGTCTACTTTAGGCATCACTCAATATGATGATTTGCCTGAAAATGCACGTGCGTATATTGAAAAAGTTGAGAGCCTTGCCGGCGTGCCGATTGATATTATTTCAACTGGACCTGACCGCCGAGAAACGATTATCAGACGAGATTTGTTCGAAGTTTAAGCCTAAAAAAAAGCCCTCAAACGAGGGCTTTTTTTATGATTCCTTGGGCGAAACAGCTGCCATCAGTGCTGAGTAATCGGTGTTGTCCAGTCCCATATCCAGAGCTTTTTGTAAGAGTAACTCAATACCTTTCAATGCACTGGTATCTAAACCTAGCTCATTGGCAACAGACAAGAAAAGACGCGTATCTTTTGCCAGGTGTTTGGTAGGAAAGTTAGGCTCAGAGAAATCACGCTCAATCATGCGACTTAATTTTTTGTCGAAGGTCGGTGCGTAGAGAGCACTATCACGAACAATTTTCATAAATTGTTCTGTCGCAATCCCTTCTTTTTCCACTAAGGCAAGACTTAAGGCAAAACTGGCTGTCAATCCGGCGATTAACTGATTCATGGCTAGTTTGACAGTGGCACCCTGGCCAATATCGCCAATATATTGTGGTTCATGGCCAATTAACTCCAGTAAGGGTAAAGCTGCTTTGTAATCCGTTTTTTTTCCCGCAGCCATTAAAATTAGTTTGCCACTGCCAGCTTCTGGCAGGCTTCCTAGTACCGGACATTCAAGATAACGGCCGCCAGTAGCTCGTACCCGCTGCGCAAGATTGCGTGATTCTTCCGGGGCTATTGTGCCCATTTGGATAAGCAGACAATTTTTAAAGGCTGCATCGTCAATATCATCCAGAACCGAGCTAATGGCTTTTGCATCACTTAAGAAAAGCAAACAAATATCACTCTGTTCTACTAATGCTTGCGCAGATGTGGCTACAGCAGCGCCTCTGGCTTTTAGCTCATCGCACTTTTCCAGACTGCGATTAAAGACCACCAGGGGTTGATTTTCTGCTAATAAGTGATGTGATAAGGCTTGCCCCATCAGGCCTGTTCCAATTAATCCTATTTTCATAAGCTGTGATTTAATCCTTATGCGAATAAAACTGTCACTATGCCATAGATGCCAGCGACGTTGTGAGATAGAATAATGTCCCATTTTACAGTAGATACAGGGGAATACTGTGTACAAGAAAAACATGACCATCGCTGGCTTTGACGATGAAGTGTTCAATGCAATCACTGCGGAAGATAAACGTCAAGAAGATCATATTGAACTGATCGCTTCTGAAAATTATACGAGCCCTCGTGTAATGGAAGCTCAGGGCTCATCTTTAACTAATAAATATGCTGAAGGTTATCCTGGCAAACGTTATTACGGTGGTTGTGAGCATGTTGACACAGTAGAAGCCATTGCTATTGAACGTGCTAAAGAGTTATTTGGTGCTGATTATGCCAATGTGCAACCGCATTCTGGTTCACAAGCTAACGCGGCAGTCTATCTTGCTCTGCTACAAACCGGTGATACGATCTTGGGTATGAGTCTGGCACATGGTGGTCACCTGACGCATGGCGCTAAAGTCAGTGCTTCAGGAAAAATCTATAATTCAGTTTCATATGGTTTAAATGCCGAAACTGGCGAAATTGATTATGACGAAGTAGAGCGTTTAGCCAAAGAACACCAGCCAAAAATGGTTGTGGCAGGTTTTTCTGCTTATTCTCGTGTAGTGGATTGGCAGCGTTTCCGTGATATAGCTGATTCTGTGGGCGCTTATTTGTTGGTTGATATGGCTCATGTCGCTGGTCTGGTGGCTGCAGGTTTATATCCTAACCCAGTGCAAATTGCCGATGTCACCACAACAACAACGCATAAAACATTACGTGGTCCACGTGGTGGTTTGATTCTGGCTAAAGCAAATCCTGAGATTGAGAAAAAACTGAACTCAGCTGTATTCCCAGGCTTCCAGGGTGGTCCTTTAATGCATGTGATCGCTGCAAAAGCCATTGCATTTAAAGAAGCGATGTTGCCAGAGTTTAAAACGTATCAGGAACAAGTGATTAAAAATGCACGTGTGATGGCTGACGTGTTTATGACTCGTGGTTATGATGTTGTTTCAAATGGTACTGATGATCACTTATTCTTAGTCAGTTTTATTGAAGCGGGTCTGACTGGTAAAGATGTTGATGCCTGGTTAGGTGCAGCTCATATTACTGTTAATAAAAATGCGGTTCCAAATGATCCACAATCACCTTTTGTGACATCAGGAATTCGTGTTGGTACACCAGCTGTGACTACACGTGGTTTTAAAGAAGAAGAATGTCGCGATCTGGCAAACTGGATGTGTGATGTAATTGATGCGGCAGGCAGTGAGCAAGTCATTAACGATGTTAAGAGCAAAGTTAAGGCTGTTTGTGACCGCTTGCCTGTTTACGCTTAAGCTTCGGAAACCCTATGCGCTGTCCATTTTGTGGTGCAGATGATTCTAAAGTTGTTGATTCCCGACTGTCGGCGGAGGGCGATGCCATCCGTCGACGTCGTATGTGTGTGGAGTGTAATGAGCGCTTCACCACATACGAAACAGCCGAATTAAGTCTGCCTCGTCTAATCAAACGTGATCGCTCTCGTGAGTTATTTGATGAAAATAAATTGCGAGCGGGCTTTATGCGAGCACTGGAAAAAAGACCTGTCAGTATTGATGCGGTTGATAGCGCAGTTAAAACCATTACTCGTCGACTTTGGGCGACAGGGGAACGGGAAGTCGACAGTCGTTTAGTCGGTGACTGGGTAATGGATGCACTTCGTGAGTTAGATGAAGTCGCCTATGTCCGTTTTGCTTCTGTGTATCGAAGTTTCCAGGATGTAAACGCCTTTCGTGAAGAAATTGAACGAATGGAAAATAAATCTGAAGCGGATGATAAAAAATAAACATGTTCATCAGCACTGATATCTTTCACCTAATGATACTCAGCGCACTAAGTCCCGTTATGATGAGCATTAACCATTATTTGTTTCAAATAGAGAGAATAAATCATGGCTTCTGCTGAATTTTATATGGCAAGAGCCATTGAGCTTGCCAAAAACGGACTTTATACCACTGACCCTAATCCTCGTGTTGGCTGTGTCATTGTCAAAGATAATCAGATTGTTGGTGAAGGCTGGCATCAACGCGCTGGCGAAGGTCATGCGGAAGTGAATGCACTGCACCAGGCTGGTGAAAAAGCCAAAGGTGCTGATTGTTACGTTACGCTTGAGCCATGCAGTCATTACGGTCGAACTCCTCCCTGTGCTGATGCCCTAGTTAATGCTGGTGTTAAACGTGTATTTATAGCGATGACCGATCCTAATCCGGTGGTATCGGGTTCAGGCATACATCGTTTAAGAGAGGCCGGCATCGAAGTGCATACCAAGCTGTTAAGTTCAGAGTCTGAGAAGCTCAATCCCGGTTTTTTGTATCGTATGCGCTATGGTCGTCCATACATTAGAAGTAAAGTCGCGATGAGTCTGGATGGTCGCACAGCGATGGCTTCTGGTGAAAGTAAATGGATAACTGGACCGAAAGCCAGACTCGATGTACAAAAACTACGTGCACGCAGTTCAGCCATCATGACCGGTATCGGTACAATCCTCGCGGATAATCCGCAATTGAATGTGCGTTTTTCACCATCAGATGACAACTGGTATCCTTCTGGACAGAAAGTCAGACAGCCACTCAAAATTGTGGTTGATAGTGAGGGACGACTGCCGGCTGATGCTCAAATTCTTAAAGAAGGTAAAGTGCTGGTAATTACCGCAAAAGATATTGCTGTAGCTGATATGGCTGAATGTCTGGTGCTGCCATCATCTGATAATAATATAGATTTGAATGCATTGATGGCCGTTTTGGCCCAGCGAGAAATAAATGAGTTAATGGTTGAGGCAGGTGGTGTTTTGAATGGTGCCTTATTGAAAGCGGGTTTAATTGATGAGTTAATTATCTATATGGCACCTAAAATTATGGGTGATATGGCTCGCGGCCTGTTTCATTTACCAGGTATGGTGTCGATGGCTCAGAATCTTTCTTTAGAAATTGATGATATTCGTGCAGTGGGAAAAGATTGGCGTATCACTGCAAAACCCATATATAGCGAGGAATCTTAATTCATGTTTACCGGTATCATAGCGGCTATTGGTCAGGTTACTTCTGTCACTCCAAGTGGTGGTGATATGAGACTAAAAGTGGCGACCCAGAAATTGGACCTGTCTGATGTTTCTCTCGGGGATAGTATTGCGATTAATGGTGTTTGTCTGACAGTGGTTGAGCTGGATGAAGCTCACGTCAGTTTTGATGTTTCCAAAGAAAGCCTTGAGCGTACAGCCCTTTCCCAAATTGCAGCAGGTTCGGCTGTCAATCTTGAAAAAGCGCTGGCTGTTGGCGACCGGCTTGGTGGACACATGGTCAGCGGCCATGTCGATGGTTTAGGTAAGGTGTTACAACTGACACCATCAGCACGATCAGTTCAGTTTCGTATTGAAGTGCCAGCTAATCTGGAACGTTATGTTGCTGAAAAGGGCTCTATTACCATCGATGGAGTGAGTCTGACCGTCAACCAAGTTGGACCAGGCTGGTTTGACATCAATATCATTCCTCATACGATGCAGGAAACGATCATTAAAGAATACAACGTTGGCACTATGGTCAATTTAGAAGTTGATTTGATTGCCCGCTATTTAGAACGTTTATTACCTGGCCAGTCGTCAGATTTTGTCAATGAAACACTGTAAAACACGGTTATACTCCTAATATGCAACTTAATAGCACAGAAGAAATTATCGAGGATCTGAGACAAGGAAAAATGGTTATCATCATGGATGATGAAGATCGTGAAAATGAGGGTGACCTCATTATGGCCGCAGAAAAAGTGACGCCAGAAGCGATTAATTTTATGGCACGGTTTGGGCGTGGTCTGATTTGTCTGACACTAACGGAAAATCGTTGTCGTGAATTACGTTTGCCTCTGATGGTAAGTGATAACCAGACGCCATACTCAACTAATTTTACGGTGTCAATTGAAGCCGCAGCAGGGGTGACCACCGGTATTTCAGCGGCCGATCGAGCGTTGACCGTGCAAGTCGCCGTTGATCCTGATTCACGCCCAGAAGATTTGGTTCAACCAGGCCATATTTTCCCATTAAAAGCGCAACCGGGTGGCGTGTTAACTCGTGCGGGTCATACGGAAGCAGGTTGCGATTTAGCTCAGCTTGCCGGATTGTCTCCAGCGGCGGTGATTGTCGAAATCTTGAATGATGATGGCAGTATGGCCAGACGTCCGGACTTAGAGACTTTTGCCCAAACACATAATTTGAAAATCGGGACGATTGCTGACCTGATAAGTTATCGACTCGAAAATGAAATGACCGTCGAAAAGTTATCTCAATGTCAGTTTCCTACAGAATACGGCGACTTCCAGCTTTTCAGCTTTCAGGACTCAGTCAACTCGCAAGTGCATCTGGCGTTAACGTATGGTGATATTCAACCTGATGAGGAAACTATCGTACGTGTACATATGGCCGATCCACTCAGTGATATTTTAGGTTCAGTCAGAGAACCCACACATTGGCCAGTTCCACAAGTATTGAAAAAAATACAACAAGCTGGAAAAGGCGTTTTGGTGGTGTTGCGCTTGCCAGCACAGAATAAACAATTAGCAGCCAAAATTGCACGTTATGAAAGGGAAGACCGTGATGAAAGTCCTTTGCCCGTCAAAAGTGGTTGGGACTTACGTACGTTTGGTGTCGGAGCACAAATTCTGTCTGCATTAGGCGTTAAAAAAATGCGAGTGATGGGCACGCCGACAAAATTAACGGGTGTCTCAGGCTTCGGTCTTGAGTTAGCTGGTTATCTGGAAGCCGATGAGACTGAATAAGCATGCCTGAATTATTTGTAGTGGCGGGCGAGGCCTCTGGCGATGCTCATGCAGGCAGAATGTTAAAGGCCTTAAAACAACAAAGGCCTGATATTATTGTTTCTGGCATTGGTGGCGAAACCATGCGCGATGCCGGTGTTGAGATTATCACTGACTTTGCTGAGCTGGCTGTTATGGGGCTGGTGGAAGTCATTAAACGTTATGCTCATATCAAAGCTATTTTTGATAAAACCGTCGAGCGTTTAGCCGCAAAGAAACCTGATGCATTAATTTTAGTGGATTACCCGGGTTTTAATCTAAAACTGGCTAAAAAGGCTCATGAACTGGGTATCCCGGTTATTTACTACATTAGCCCTAAAATATGGGCATGGCGTGCCGGCCGGATTAAAGCGATAAAACGTTATGTCGACTTGATGCTGGTTTTATTTCCCTTTGAACAGACACTCTATGAAAAAGCGAGTGTGCCGGTAAAATGCGTTGGTCATCCCTTAGTCGATGCCGTGCACTCAGACTTGACCTCTGCACAAGCAAAGTCTCACTTTTCACTCGATGAAAATGCGCCGGTATTGGGTTTGTTTCCCGGCAGTCGTCGTAGTGAAGTTGAGGCTTTATTACCGGTAATGTTGGCGACAGCTGAACATATTCAACAACGCGACAGTTCTATACAGGTTATTTTACCTTTGGCGCCAGGATTAGACAGGGCATTGATAGAGCCATTTTTGTCACAAACAGCGGTAAAAGTGAAAGTTATTTCCGGTGAGTTTTGTGATGTCGTTCGAAGTTGTGATGCGATTGTTGCTGCGTCAGGTACGGTGACGCTGGAAATTGCCTTGTTGGGTGTTCCACATTTAATTACTTATCGAGTTGCACCGTTGACTTATCACATACTTAAACGACTGGTGAAAATCCCCTATGTCGGCTTGTGTAATATTGTGACTGGAGAAAATGTGGTCACCGAATTATTACAAAAGCAGGTTTCCGTTTCAGAATTAGCCCCCCGATTGTTGTATTTCTTAACAGCCGCGGATGCTAAACAAAACGCTGAATCTGTTCAGCAACAAGTGCTTAATGCGTTAGGGCCTTCCGGCGGCGCTGAGAATGCAGCAAAAGCAGTTATCTCGTTTATTGATGCTAAATCGTCATGATAGAGACCATTTACGTTGCCGGAGTGGATGAGGTTGGGCGTGGTCCTCTGGCGGGTCCGGTGGTGACGGCTGCAGTCATTCTTGACCCACAAAACCCTATACCAGGCTTGGCAGACTCAAAAAAGCTCACTGAAAAACGAAGAGAATTTTTGGTGCCACTGATTCAAAAGCATGCTCTGGCATGGGCCATGGGCAGAGCTGAACCAGAAGAAATTGATGAACTAAATATCTTACAGGCGAGTTTATTGGCAATGAAAAGGGCTGTTGAAGCCCTATCAATTTCACCTGAACATGTGCTTGTTGATGGTATCCACGCACCCAAACTCAATTGCCCGGTAACAACGATTATCAAAGGTGATCAATCTGAGCCTGCCATTGCTGCCGCTTCAATCTTAGCTAAAGTCGCACGGGATCAGGAAATGGTGGCACTGGATAATGTGTATCCTGGTTATGGTTTTGCCAAACATAAAGGTTATCCAACCAAGCAGCATCAACAAGCCCTTCTCAGTTTGGGGGTAACCGATATTCATAGACGTTCTTTTGGTCCTGTGCAGGCTGCCTTATTATCATGATGTTCGATGATATAAATCATAGAAATGCTAATGAGCATGGTATTATTCAAAGCTTATGCTGTCGTTAAATAAAATCTTCAACAAATTGGTGAGAGGCAAAAGCGGTCAAGATCCACAACAAGGGCGCGAACCGTTAATTATCCCTCGTAGCGAACACACAATTTCGCGTAAACAGATTAGCCAACATGCGCTCAAGGTATTGTATACCTTGAAAGAGGCGGGTTATGAGGCTTACCTGGTGGGTGGTTGTGTTCGTGATTTATTACTTGGCTATGAGCCAAAAGACTTTGATGTCGCCACGAATGCTTCTCCTGAGCAAGTACATAAATTGTTTAAACGTAGCCAACTGATTGGCAGACGTTTCAAACTGGTGCATGTCAGGTTTGGACGCGAGGTCATTGAAGTTGCCACATTCAGAGCTCCCCCTGAAGCTAAACAGCATGTTGATACCCAAGGTCGCATCATGCAGGACAATGTTTACGGCACTTTAGAGCAGGATGCCTGGCGTCGCGACTTTACGATTAATGCCCTTTATTACAATATTAAAGACTTCTCTATTATTGATTATACCGGTGGCATGGCTGATCTTAATGCTGGCCTTATCCGTTTAATTGGTGACGTGGAAACACGTTATCGGGAAGATCCTGTACGCATGTTAAGGGCCTGCCGCTTTTTGGCTAAGCTGGGTCTAAAACTGGATAAACAGACGGAACAGGGCATCTTTGACTGGGCACATTTGATTAGAGATATCCCTCCGGCACGATTGTTTGATGAAACACTCAAACTATACCTGAGCGGCCAAGCGGCGATGACTCATGATTTACTTTGTCATTACCGCCTGTTTGAACATCTGTACCCTCAAACAGCTGCTTTATTACATGAAGAGCAAGACGGCTATCCAAGAACAATGCTGATGAAAGCATTAGAGAACACAGATATCCGTATTGCTGCTGATAAACCGGTTACACCAGCATTTTTATTCGCAGCGATTTTATGGGAACCGGTGAGACAACGAACCTTATTGCTGATGACAAACGGCATGCCAGAAATTCCAGCGATGCAGCGAGCGTCCTCAGAAATTATTGGTGAGCAGATCCAACGTGTTGCTATTCCAAAGCGTTATAGTCTGGTAACGCGTGATATATGGACTTTACAGCCCCGATTATTGAAGCGTCAGGGGAAAAGGGCATACAGAACCTTATTACATCCAAAGTTTCGCGCTGGATATGACTTTTTAGCATTACGTGCAGAGTCTGGTGAACCGTTGAACGAACCTGTCGATTGGTGGACAAAATTTCAGGCTGAAACAGCCACTCAGCAGCAGGTAATGGTTGATTCGCTGGGTAAAGAGAGCAGTGTAAAAAAGCCCCGCCGTCGACGTCGAAGACGACCAGCAGCAAAAAAAACGGAACAGAATTAATGCAGGTGTTTATCGGATTGGGAAGTAATTTAGACGACCCGCAAACGCAAATTTTGACAGCGATTGACGATATAAAAAAACTCGACAACACGCGTCTAATCAAACAATCATCGCTTTATCATAGCCCGCCAATGGGACCCCAGGATCAGCCTGATTATGTGAATGCTGTTGTCGAGGTGGACACAGGATTGCCGCCGCATGTATTGCTTGATAACCTGCAAAAACTTGAACAAAAGCACGGAAGAATAAAAAAGCGACATTGGGGTGAACGTACGCTGGATCTGGATATTTTGCTTTATTCTAATCTGATGATCGATGATGAACGATTAAAAGTCCCGCATCCTGGCTTAACAGAACGTGCTTTTGTGGTGTACCCATTAGCTGAAATTGCTGCTGATATCACTATCCCTGGTAAAGGTGATTTAGCAACCATAAAGCAAGATTGTCCTTTGGATGGATTGAGAAAAGTGGAAATGCATAAACAATGAATCACTCGCTAACACATCGTTATATTGTGGTTGAAGGCCCCATCGGCGTGGGTAAAACCCATTTAGTGAAACGTTTGGCCGAGAGTTTTTCTGGTTCGGTTTTACTTGAGCAGCCTGAACAAAATCCCTTTCTGGAAAAATTTTATCTGTATCCGAAACAGTCTGCTTTACCTACGCAGTTGAGCTTTCTGATGCAGCGAGTCAAATTGGGTAAGTCACTAAATCAGGATGATTTATTCAATGATTTGCATATCGCTGATTTTATGGTGGAAAAGGACAAATTATTTGCTCAAATTTCCCTGGATGACGATGAGTTAGCTTTATACAATATGGTCTATGATAATTTGACTTTGCATCATAGAACGCCTGATTTAGTCATCTATCTACAAGCCTCTTTACCTGTACTAAAATCGCGGATTGCTCAGCGTGGCATTAGTTATGAACAACATGTAGAAGAAGGCTATCTGAAACGTTTAGCCGATACTTATGCCGATTTTTTCCATTATTACGATGCGTCACCCCTTTTAATTGTCAACGCGGAGCAGATCGATTTGGTGAACGGTGATCAGGACTACCTGCAATTACTCGAACAAATCTGTAGCATTCAAAGTGGTCGTCATTATTACAATCCTTTGCCCGTCTCAGAGAAGAAATAATCATGAGCCGTATTAGCCTTAAACATCTGCGTCAAATGAAAGTGGCGCAGGAAAAAATCGCTGTTTTGACAGCATATGATGCCAGTTTCAGTTATGCGCTTGAGCAAGCCGGTGTCGATATTCTGCTGGTAGGTGATTCGCTGGGTATGGTGATCCAGGGCCAGGAAAGTACTGTTCCTGTCAGTGTTGACGATATTATTTATCACACAGCCAATGTTATCCGCGGCAGCGATAAATTATTCGTTATTGCTGATATGCCATTTATGAGTTATGCCAATCCAGACCAAGCTATCAAAAATGCTGCCCGACTGATGGCCGAAGGTGGCGCGCAGATGGTCAAACTTGAAGGCGGGGCGGTCATCATTGAGACAGTGAAACAACTCACTGCGCGGGGTATTCCTGTTTGTGGACACCTCGGTTTATTACCTCAATCAGTTCACCGCTTAGGTGGTTATATTGTGCAGGGTCGTGAGACAGCGGCGGCTGAAGAATTGATTGCCGATGCTATCAGTTTGCAAGAAGCTGGAGCAGATATGTTGGTGTTGGAATGTGTACCGGCGACCTTAGGTGCGGTAGTCAGCAAACAATTGGATATTCCAGTTATCGGTATTGGTGCAGGCAGTGACTGTGATGGTCAAGTGCTGGTGGTATATGACATGTTGGGCTTAACGCCTGGAAAACGTCCGCGCTTCAGTCATGACTTTTTAGCTGATACAGGCTCAATACAATCGGCCATTGCCTCCTACGTGAAATCAGTGAAATCTGGTGCGTTTCCAAATGCGGAGCAGCAATTCTAATGGCGATTGCAGAAAACCTGAGTGCATTAAAAACACGTATTAAAAGCTGGCGACAGCAAAATGAAGTGATTGCTTTTGTTCCGACGATGGGAAATCTGCATGAAGGGCATCTGTCGCTAGTACAAAAAGCACGTGAACTGGCAGACCGGGTTGTGGTGAGTATTTTTGTTAACCCGTTACAGTTCAATGATCAACAGGATTTGACGAATTACCCGCGCACATTGAATGACGATGTTCAATTGCTGAGCGAGCTGGATTGTGAGCTTATTTTTACGCCGACAGAAGAGATGATCTATCCGAATGGCATGGCGTCACTAACAAAAGTCATTGTGCCTGGGTTTGATGATAAATTATGTGGTAAAGGTCGTCCTGGACATTTTGATGGCGTGGCAACCGTTGTGACAAAATTATTCAATATGGTTCAGCCGGATATTGCGATTTTTGGCGAAAAAGATTATCAGCAATTAATGTTAATCAAAAAGCTGGTCGCTGATTTGAACTTAACGGTAGATGTGATTGGCGTACCTACAAAACGGCAGGATAGCGGGCTGGCAATGAGTTCCAGAAATACCTTATTAACTCAGAAACAGTTAGTGCAGGCGCCGTCTTTATATAAAACACTGCTCGCCACTAAACACGCGATTGAAGTGCAGGGCGAGACCGATTTTTCTTTGCTGTGCGGACAAGCAAAACAGCAATTACAAGAAGCAGGTTTAGAACCTGAATATGTGGATATTCGCCGCGCAGAAGATTTAGAACTGGCCAATGCTAACGACAAACAGCTTCGCATTCTTGCTGCTGCACGGCTCGGTAGTGTCAGGCTAATAGATAATATTGCTTGTGACCTTGCCTGATTTTTCTTAAAAAGCGATAATATTGAGCTATTTCATAAGAACATTCTGGCTATGCAACTGACCTTTTTAAAAGCAAAATTACATCGTGCTTGCGTCACTCATTCCGAACTGGAATACGAGGGCTCGTGTGCAATTGATGGAAAGTTACTGGAAGCGGCCGGTATTCATGAATATGAGCAAATCCAGATTTATAACGTCGCTAATGGCGAACGCTTTACCACTTATGCGATTCGCGCTGAGGATGGCTCAAATATTATCTCTGTCAATGGTGCCGCTGCGCACAAAGCTTCCCCAGGTGATCGTTTAATCATTTGTGCTTTTGTCACCTTAGATGCCAAAGAAGTCGAGAACTTCAAACCTACTTTGGTTTATCTTGATGAAAACAACGATATTACGCATATGCGTCACGCCATTCCTGTTCAGGCTGCATAGAAACACACGAGTTTAAATTCCCATGGAAAGATTGTTTGAGAAAGCGCTCTGGAATAGCCGCTTTGTTGTTCTGACGGCGGTTATCGCCAGCCTGATAACTGCATTAGCAATGTTCTATATGGCAACCGTTGATGTGTATTATTTAGTCACCCATCTGGGGCTTTATATGTCGCCTGATCTCATTGGTGAAGCACGGCAAGACTTTCGTGCTGAAACCGTGACACATGTGGTTGAAGTGATTGATGGTTATCTACTAGCCACGGTTTTATTTATCTTTTCTCTTGGTTTGTATGAGCTGTTTATCAGCAAAATTGAAGAAGCAGAAGAGAGTGAGAACTCAAAAGTATTAGCTATCCATAGTTTAGATGATTTAAAAGCGCGTTTAGGTCGTGTTGTTCTGATGATTCTGATCGTTAACTTTTTCGAACATGCTATCAGTATGGACTTCCATGGACCTCTTGATTTGCTGGCTCTAGCTGCCGGTATTGGTCTCATCTCCTTAGCCTTATACTTCTCCCACGCTGACGATCATTAATCGTCACAAAAACGTCATTAAAACGTTATAACACTGTCACATCTTCTCTCTATGCTTGCATGCTATCTGCAAGCATAGAGAGAAAACATGCTCAATATCGAACAAGCTGTTCAACAAAAATTTCCTAAATTCGAACATTCCCGTCCATGGATAAAAAAATCGACGATTAGTTTTTTGCGTAAGATTACTCATGAGCAAGAAGTAAATCGTTTCCTGGACTTGCATCAGGATTTAAAAGGCTTCGATTTTATCGAACAGGTGCTGGATTATTTCAACTTCAGTTACAGCATCAGTCACCGTGATCGCAATAATATTCCCGCAACGGGTCGCGTAGTGATTGTCGCAAACCATCCCCTTGGTGCACTGGACGGCTTGTCATTATTAAAATTAGTGGGTGAAGTCCGCCGTGATGTAAAAATCGTTGCTAACGATATGCTGATGAATTTTAATGCGGTCGATTCTTTATTTTTGCCCGTAGATAATCTATCTAAATCGACTCGAAAAAGCAGTATTTCCCGTATTATTGATTGCCTGAATAATGAAGAAGCGGTGATCGTTTTCCCTGCCGGAGAAGTGTCGCGTATTCGTCCAAGTGGTGTGCGTGATGGTAAATGGAATACGGGGTTCTTGAACTTCGCCAAGAAAACCAATGCGCCTATTTTGCCCATTTATGTCGGTGCCAGAAATTCTTCATTGTTCTACAGTGCATCCATGGTCTATAAGCCGCTTTCAGGCATGATGCTGGCGCATGAGATGTTTAATAAAAACTCGAAGAACATCACCATGCGTGTCGGAGAACCTATTCCCTATAAACAGGTTGACCAACTCCCGCTGGTGAAAGCAGAAAAAGCCAAATTATTACGTCGCCATCTTTATCGTATGGCAAAAGGCAAAAAACCGTTATTTGTCACAGAACAAACCATCGCTCACCCCCAGGACAGACGTAATATCAAACGTGAGTTACAAACGGCCGAGTTATTAGGTCAGACAGCCGATAATAAAAAGATTTATTTGTTTGACTATCAACCTGACTCAGCTGTGATGCATGAGGTAGGCCGCTTACGCGAGTTTACGTTTAGACAGGTCGGTGAGGGCACAGGTAAAAGACGCGATATCGACCGTTATGATCGCGATTACCGGCATCTGATTCTATGGGATGAAAACGAATTAGAAATCGCTGGCGCTTACCGAATTGGTGAAGTTAACCACATTCTGTCACAAGCTGGCAGCCGGGGAATTTATAGTCAGGAGCTATTTACCTACGATCACGATGCGATGCAGCCTTTTTTTGAAAAGGGCATTGAGCTGGGTAGAAGTTTTGTCAGCCCGAAATACTGGGGAAGACGTAGTCTTGATTACTTATGGTACGGCATTGGGGCTTATCTGAATCGATATCCTGATATTCGCTATCTGTTTGGGCCTGTGAGTCTGTCAAACAGCTATCCTGATTTCGCTAAGGCATTAATTGTTGCTTATTATCAGCACTATTTCCCTGATGACCAACATTTAGCAATAGCGAAAAATCCCTACATCACTGATCGGAGTTTGCAACAACAAGTACTGCAAACCTATTGTGGTACCGATGCCGAGGCTGATTTTACTGCGATGCGTGAGCAGCTTGCCCATATGAATGTGACTGTCCCTACCCTATATAAACAGTATGCGGATGTCTGTGAAGAGGGGGGCGTACGCTTTATCGATTTTAATATCGACGCTGATTTTGGCCATTGTATTGATGGTCTGGTGATGGTGGATTTAGATAAATTAACACCCGCTAAAAGAAAACGTTATCTGGGTGATAATTAACCGTGACAACGTTTTAGTTTTTTTCCACTGCCGCAGAAACAGGGATCGTTTCTGCCCAGTTTGATTGCGGGCAGAAGAATCCCATCATGGTAGAACCATTCACCACTTTCACAGGTAAAACGAGAGCGTTCGTGTAACTGACCCACGGGATTATCCTGATAAAACGCTACGAACTCCACTTCGGCCAATTCATTTTTTTGTTGGTGATCCAGTACGTTCAGCCCTAACCACTGCGTGTTATTGATCGTGCTCTGCAGAAGTTCTCGCTCATCTATACGTCGTTTTGATGGATGCAGGGTGGCGATTAAATAGTCCACCTCAGCTAAATAAAAAGCACTGTATCGCGAACGCATCAATTGCGCAGCGTTTTCCGCGCCTTGCTGTTTTTTATGGAGAGGTTCACAGCACTCACTATAAGAAAGCTGGCTGAGACAGGGGCATAAATCATTATTCATAAGCGCTAGCGGGAATGGCCATTAAATCTGGATACTGAAATTGATAGGACAGCAATAATTTGGCTTTATCGTTACTGACGATTTTGTAGGATAGGGAGTCATTCTGATTAAAGCTCGGTACTGGCTGGTTTAATAATGCAGCAGCATGTGCATAAAAGACTTTTTTGCTTGGATGCGTGTCTGCACAACCATTAAGAACTTCACCCCAGACGTGTTGTTTCAGTACTTGCTCAATAATGCCTATGCAGTCATCAAGGTGAATTAAGTTAACGGGGGCATCTGCCTGCTGAACCTGTTTTCCATGTCTGAAAAAACGGCCTGGATGACGCTCTGGTCCGATTAATCCGCTGAAACGAATAATGCTGGTGACAAAGGGCGAAGATTGTCTAAACAGCGATTCTATTTGCCACAGAATGCTATCCTCATTTTCAAACTGATGCTCTTCTTTGACCCAGTCAGTGGTGTTTTGGTAAACCGAACTGGAGCTGATAAATAACACCTGTTTGATAGGGCTGTTTTCAATCTGATTAATGAAATTTTCAAAAGCGTCTTTGTTTTTATTAGTAATATTAACAATCAGGGTGTCAGCGTTCAGGAACTGGCTAAAATCGGTAGCTGTCTCAATGTCGATCTGATAGACATCAAACCCTTCATCTCTCAATATTGATTGCTTTTCTATTTGGCGCGTTGAGAGTTTGATATGAGTGTCAGCTGAGCGCAAATGTCTTGCTAATCTCAAACCTAACCAACCACTGCCGAGAATACTGATCGTATTAATGACACACCTCTAATTGAATTATTAAGATGGCGCCACCATATCAAGCATTAGTCAGATTGTCATGGTTGTTTATACTATGGTGATAAAACATAGAAGGAAGAGCAGGGGATGAGTGCACCTGATATATCAAAATTGTTTTCTGGAAATATCGTGACGATATTATTCTGGTTGTTTTTAATGGGGTCACTCACCTTATTCTTTAATGGCTATATTCAGCAGCGCGATAACCCTAATCAAGCATTAATGGCAGCAAATTCAGGCACGGGTGAGGTGACTTTAAAACGTAATCGTGACGGTCATTATCTGGCACCAGGTTATATTAATGGCCATCCTGTGAATTTCCTGCTGGATACCGGTGCTACCAATGTCAGTATCCCTGCCGCCATTGCGGAAGTGGCCGGCTTGAAAAAAGGACCTACGTCCATGGTATCAACAGCTAATGGTGTTGTGCCTGTCTTTCAGACTGATGTCGATGCGGTGCGTCTTGGTGGTATTACCTTGAATCATGTCGATGCCAGTATCAACCCGCATATGACCGATGGTGTGGTTTTATTGGGGATGAGTTTTATGAAACATCTGGATATCACCCAGCGTAACGGGGTGATGACGCTGCGTGTACCGGTATCAGGATAGGGAAATCTTAACCACTTTCATGTACTCGAAAGTCATACGGGCAATGACTTCTTTATCCGGGTAATAGACAATATCTACCCGCGCCCCTTTTAGTGATTTATATCGGCGTTGACGCTTGTATTTATAGGGAACATCCTGACCTTCAATCGTCACGGTATTCAACACCCATTCACCTTCTTCACGTTGAACATGAGAAGATACTTTCTGCATAGTAGCGTGGATTAAATGGTCGTTTTCAGCCAGCCATTTTTTTGTTTTTCTAACTTTCATGTTGATAACGTTGATGCAAAATGCTCAC
This sequence comes from Methylophaga sp. F-2, assembly GCF_056859315.1. Classification (NCBI taxonomy): domain Bacteria; kingdom Pseudomonadati; phylum Pseudomonadota; class Gammaproteobacteria; order Thiotrichales; family Piscirickettsiaceae; genus Methylophaga; species Methylophaga sp. F-2. The sequence continues at coordinate 25,661 of NZ_JBSXOF010000012.1, forward strand.
ACGTTCTACATAAACTTTTGTCTCGGAGTAAGGGGGAACATCGTTATATTTTTTCACGGCATTAGGTCCTGCATTATAAGCAGCTGTGGCAAGGCGAGTATTGCCCTTGAACAAAGATAGCAGCTCAGCCAGATATTTAACACCGCCTTCTATGTTTTGTTCGACATTAAAAGGCTTATCAACACCTAACTCTTTGGCTGTGTCTGGCATTAATTGCATCAAGCCTTGAGCACCTGTTCTGGAAATCGCTTTTTGATTGAACGCCGATTCCGCATGAATAACTGCTCTTACCAAGGCGGCATCAACATTATATTTTTTGGCATAACGTTTTACTTCGTCAGCATATGAGGCAAAATCCAGTTTAATGGTATGCCAGTTGATTTTTGATGAGGGGTTACAGGCATAACAGCTGTATTTTAGAATTTCAAAATGACCATGTGCGGGTTTTTGATCTGAAAAAACAAAGCCTTCACCGGTTTGTGATTTATAAATGACAGTTTGCGATGTGGCTTGCCTGACATTACTGAATTCAACCGATCCATCCGGGGTTTGAATTCGCTGAATGGTATCTGCCGGTGCCAGCTGACTATGCATCACTGTCAGACTGAGCAAACACCATTTCATCAGCGTATTCATGATTAACTTAACCAGTAACGTCCAGAGCTGGCTATCAGAATAGTAATAATGCCTAAGATTAGATTAAGCAGAACCAGTTTGCGTATTTGAGTTAATGCCGTGCCTGCGGCAATCCAGTCATGTTCGGCCACAGCCCATTTAAGCTTTTTGAATGGATTAAAAAACACATGCATAAAAATGAGCATCATAAAAATGCCGATTAGTAACATAATATGTACATGAATACCGACACCATCAACGCCGCCCATGCCGCCTAATAAAGGAATCATCCAAGCGCCAGTGACAAGCAAGGTGATGATAGAAAGCCATACCCAGTTGAAAAAGGTTTTTAATACACCAGCCCACAAAGGGAGGCGTTGTTCTTGCGTCAGTGATTCAACTGCTGCAGGCCGAAGAGCGGTATAGGCGAAAAACATACCACCCACCCAAATGACAGCGGCTAACAGGTGTAAAGGTAATGCAATCATCATAGCTAAGCTCTCTTTGAATGTAATATCAATTATTGTTTATCGGTATATCGGCAATTTTAATTTTCCATTCACTCGGACCTGTTTTGTGTACCGAATGACCTTCACTATCTACTGCCACAGTAACCGGCATATTTTCTACGTAAAACTCACGAATGGCTTCCATTCCCAGTTCTTCAAATGCCACCATCCGTGATGACTTAATCGCTTTTGAAACTAAATACGCTGCACCACCGATGGCAATCAGATAGACCGAATGATGTTTTTTGATGGAGGCAATAGTTTCATCTCCACGCTCAGCTTTACCAATCATGCCTAATAAACCCGTCTTTTCAAGCATCATATCGGTAAATTTATCCATTCGGGTCGCGGTTGTCGGACCTGCAGGGCCAACAACTTCACCTTGAACCGGATCAACTGGACCGACGTAGTAGATAAAGCGGTTATTAAAATCGAGTCCTTCTGGCAGAGATTCACCATTATTCAGTAAATCAGCGATTTTTTTGTGCGCCGCATCACGTCCTGTTAATAAATGCCCTGACAATAACAGCGTTTCTCCGGGGTGCCATTCCGCTATGTCTTTAGCGGTTATATCATCCAAATTAACATGGCGGGTATTCTCTGCGGCTTCCCAGGTAATATCTGGCCAGTCATCCATGGAGGGGGGCTCAAATTCTGCCGGCCCTGTTCCGTCTAAACTAAAATGAATATGACGGCTGGCGGCACAATTTGGAATCATGGCGACAGGTAATGAAGCAGCATGTGTTGGGTAATCACTGATTTTGACATCCAGAACAGTGGTTAAACCACCCAAGCCTTGGGCACCAATACCCAGCTGATTGACTTTTTCATAGAGTTCAACACGAAGTTTCTCTGTGGCCGTTTCGGCACCGCGATCGATTAATTCTTGTATATCGATAGGATGCATTAATGACTCTTTTGCCATCAGCATCGCTTTTTCTGCTGTACCACCAATGCCAATACCTAACATTCCCGGCGGGCACCAGCCAGCCCCCATGGTCGGCACCGTTTTTAATACCCAATCAACCAGATTGTCACTTGGATTCAGAATGGTGAATTTGGCTTTGTTTTCTGAGCCACCACCTTTGGCTGCAATTAATACTTCAACTGTATCACCCATGACTATTTCGGTATGAATAACCGCTGGGGTGTTATCTCCAGTATTTTTGCGTAGACCAATAGGGTCAGACACAATGGAGGCTCGTAAAACGTTGTCAGGGTGAAGATAAGCACGACGGACGCCTTCATTGACCATGTCATTCAGACTTTTTGTGGTCTGCCACTGCACATCCATACCTACTATGATGAAGACATTAACAATGCCAGTGTCCTGACAGATAGGACGGTTATTTTCTGCACACATTCTGGAGTTCACCAAAATTTGTGCAATAGCGTCTTTTGCAGCGACAGATTGCTCGCGCTCATAAGCCGCGCTCATTGCCTGAATAAAATCTTTTGGATGATAACAGGCAATGAACTGCAGGGCGTCTGCAATACTGTCGATAAAGTCAGTCTCTTTAATGACTGTCGTCATGCATTAAACCTCAGCTTAATTTTTGTTTGATGATATTGACCACATCATCAATCGCAAACTCTTCGCCATCACCGCTACGACGGTTTTTGTATTCAATCATGCCATTATCCAGACCGCGTTCACCCAGGATTAAGCGGTGTGGAATACCAATCAGTTCCATATCAGCAAAGGCAACACCAGGACGCAAACCACGGTCATCAAGTAACACATCCACACCAGCGGCAAGCAGTTGTTGGTAGACCTCTTCAGCTTTTTCTTTAACTCTTACTGATTTGTGAGCGTTAACAGGCACTAACACGACTTGATAAGGTGCAATCGATTCGGGCCATATAATGCCGCGATCATCATGGTTTTGCTCAATGGCTGCGGCGACAACACGGGATACACCAATACCATAACAACCCATAGTAACGATTTGCGATTTGCCGGATTCTGTCAACACAACCGCATTTAATTTGCTGCTGTAATTTTCGCCAAGCTGGAAGATATGTCCGACTTCAATACCCCGAGCGATTTCTAAATGACCTTGACCATCTGGACTAGGATCGCCTGCCATAACTTTACGCAAATCTGCGGTTTCTGGTTCAGGTAAATCACGGCCCCAGTTTACGCCAGTTAAATGTTTGTCATCCTGATTAGCACCACAAACAAAGTCGCTGACAAAAGCGGCAGCATGATCAACGATGACAGGAATGGTTAAACCAACAGGGCCTACCGAACCGATATTAGCATGGCTGATTTCAAGTACTTTTTCTGCTGTAACAAAGGTGAGTGGCGCGGCTACCAGAGGGTGTTTTTCAGCTTTAATCTCATTAAGCTCGTGATCACCGCGAACAACCAGGGCAACCACAGAACCTTCTTCGACACCTTCTACCAATAAGGTTTTCAGACACTGTGAAGCTGGTTTGTTGAGATACTGACTGACATCGTCAATAGTGTGCTTTGCGGGTGTTTCAACCACGGTCATAGTTTCACTGGCTGCTGCACGTTCACCTTGTGGTGCTACGGCTTCTGCTAACTCAACATTGGCAGCGTAATCACTTTTATCACTAAAGGCGATAGCATCTTCACCTGAACTGGCTAACACATGAAACTCATGTGAGGCATTACCACCAATACTACCGGTATCTGCCTGAACAGCGCGGAACTCCAAACCGATGCGACTGAAAATACGAGAATATGTCGCATACATATTGTCATAGGTTTTTTGTAAAGAAGCTTGATCCAGATGGAATGAATAGGCATCTTTCATCAGGAATTCACGAGCACGCATCAGACCAAAGCGTGGGCGAATTTCATCACGGAATTTGGTCTGAATTTGGTAAAAATTCACTGGTAACTGTTTGTAACTACGAATTTCCTGACGTACCAGATCGGTGATCACTTCTTCATGGGTCGGTCCATAACAGAACTCACGTTGGTGGCGATCAGTGATGCGTAATAATTCAGGACCATATTTCTCCCAACGTTGGCTTTCCAGCCAAAGTTCAGCCGGTTGTACCGAAGGCATTAATACTTCCTGCGCGCCAGCTCTATCCATTTCTTCGCGGACGATGGCTTCTGTTTTTCTGAGTACTTTGAGTCCCATTGGCAGCCATGTATATAAGCCCGATGCCAGACGACGGATAAGGCCGGCACGGAGCATTAATTGATGGCTGACAATTTCTGCGTCTGCTGGTGTCTCTTTTAAAGTGGAAATAAGCAGGTTAGAGGCGCGCATGTGTTTTTATTTTTCCTGTAATGATAATTGGTTAGCCCTGAGGCTATGAGTTAAGGATAAAACTTAAAATGTACTGTGATTCCAACCCCAGTTTTGTCGCTCTGAGTCAGTCATGCTGATATAGATACGACCACCTTCAACTTTTAGGTTCTCACTGATGAGTGTACATAAGGTATCCGAGAAGGCCTGACGATCACCGGGTAAGCCGAGAGCTCGATAATCAAGCATAGCCGCAGGCGCATCACTGCCACCAAATGACATATTGGCGTTGTCATTCAGCACAATCATGACATAGCTTTCAGGTTTACCTGACGCTTTAGCAACGGTTTCACTGGTCTTTTTAATAAACTGCGTTTTATCTTTAACTTCTTGATTAGTCGTAATATTAAGGTATGGCATTTTGCTTCTCCTTATTGACAGTGTTGTTTAATATTGTTGCTCAATTCTTGTATTTTCTGTTGACGATCTTCTTCTTTGATGCGTTGTAAGTTGCCATTTTCATCATAAAATCGTCCGCCCGGATGGTTTTGATAGGCGGTAAGTGCGTCTTTGGCATCCTGACATTGTTTTTCAAGTGCTGCTTCTTGTTCTGCTTTTTGCTCTGCCTGTTGTTGTGCTTGTTGCTTTTCCTGTTCAGCCGCTTTTTGCTGAGCAATCAAGGCATCGACTTCTCTCTGGGCTTGAGCTGGATCGACAGAGGGTGGCGGTGGTGTTTTGATCAATTCTGCGGGAGCAGATTCGGGCGCTTGCTGACTGTAGTGAACCTGTCCCTGTTCATCGACCCACTTATACACATCAGCGCTGGCGGTGCCAGTAACGGTCGCAGACAGTATAATCAGACTGAATTTGAGATTATCTCTTAACATTACATACACCAAGGCTCTAAACTACGTTAATTCTACGCCAAAGCCAGCCATCATAAAATGTCTTATCACACTGATCGTTTTGAAATTCATTTACCTGTTGAAAAATCAGGGGCTAATGCCGTTGATCTATTAGCTGATGCCTGTGCGCTTTCTAAGCAACATTTAAAACGTATTATGCTTAAGGGAGCGGTGTGGGTCAGTGTCGGCAAAAGAACACAACGCTTGCGCCGAGCCAAGCGTTTATTAAAAGCGGGTGAAACCTTGCATCTCTACTACGACAAAGCCGTGTTAGAACGTGAAATGACACCTCCTGAGTTGATGGCCGACTTTGGCCATTACAGCGTCTGGAATAAACCCTACGGTGTATTATCCCAAGGATCGAAATGGGGCGATCACTGCACCGTCACTCGCTGGGCCGAGCAAGAACTCAAACCTCAACGTAATGCTTTCGTCGTGCATCGCCTGGATCGGGCCGCTAATGGTTTAATTGTGATTGCTCATGAAAAACAGGCAGCAGCAAAATTATCGGCTTTATTTCAACAACGAGATATTGATAAGCGCTATCGAATCTGGGTGGAAGGCGAGTTTTCAGCAGCGGCAACAAGCGACAAGCCTATTACCGTTGATCTGCCGATTGACGGCAGACACGCTCGTAGCCATTTCGTTTTTATGCAGTACGATCCAGTCAAACAACAGAGTTTGTTAGATGTGTCGATTGAAACAGGCCGTAAACATCAGATCCGTCGGCATGCAGCAAGCCTAGGGTTTCCAGTGATTGGTGACCGACTTTATGGTCAGCGTAAAACCACAGAAAATCTGCAACTCAGTGCTTATTATCTGGCGTTTATTTGCCCATTCACCGGGCAACCGCGAAAGTTTGATTTGCTAGCCGGATAAATCATTTTTTAAGGGCTATGCGCTGGAATATACCGGGCAGATAGATGGCTTGAGAAACGGCTCTGGCAATAAAAAGCACCATCAGGGCTGCCCATAAGCCATGATTTCCATAGTCTTGAAATAAATACCAACTTGGTAAAAAACAGACAAAGACCGAAAACAGCATGGCATTTCTCATTTCTTTGCCAAGTGTCGCGCCGACAAATAAACCATCAAATAAATAGGACCAAACAGCAAGCAACGGCGCAATAATAACCCAGGTACTATATTGCTCCGCTAGTGTTGCAACAGCCGGTATATCGGTAAGCATACTGACAATCTGTTGGTGAAATAAGCCATACACAAGACTAAATAAAGCGGCGACCGCTAGCGCCCATTGTCCATTCATAAGAAGACTGGCTTTCAACATATCTTTGTCTTTACGGCCAACAGCCTTACCTGTCATCACTTCGGTGGCATTGGCAAAACCATCCAGGACATAGGCCATAAAGGTAATAAAATTGAGCAAAACCATATTCGCAGCCAGAACGACATCACCATGTTGAGCACCCTGATTGGTGAAAAAGGCAAAACTGAAAATTAAACATAAGGTTCTCAGCATAAAATTGCCATGTAAGGCTAGCTGGTGTCGCTCTTTTATAAATCGCTTTATTGCCTGTGGAATATCAATGCTTTGCCACTGAAATCCTCTTCGGGTTAATAGAAATAGCGCAAATATTAAGCCGCTTAATTCTGCAATAACCGAGGCTAAAGCCACACCATCTGCTTTCATTTCCAGCACATTCACAAACAACAGATCCAACACAATATTGGTGATATTAATCACAACTGCCATCGCTAAGGCTGATCGTGAAGCGCTTATGCCAATCAGCCAACCCATAATGGCGTAATTAAGTAAGGTGGCTGGTGCGCTCCAGATACGAACAAAAAAATACTGCTGGGCCTGTAATAAGACTTCGGCACTGCCATCAATTAAGCTGAAAGCAATCTTGGCAATCGGCCATTGCAATAACAGTAACAACAACGCGATACCCGAAGCTAACAAAGCCGACTGGATTAACACGGACTCCGTTTCCTGTTGACTGCCATGGCCATTGACCTGAGAAGTCAGGCCGGTTGTCACCATACGCAGGAAACCAAAACCCCAGAACAGAAAGGTAAACACCATACTGCCGAGTGCGAGAGCACCTAGATAGATGGGGGAGTTGAGGTGGCCCATTACAGCGGTATCAACTAAGCCAAGTATGGGGGGGGACAAATTTGCCAGAATCATCGGTCCGGCTATGGCCCAAATTTGTTGATGTGAAAGTGCTTTTTTCAATGCTGTACCCGAAAAATAAAAAGGCCACATCATGTGGCCTCTGTGAAGTTTATTAAATGTAAGTTCAGAGAAGCGGGGCGATAACCAGGCTGACGATGGCCATCACATTAATCAGAATGTTCATGGCTGGGCCGGATGTATCTTTTAACGGGTCTCCCACTGTGTCACCAACCACAGCGGCTTTATGTATTTCAGAGCCTTTACCGCCATGATTCCCTTTCTCGATATATTTTTTTGCATTATCCCATGCACCACCGGCGTTAGCCATCATCAGCGCCATCATGACACAGCAGATAAGTGCGCCAGCCAACATGCCACCCAGAGCTTGTGGACCCAGTCCAAAGCCAACGACTACAGGAGCTAATACGGCTAATAATCCAGGTAATATCATCTTATTCAAAGCGGCTTTGGTAGCGATATCAACACAGCGGGCAGTATCGGGCTTAGCTGTTCCCTCTAATAAGCCTGGAATCTCTTTAAACTGACGACGAATCTCTCGAATCATGTCAAAGGCAGCATCACCGACAGCGGTCATGGTCAGCGCGCTGACCAAAAATGGGAATATACCGCCCAGGAACATGCCCATCAGCACCAGCGGGTTGTTTAACAATAAAACAAAGTTGCTGTCACCATGGCTGATCGTTTCAATATAAGCACTGATAATGGCCAATGCAGCCAGTGCCGCAGCCCCTATGGCAAAGCCTTTACCTATGGCGGCTGTGGTATTACCCAGCTCATCAAGTGAGTCAGTAATATCCCGGGTTTTTTTACCCATTTCCGCCATTTCAGCAATACCGCCTGCATTGTCGGCAACCGGACCATAAGCATCAATCGCCATAGTAATCCCCACCGTTGCCAGCATACCAACCGCAGCAATAGCGACACCATAAAGCCCGGCGACATAACTGGCTGAAAAAATAATGGCGGCAATGGTGATAACAGGGATAGCCACAGATTGCATGCCTAAGGCGAGTCCGGAAATCATAATGGTGGCAGGGCCGGTTTCACCACTTGCTGCCAATTTCTTTATGGGGGCACCACCTGTGTAATACTCGGTCACCAAACCAATAATGATGCCACCCATTGCACCGGATAACACGGCAATCCATAACTCCCCAGCACCGCCCATCAGTCCAATTAACCACCAAGCAGTGACTATAAAAAGAAGTGATGCGCCAATGGTACCGATTCTTAATGCAACACTCGGGGCTTGTTGTGAAAATAGCTTTACACTGAGAATGCCCAATATCGAGCAAATAAGCCCTACAGATGCCAACGCCAGTGGCAGAAACATCAGTGTAGATTTTTCACTGGCGAGTTGATTGACGGCAACAAGCCCCATGGTGGAGGCAATCGTAATACTGGCAATAATGGCACCGCAGTAGGATTCAAAAATATCGGAGCCCATACCTGCAACATCCCCAACATTGTCGCCCACGTTGTCAGCAATAACCCCAGGATTACGGGGATCATCTTCAGGGATACCGGCTTCGACCTTGCCCACTAAGTCTGCCCCGACATCAGCCGACTTGGTATAGATGCCACCGCCCACTCTTGAAAATAAGGCGACTGAAGAAGCACCCATGCCAAAGCCATGAATAATGTGTGTGGTCTGGGGATCATGACCATACAGCAGGTAGAGAAAGCCTAAACCCAGTAAGCCCATGGCTGCCACAGTGAGTCCCATGATTGAACCACCGGAGAAAGCAACGGATAAAGCGGCTGAGGTACCTTGATTCTGTGCGGCAACCGCTGTTCTGACATTGGCTTTGGTGGAGGCATACATGCCGATGAATCCGGCACAGGCGGAGCACATAGAACCAATAAAAAATGCAAACGCACTTGGCCAACCTAAATTAGAGAACCCCAACGCTAAGATACACAATAAGCAAAAAATCGCTAACCGCGAATATTCTGCTTTCATAAAGACCATGGCTCCCAGATGAATCTGATCACCGATATCAACGACTTTACCTGTCCCAGCAGGTTTTTTCAGGATTGAGATATAAAGAAATAAAGCACAAAGTAAACCGAAAATACCAAGAATGATTGGAACATAGCTGAGCGATGCCATAGAATTCCCTCTCTTCATTACGAACTGTGGGCGTGAAACACGTTTATTATGGTTTTTCTACCTTTTATACGCGCCTGACATATTCAAGTAAAGTCAAAGACTTATCTTATTGATTTGCCCAGTTGGAACGAAATAGAGAGTACCCTTTATGGCAGAATGGATTGGCTATCTAATTGCAGGTTTGGTGTCTGGTTTACTGGCCGGTTTGTTTGGTATCGGTGGCGGACTGATCATTGTGCCTATTCTTATGCTGGTTTTTGGCTGGCAGGGTATGTCATCTGACATTGCGATTCATGTGGCTATTGCTACTTCATTAATGACGATTAGTGTTACCTCAATCTCCTCTATGTTAGCTCACCACAAATATGAAACAACGCAATGGCACTTGGTGAAAAAACTGGCGCCAAGCCTTGTATTAGGTAGCTTTGCCGGGGCCTATATTGCCAGTTCCATGCCTAGCCATATTTTAAAGATATGGTTTGGGGTATTTGCTTTGTTGGTAGCAGTAAAAATGTGGTTGCCGCCACCTAAATCTGTCTCAACTAAGTTTTTAGCAGCCCCGAGTATTTTTTCTGCTGGTTTAATTACTGGTATTGTCTCCGCTATGGTTGGAATTGGTGGTGGTTCACTGGTTGTGCCATACCTGGTGATGAGTGGACTTTCTATGCAACGTGCGGTGGGAACTGCGGCGGCGTGTGGTTTGCCTATTGCCTTAAGTGGGGCAGCTGGCTATATATTGATTGGATCCCAACTCGAACATGTTGATGGGCAGTGGCAGAGCGGCTTTGTTCACTGGCAAGCCTTTTTAGGGATTATTGCCACTAGTGTCTGGGTTGCACCGATTGGCGCAAAATTAGCCAAGACGTTACCAAGCCATATCCTGAGTCGTTTATTTTCACTATTTCTTTTTGCGTTAGCTGCGTTCTTTCTCGTTCGCTAATTGAGTGACTTGCTGCGTTTATCGCTTATGGATTTAGCGCGTGACATAAAGTCAGATTGGCGATGTTATGAAGAATAATGCTTATTCACTTGCTGAGAGTTTAACCTGAAGGGCTTTTCTTCTATAATCAGCGACTTTGTTTATTTGCTATCTGGAGCATAACCCTATGAATCTCGACCGTGTTGGTTCAGGCAAAAATTTGCCAACAGACATCAATGTCATTATTGAAATCCCTTCACATTCTGATCCTGTGAAATACGAAGTTGATAAAGAAACCGGGGCACTTTTTGTTGACCGTTTCATGAATACTGCGATGTTTTATCCATGTAACTATGGTTATGTTCCACACACGTTGTCTGATGACGGTGATCCGGTTGATGTATTGGTTGTCAGCCCGTACGCATTAATCAGTGGTTCAGTGGTCAGTTGCCGTCCTGTGGGCATGTTAAAAATGACCGATGAGTCTGGTGAAGATGCCAAAATTATCGCCGTGCCACACGATAAAATGTACGATGATGTGAAAGATATTAATGACTTACCAGAACGTCTGTTGAATCAACTTTCACATTTCTTTGAACACTACAAAGATTTAGAAAAGAACAAATGGGTCAAAGTTGAAGGCTGGGTGGGTAAAGCTGAAGCTGAAACTGAAATTGTGGCCAGTGTTGAACGTTTTAAATCAGCACCTGTTAAACCCCAATTTTAAATCTGACTGATTTACAATGATTCGGCGAGCTGAGTTTTCAGCTCGCCGTTTTTTTATCTAGTGCGGAAACATCATGACAACACTGGTACTGCAAGGCAAAACTCTCACTCACGAACTGGCAGAGCAGATCGCCCATCAATATTCTGGTCAGTTTAACTGGTATAAACACTATGTGACGGTGACTCATGTCTCTGGCATTGATGCTGAGGCTATGCATCAGCTTCGTCAGCAATATGATTTCGATATTAATCTGATACCAGAACAATTTGATCATCGTGCCGCTAAACTTCTTGTCACCGATATGGATTCAACCTTGATCACCATCGAGTGTATTGATGAAATCGCTGATTTTATGAACCTAAAACCCGAAGTCGCAGCGATTACAGAATCAGCGATGCGAGGCGAAATAGACTTCGAAACTTCACTTCGCAAGCGAGTGTCCTTATTGAAAGGTCTGGATGTTGAGGTTCTTGAACGAGTTTATGATGAACGTTTGCGATTGAGTCCAGGGGCAGAGTTGATGGTGTCGACACTTAAACAACATGGCTTTAGCCTGGCATTAGTATCGGGTGGCTTCACCTTTTTTACCGATAGATTGAAACAGCGTTTAGGGCTTGATTTTGCTCAGGCCAATAAGCTGGCAGAAAAAGACGGCAAACTCACTGGAGAAGTCGACGGCGATATTTGTGGCGCACAAACCAAAGCCGATTTTCTGTTGTCATGTTGTGACAAAATGAACATTGTCGCTGAGCAAACAATAGCGGTGGGGGATGGGGCAAATGATTTATTAATGATGGAGCCAGCCGGTTTGAGTGTGGCCTATCACGCTAAACCGAAAGTGCAGCAGCAGGCGGCGACAGCAATAAATCATAATGGGCTGGATGCGATTCTTGGCTTATTGCAGCTTGAATATAACTAGCCTAAGCTTGAAAACTATAAAAGCATCCCCATCTCATCAGACATAATAAATTTCAAAACTACGAGGATTAAATAATGGAAGTAATGGAAAAAATTACACAGGCGATTCAATCAAACCCGGTCATTTTGTTTATGAAAGGGACGCCTGAGTTTCCACAATGTGGTTTTTCAAGCCGAGCCTCTCAAGCCATATCTGCTTGTGGTGCAGAATTTGCTTATGTGAATGTATTGGCAGAGCCAGATGTGCGTGAAAATCTGCATCGTTATGCAGATTGGCCAACCTTCCCACAACTGTATATTAAAGGTGAATTAGTGGGTGGTTGTGACATTATTATGGAGCTGTATGAAAACGGCGAATTACAAAAAATGATTGATGAAGCGAGCTAAAAAAGGGCATGAGTCAGGAAAATGATCACGAATGGAACAACGACAATGAATATGCCGTTGCTCCAGCAAAGCCAGACTTGAAGCAACCACCCAAGTACCGGGTGATTATGCTAAATGATGACTACACGCCAATGGATTTTGTGATTGAAGTCCTCGAAAACCTTTTTGGCATGGGGCGTGAGCGTGCTACACGCACCATGCTTCAAGTGCATACCGAAGGTAGTGCCTTGTGTGGTATTTTTACCTATGAGATAGCTGAAGCGAAAGTCGAACAGGTCAACAGCTATTCTCAAAGCCACGGTCATCCATTGCAGTGTACGATGGAAGAGGAATGACCTAGTTCGATATCCAACCAATAAGGTGGAACGTAACATGTTAAGTAAAGAGCTCGAACAAACCCTCAGCCAAGCATTTAATTATGCTCGCCAACGTGCTCATGAGTTTCTTACCGTTGAGCATCTCTTATTAGCGCTACTGGAAAATGGTCAGGCACTGGCCGTATTGAAGGCGTGCGAAGTAGATATCACTGTTTTACGACAGGAATTAAGCGATTTTCTGGCTGATAATCTACCGACACTCGCTGAGGATAGTGAGCGCGAAACTCAACCAACGCTGGCATTCCAACGTATTCTACAGCGCGCTGTGATGCATGTTCAGTCATCAGGTGGTTCTGAGGTGACTGGGGCAAATGTTCTGGTGTCGATCTTTTCTGAACAACAATCTCAAGCCGTTTACTTATTGCAAAAGCAGGATGTCACACGTTTGGATGTCGTCAATGCGATTAGTCATGGCGATGTTGAGGATAGTGCTGCTACATCAGAATCAGAAGCCAAAGTAGAAAGCGAAGATGTTTCTGATGAGGATAAAAGTCCTCTGACATTGTATGCCGAAAATCTGAATGCAGCCGCCATCAAAGGTAAAATCGATCCGCTTGTTGGTCGTGCCCATGAATTAGAACGTACGTTACAAATCCTATGTCGTCGTCGTAAAAATAATCCTTTATTTGTCGGTGAAGCAGGGGTCGGTAAAACCGCTCTGGCTGAAGGTTTGGCAAGACGCATTGTTCATGGTGACGTGCCTGAAGTGTTAGCAGAAACCACCATTTATTCTTTAGATATGGGCGCACTGGTTGCCGGTACAAAATACCGGGGTGATTTTGAAAAACGTCTGAAAGCCTTGTTACGTGAATTGAAAAAGCAGCCACACGCGATTTTGTTTATCGATGAAATCCATACCATGATTGGTGCAGGTAGTGCAGGTAACAGCACGATGGATGCGGCTAACTTATTAAAACCACTATTAGCCAGTGGTGAACTGAAGTGTATTGGTTCAACTACCTATCAGGAATACCGGGGTATTTTTGAGCATGATCGCGCTTTAGCACGTAGGTTCCAGAAGATTGATTTGCCAGAACCTAGTGTGGCTGAAACCATTGAAATTCTGAAAGGCCTTAAACCTGGTCTGGAAGAGCACCACAATGTGCGTTATTCCAATGCGGCGATTGAACAGGCTGCTGAGTTGGCGCATCGTCATATTAACGATCGCTTCCTGCCTGACAAGGCGATTGATGTGTTAGATGAAGTCGGTGCCGCGCAGCGTATTGCACCGAAGTCTAAACGTAAAAAACTGATTGGTGTGAATGATGTGCAGGCTATCGTGGCGAAAATTGCACGTATTCCTGCGAAAACGGTGTCCAATGCTGACAAGGATAATCTGCGTAAACTGGAAGACAATCTTAAACGCGTTATCTTCGGACAGGATGAAGCGATTTCGGCTTTGGGTTCTGCGATTAAAATGGCGCGTTCAGGCTTAGGCCATCCAGAAAAACCGACAGGTGCCTTCTTGTTTGCAGGTCCTACCGGTGTAGGTAAAACCGAAGTCACACGTCAGTTAGCTCACAATCTGGGTGTTGATCTGATTCGTTTTGATATGTCGGAATATATGGAAAGCCATACCGTATCAAGACTCATTGGCGCACCTCCTGGTTATGTTGGTTTTGATCAAGGCGGTCTGTTAACGGATGCCATCATCAAACAACCTCACGCAGTGCTGTTGTTAGATGAAATTGAGAAAGCGCATCCTGATGTGTTTAATCTGTTATTACAAGTGATGGATCATGGCACATTGACGGATAACAACGGACGTAAAGCGGACTTCCGTCATGTTGTGTTAGTGATGACAAGCAACGCCGGTGCTGCTGAGATGAGTAAACCATCCATTGGTTTCACCAAGCAGGACAATTTAACCTCTGACGGTAATGAAGCCCTGAAACGTACCTTCACGCCAGAGTTCCGTAACCGTCTTGATGGCATTATTCAATTTAAGCCTTTGGATAAGGATGCCATCCTTCGGGTAGCGGATAAAGCGGTATTAGAGCTTGAAATGTTACTTGAAGATAAAAACGTCACTATCGAAGTGAATGATGCGGCTCGCCAATGGCTGGCTGAACATGGTTATGATGTGCAAATGGGCGCTCGTCCTATGGCGAGACTGGTTCAGGAGAAAATCAAACGACCACTGGCTGATGAGCTGTTATTTGGTAAATTGAGTCAGGGTGGTGGACATGTTCGTGTCACGCTAAAAGATGAGGATATTCATCTGGAAATGGACAGTGCAGCGGAAGCCGTCAAATCCTGATTTATCTGTTTCAAGAAGTGAAATAAAAAAAGCCCGGTAGTGAACACTACCGGGCTTTTTGTTTTGTGATGGTCATTACTCTATGTCAACACTTTTCTACAGAGTTATACACTTGTCTTTTTTCTGTAAAGCTTTTATTAAAAAGTTCCCGTAAGCGACTGATTTTTAATGGCAGCATTATAACTTGTTGATTTTTAATGATAAAATTATATGGTTATTTTTTAACCATTTTGAGAAGAGCCTTTGTATGAGAGGCACTTAGCGACTAACTCCAAACTTAATCACAGAGTTATCCACAGAAAATGTGAGTAACTTTACAGTTTTATGACAGGGTAAAAAGCCGCTTATAATTCGATGCCTTTCTGTGCTTTTATACCGGCACGAAATGCATGTTTAACATCCTCAATACGGCTAACGGTATCTGCTGCCTCTATGACGCTGTCAGGGGCTCCTCGACCGGTGATAATGACATGTTGCATCTCTGGTCTTTGTGCGATGTCATTTAATACTGTTTCGGCATTGAGATATTTCATCTTCAAGACAATATTCAACTCATCTAATAAAACGACATCAATTTCTGGATCGTTAAGCATGGCTTTGCAGATTTCCCAGCCTTTTTCTGCGGAAGCAATATCTTGTTCAAGGTTTTGTGTTTCCCAGGTAAAACCATCACCAACCACATGATAAGAAACTTCTTCGGGAAAGCGACGGAAAAATGATTCTTCGCCTGTACTAAAAGCGCCTTTAATAAACTGAACCACACCGACTTTCATGTCATGCCCCAAGGCTCTGGCCACCATCCCAAATCCAGAAGAACTCTTGCCTTTGCCATTACCCGTAATGACTAATAATAAACCTTTGTCTTTTTCTGCTTTTTGAATTTTCTCATCGACCACATTTTTATGGCGTTGCATACGTTTTTTATGACGTTCACTTTTTTCAGTATCAGACATTGGATTTTCCTAAAACAAAATTAAAAACAATAAAAAGCTGATTTCCAGCAATTCGACCATCGCCCCGGCTGTATCACCGGTAAAGCCATCAAGCCGATGCTCCATCGTGTAGCGAAGTAATAAGAATACGATCAACCCAAGTAACAGCGGTGTGAAACCCAGGCAGAATAATGCGATGACGGTGGTGATAAGCAGCATCCATTTCACTTGCTTGACGGGAAGGCAGTGTTTTAATACGGCACCAATGCCGTTGGGTCTGACATAGTTAGTCGTCAGAAATAATAATGGCATCGCCGTTCTGGCCAGGATGATGCTCCAGATTAAGGCGGATGTTTCGCCTGATGAGATAACGATTTCCACTAAGGCCAGTTTGATTAATAAGCTTAACGCTAATACAACGACCGCAATGGGGCCCGCCGCCGGGTCTTTCATAATCTCTAACGTACGTTGTTTATTGCCGATACCGCCTAACCAGGCATCAGCCGAATCAGCAAGACCATCAATATGTAAGCCACCCGTTAATAATACCCAGGCTGTCAGTAATAAAGCAGCACTGAGCAAACTATAGGAAACAGGGAGGACGGATACGAGTCCTGACAAAATTAAGCCGATAATCAAGCCAATAACAGGATAAAAAACTAAGGAACGTCCAAGCTGTTGATCACTTGCACTGGCATAGCTGACCGGAATAATCGTGAGAAATTGAAGGGCTATTTGGAACGATAACCACATTACGTGTCTCCTTTACTGATATTGGCTTGTTCGAATGTGGCCATACCATTGTGTAACAGACAGGCTTGGCGAAGAAGGGGAACAGCCACCGCGGCACCACTGCCTTCTCCCAGACGCATATCCAGTTGAAGTAATGGTTTCGCGTCTAAAGCGTTTAAAACCACTTTATGACCGGGCTCAGCACTTTGATGGCTATAAATAAACCAGTCTTTGCATCCTGGCTGAATTCTCTCAGCCGTTAATGCCGCCACCGTACTGATAAAGCCATCTATCAGCACTGGAATACCTTGTTTGGCACAGGTCAGATAAGCACCTGTCATGGCAGCGATTTCAAAGCCACCCAATAGCGTAAGTGTCGACAGCGGATCATCATTCAGTTCTGATTGGTGTAATTCAAGTGCACGTTGAATGACTGTGACTTTATGTTGAATACCTTGTTGGTCCAGTCCTGTGCCTGGACCCACCACATCGATAGGATCGCATTTCAGCAGAGCTGAGGCTAAAGCACTGGCGGTAGAGGTGTTACCAATCCCCATTTCACCAGCAATATAGAGTTGGATGTTATCAATATCACTTAAGACATTATCACGACCAACTAATATCGCCTGTTGGCATTGTTGCTCTGTCATCGCTGGGCCCTGACAGAAATTCGCCGTGCCAGCGTCGATACGTTTATCGAATACGCCAGGAATGTCTTCCAATGCGTCTACTGTACCAACGTTAATCACATCGAGTTTTGCGGTTAACTCCTGTGCTAATACGCTAATAGCAGCACCGCCATTGGCAAAGTTTCTGATCATGGCTGCGGTGACGGATTGGGGGAAGGCTGAAACACCTTCAGCCATGACGCCATGGTCTGCGGCATAAACAGTGATATGAACATGCGTCAGGTCCGGAATTTCACTAGCCTGTAAACTGGCAATTTTGACTGCTAAGTTTTCCAGCTGCCCGAGAGAGCCGGGCGGTTTAGTCAACTGCTGCTGACGCGCCAGCGCTTTTTGTTCATGCGTCTTATCTACCGCTTTAACTGGTTGTTTTAGCCATTCAGCGAAGCTGTTCATGCAGTTGTCCTTTTAATATGTGAGGTAAACCTGCCACGGTTAAGATGACGTTATCGCTCATTTTGGCGATACGCTGATGTAAGACACCAGCCTCATCACAATAACGACGAGTTAAGTCTCCCAAAGGCATCACGCCCATATTGGTTTCATTACTGACCATAATGATGTGTTTATCAGTGGTTTGCAGCGTATCTAGTAATGCGGATATCTGTTCTGTCAGCAAATCGCCTTCAGCTAATAAAAGATTGGTCAGCCACAGGGTTAAACAATCTACCAGTACAACATCAGTTGTTGCTTGGTTTATTGCATCCCCTAGATAAAGCGGCTGTTCAATGGTTGGCCAGTTGTCTGGTCGTTGTTGCTGATGCTGTTTAATCCGTTGTGCCATTTCATCATCATGTGCTTGTGCCGTGGCGATATAGCTGACAGCTCGGCTGGTAGCGTTTGCCCATTGTTCAGCCAGTCGGCTTTTACCTGATTTGGTACCACCTAGAATTAGCGTCTTACTCATTGTGTGTCCTCAAGAATCTGCATCAACTTTTCTGTGTTCACATGTGTTGCAATCATCTCTGCCAGTTTATTGATGTCATTTTCACGAAGCTGCAAGTAATCGACAGACTGAACATCATCAAGACCTGCCCAAGTCAGTATGGCTTGAGCCGCTTCGTCATGTTCAAATAAACCATGTAGATACGTACCGATAATCTGTCTATCTTCACTGATAGCCCCATCCGGACCATGTGATAGTGACATCAGGGGCGATGCCAGCGCTTTTCCTGTGCTGATACCTGCATGTATTTCATAACCGGATATAGTGACGGCTGAACTATTGATAAGTAATTGTCCCTGATTTTGTCGTAATGTTTTATCGCCGGCTAGCGTTGTTTCCATATCCAGCAAGCCGAGACCATCACTGCTACCAGGCTGACTTTCAATGCCATCAGGATCATGAATCAGTCTGCCAAGCATTTGAAAACCACCACAGATACCCAACACTTTGCCACCATAACGACAGTGTTTAGCTATGGCTTCAGGCCAGCCTTGTTTAATCAGCCACTCTAAATCAGCACGGACGTGTTTACTGCCAGGCAAAATAATCAGATCGGCCGCCGGGATGGTGTCATCAGGGCCGATAAACTGTAAATTGACTTGAGGATGCAATCTTAATGGGTCTAAATCAGTATGGTTACTGATGCGGGGTAATACCGGCACGATAATATTGAGTTGTTTATCTGAGCCCGTTATTTGTTGGGTATTCACCGCATCTTCAGCTTCTAAATGTAAACCGTGCAGATAGGGCAAAACACCTAACACCGGTTTACCGGTTTTTTGTTTCAGCCAGTCCAGACCAGGTTGCAATAGACTCATATCACCGCGAAAGCGATTAATAATAAAGCCTTTAATCCGCGCTTGTTCTGACTCAGATAAACACGTCAGCGTGCCGACCAGATGAGCAAATACACCACCGCGATCAATATCAGCAATCAAAATAACCGGACAATCTACAGCTTCTGCAAAGCCCATATTGGCGATGTCACGATCGCGTAAATTAATTTCTGCTGGTGAGCCCGCACCTTCTACGACAACAAGGTCATAATTCGATTCCAGTCGGTGGTGGGATTCCAGAACTGCCTGCATCGCCGTAGGCTTATAGTCGTGGTAAAAGCGCGCTTCCATATTGGCAACCGCTTTGCCATGAATAATGACCTGAGCACCAGAGTCACTATTAGGTTTGAGTAGCACCGGGTTCATATCAATATGTGGTGCCAGATGACAGGCTTGTGCTTGAACCGCCTGAGCGCGACCGATTTCACCACCTTCTGCGGTCACTGCACTATTGAGTGCCATATTTTGTGGTTTGAACGGCGCAACTTGATAACCTTGTTGTTTAAACCAACGACATAAGGCGGTGACAACGGTACTTTTTCCCGCATCAGATGTGGTGCCCTGAACCATTAATGTTTTATGTTTCATGATCAACTCGTAGCGATTGCAGGCCTTTTTCTAACTGCTGCCATTGCTGTTCATTGGCGGGTAAACCAAAACGCAAACTGGCAGGGGATTCAAATAAGCGGGTCAGAATGGCATTTTTTGCCAGTTTCTCATGTATGTCTTTGGCGGCAGAATGTTTGACCCACTGAAATAAGTCAGTGCCAGCGGTAGGATTGAGACCATAACGAGTCAGTAATTCCGCCAGACGTGCTGATTGAAACTGAAGTTGCTGGCGGCAGTGTTGTTGCCAGTCGGTATCTTTAAAAGCCTGTATGGTGATATAGCGCGAGGCTGTTGCAATGGGCCACGGGCCCAGGTGTTCTTTCATCTGATCGAGAACGGATTGTTCGGCGATTAAAAAACCAACACGACAACCTGCCAAACCAAAGAATTTACCTACTGATCTGAGGATAAGGAGTCCAGGCATGGCAGGCAGACGACAGAGACTTTTGTCAGGTGATGTATCAATAAAGGCTTCATCTACCACAAGCCAGCCATTATGTTGTTGTAATTGTTGATGCCAGCTTAAAAGTTGTTGTTTTTTGTATTGCCTGCCACTTGGATTAGTCGGGTTGATGATGATTAGCACATCCGTTTCGGCAAGCAATGAATCAATCTCGTCATGATGGATGGCCTCAACATCATGACCTGCTTTTTGCCAGCTATAAGCATGCTCGGCATAGCAAGGGTGTATGACCTTCACTCTGCAAGGCTCGCGTAATTGCGGTAAAAACTGAATGGCAGCTTGGCTTCCGGGCAGGGCAATTAAACTTTCATTGCCATAATAGTTTGCCGCTGCAGTGAGTAAATCATCATCCTGTTCCGGTAAACGTGTCCAAACATATTCAGGCAGGGGGGGAACAGGCCAGCCATTGGGATTAATACCGGTAGATAAATCCAACCAATACTCGCTGGCTATGCCGTACTTTTTGATGTAATGGTTGAGTTTGCCACCGTGTTCAAGCATAGCTAATTCCTGTGATCACAGTAATAACGGCCAGCCACAGCAAGAGACTATCTGTCACTAAATGTAAGGCACGGGGAATATCACTCTCGCTCGCTTCGTGCTTGAGGCCAAGCTTAGGGCGATCATGCCAGACGCCGTGATAGCGAGCTAAACCGCCCAGCTCAATATTTAATGCACCAGCACCAGCCGCCATAACTGGACCAGCATTAGGGCTATCCCATTGTTTAGCCTGTTGTTTCCAGCACTGTAAACCTGAACGGACATTACCCACCAGAGCATAGCTGAGTGCTGTTATGCGGGCTGGAATAAAGTTCAGCACATCATCAATACGCGCAGCAAAACGGCCAAAGAATAAATAGCGCTCTGTTTTATAGCCCCACATGGCATCCAGAGTATTACTGAGGCGATAGATAACGACGCCAGGTAATCCTGCCACGATAAACCAAAAGATGGCTGAAAAAATGGCATCGGCGCCATTTTCTAATACAGATTCGATACTGGCTTTAGGAATATGTAATGTTTCCCTGTCACGGCTGACAATATAGCTGGTATAAGTTTTTGCTAGTTCAATATCACCTTGTTTCAATGCTTCGATGATCGGGGTGACATGGTCATACAAACTCCGATGGCCAATACAAAGGTAAAGTATCAGCACACTAAATAAGCTGTTGAGCACGGTAATTTGACTAATAAAATAGGCAATCAAGGCAAAAGGTAAGACGAGTATCAGCCATGCAAGTAAGCCATTGATAAACTGTTTTTTTTGATTGTGTTCTGAAGAATATAATCTGGTTTCCACGAGCTTGGTCAGTCGCCCAAAACCAACCAGCGGATGGCGACGTGTTGGTTCGCCAAGCAACCAGTCAAGCAATACGGCAAGCACGATAAACAGTAAGGTCATAGCTTGGCAGGTTCATCCCATTGGTTTTCATATAAAACCGCGTCCAGCTCAATACCTTGTCGCCAGTTTTCCATTTGTAACATCGGCTCTGGATAAAACTCATTAACATGACCCAGGCAGAGAATAGCGACGGGGGAGGCACCCGAGGGGAGTTTCAGTAATTGTGCCAGTGCCTCAGGTTCAAAAATAGAAACCCAGCCCATGCCCAAACCTTCCACTCTCGCTGCGAGCCACATATTTTGGATGGCACAAGATACCGAGGCCAAATCCATATTCGGCATGGTTCGTCTGCCAAAAATATGTTGTTCACGTTTATCACATAAAGCGACAACCAGGATTTCAGCACAATTATCCATACCCTCGACTTTTAAACGCATAAACTCATCTTCGCGTTCATTCATGGCTTTGGCTGTTTCAATACGTTCCTTTTCCACCAGTGCTTTTATTTTTTCGCGAATAATGGAATCAGTAATTCGAATTATTCGCCAGGGTTGCATCAGACCGACACTGGGGGCTTGATGAGCCGCGATCAGTAAACGTTTTAATTGTTCTGGATCAACAGGAGCTGGTCGAAAGTGACGCATATCCCGACGTTCTGCTATGGCGCGATAAACGGCTTCTCGTTCTTCTTGTGAAAACTGATGAGGTGAATCACTCATGGCGTCAACCACGCTGCAATAAGGTGAGGGTTTGAGTAAAAATAAAAGTGGATATAGCTGGCGGTTAAACGCTGTTGTTGATAGACCACTTCACTGACCGATTTACTATTAGGACACTGTCCGCTTATCTCCGAGACCAGTTCTGTACTGAGTAAAGAATGATGATAGGTGTGGCCTCTGATGGCCGCACCATTGATTGTCAATTCCTGTAATCCGAGAGCCGTCAGTCTCGCCTGAAGTTTGGCTTTGGCAGGCAAAATGCCACATAGACTAGCAGTGTTATCCGCTTTATCCGTCAGGGATTCACATAGGTATAACATGCCGCCACACTCAGCGATGATCGGTTTATTGGCATGGTAATGCTGGTGAATAGCTTGAATCATATTGGTGTTTTGACTCAATGTCTCCAGATGTAACTCGGGATATCCACCAGGCAGATACAGGCTATCGATGTCTGGTAATTGTTTGTCTGTTAGTGGCGAGAAAAATATAAGCTCAGCACCTAATGCAGAAAGACAATCCAGATTCGCTTGATAAAGAAAAGAGAAAGCGGCATCCCTGGCAACCCCAATCTTTACACCTTCGAGTAAGAGAGGCAGTGGCTCAACATCAATAAACGGAAAATCAATATCAGGTAATGAAACCGTATTATCAAAGTCAAAAGCGTCCAGAGTATGGCTCAGGCGTTGCTCTAAATCAGTGACTTCATTGGCTTGCTGTAAACCCAAATAACGACTGGGCAGGGCATGTTCAGTTTGTCTGAACAAAGTAGCGAGACAAGGAAGAGTGTTAGGTAAGGCTTTTTTGAGCATATCGGCATGACGTTCACTGCCGACTTTATTAGCAATAACGGCAGCGACACGCGTATCTTTTCGATATTGGTCCAAACCGACAGCGATGGCTGCAAAGGTTTGTGCCATGGCACTGGCATCGATCACGGCAAGGATAGGGATACCAAAAGCAGCAGCCAGATCAGCTGTGGAAGGTTCACC
This sequence comes from Methylophaga sp. F-2, assembly GCF_056859315.1. NCBI lineage: Bacteria > Pseudomonadati > Pseudomonadota > Gammaproteobacteria > Thiotrichales > Piscirickettsiaceae > Methylophaga > Methylophaga sp. F-2. The sequence goes on from NZ_JBSXOF010000012.1 coordinate 49,042, forward strand.
ATCAAACAAGCCCATCACACCTTCAATCAAAATAATATCGGCTTGTTGCGCCGCTTCTGCTAAAAGTTGCTGACTGTGTTGTTTGCCGACCATCCACAGGTCAAGTTGATAAACAGGGTGACCTGATGCGTATGCTAAAACCATAGGGTCCAGAAAATCTGGACCCACTTTGAATACGCGAACCTGTTTGTTTTGCTGCCGGTAATGTCTTGCTAATACAGCGGTGACCGTGGTTTTACCCTGGCCAGATGCAGGTGCAGCAATGACAACAGCAGCACATGACTGCGACTGCATCTTTATTAATGCTGTTGATCTGCTCGTTGTGTCGTTGCTGTGAAATGCAGAGACACATGGCAAATCATCGCAACTACCAGATAGAAACTCATTACAGCCAGGTTTTTAGGGAAGTACTGAATAAAACGTTGTGTGTATTCAGTGAATGTTGGATCAGGATAACGGCCAGAAAAAAAGTAGAAACCACCACCACTAAATAAGGTGGCTGCAGTGGCTGCTACCAATACACTGCCAACAAGCGGCAATAAGGTGGCTGCATTAAATTGATATTTTGATGCATACCAGCGTCCAGCCATCCATAAGCTGCCATAAGCAGGAATCAGAAATCCGTAAGCAGGAGACATGCAGAAACTAGTGCTTAATTGACCACCACCCAACAACACACTGGCGATATCGAGACCAGCAGCCATTACTAGAAATACAGGAAACCAGGCAGCTGAACTCAAGTAAAGACCGGCTAGGAAAAAGATAGCCCATGATGCACTCGGTAACGCGTCGACAGAAGCAAAATGATGACCTCGGGTCATGAACATTAAAAGTGCTAAAAGACCAGCAATAATGAGTTGCTGAGAACGAGATAAGGTCATGATGTGATTCTCCAGTGTGCCCACCCGCACACAATAGGTTTTGAATTTGCCAGTTGGCACGTTTTATTTTCAGGCCGGTCTCCGGACTTGTGAGTTTTGCCTGATAAACACCTTCCCATACAGCGCTGTACAGTGGCATAACGTTTATCTCATCTCACTTACCGTTGCGGGGGCAGTGTCGGCATTATCTAGTGATGCACCGACTTCCCGTTTACTCGCGTTAGCAACACCTGAAACTCGCGATAGAATAAGGATTAATGCGACATATTGTCAATTTGACGTATAGGAATCAGGTGTCATTGTCGATATAGTTAACATAGTCAGTTTGACGGATGGATGCGCAGCCATTACTATGCGCGGCTCTTCAGGTGCTCTGTTTAGGCAGAGTTAAACGGGAAGTTGGTGACAAATCCAACACTGCCCCCGCAACGGTAAACGTTGAAAAGCACATCATTAAGCCACTGCGAATGTCGTGGGAAGGCGATGTGTCAGGCGATAGCCACAACGTAAGTCCGGAGACCGGCCTGAGGTTTCGTAACAACACAATGTGTTGTGACCCTATTAACCCTGGATCGCGGGTGAGCGTATCCTCAGGAGACAATTATGACCTTGTTTTCAAAGGCGTTGCCTTTGCGTGCGTGCACGCGTCTTTCAGCATTTACGCTGATTTCTTCTTTACTTTCTTTACCTGTTATCGCCAGTGATGAACTAGATTCCATCACCGTTACTGCAAACCGTATGCCTACGGAAAATGCGTTGGCGCCGACTACGGTGATCACAGAAGCTGATATTGAAAAACTTCAGATTCAAGATTTGGCTACACTTCTGTCACGTTTTCCGGGTATTGACATGACTCAGAATGGTGGTTTGGGTAAGACAAGTGGTGTTTCAATCCGTGGAACAAACTCTGATCACGTGCTTGTTTTAGTTGATGGCGTTAAATGGTATTCAGCCACATCTGGTTCGTCAGCATTACAAGATTTCCCTGTTAGCCAAATTGAACGTATTGAAATTGTCCGCGGGCCTCGAGCTGGGCTTTATGGCTCTGAAGCCATAGGTGGTGTGATCCAAATCTTCACTAAAAGCGGTTCAATTAGTAAACCTACGCCAAATTTTACGGTGTCTGCTGGTACCAAAAACACTCTCAGAAGCCAAGCTGGCGTAAGTGGTGGAAACGAAACGACCAAATATAATCTTAGCTATAGCTACGATACAACCAATGGCATCAACGCTAGAGAAGATCGTAACCCTGATCATGACGGTTACCGTAATCAAAGTGTATCGTTAAAAGTCAATCAACAGTGGATAGAAAACTGGTCAACGGATGTTAATCTGCTTCGTTCAAATGCACGTAATCACTATGATGGATCTAGTGTAAATAAAAATTACGTCACCGATACCGTTCAACAAATTCTTGGGCTTAATAACAATATCTCAGTAAACGATACATGGTCTATGAGTTTTGGCCTTTCTGAGTCGCGTGATCGTTCTCAAAATTATGTCGATGATGAGATAACCACAAATTACAATACACGTCATCGTTATGCCGGCTGGATAAATCATCTTAGATTAAATGCTCAGCATCGAGTCAATATTGGCTTCGAGTATGAGAATGACAAGATTGATAGTTCTGATACTTATGTCTCTGATTCTCGTGACAATAAAGCTGTTTTTGCTAGCTGGGATGCTGAGCTTGATAAAAACAGCTGGCTTCTGAGTGCTCGTCATGACGATAATGAATCATTCGGCCATGAAACAACAGGAACAGCTGATTATGGTTACCAGTTGAGTGATGAGTTAAAGTTGACCGCTAATGCCGGAACTGGCTTCAAGACCCCGACATTTAACGATCTCTACTATCCATTAGATAGTTTTGGGTTTCAAGGCAATCCTGATCTGAAACCAGAAAAATCGACCTCGTATGGTATTGGGTTGGAAGGCACACCAAGCTGGGGAAGATGGGCCATCAATACCTACAAAAACAAGATCAGAAACCTGATAGTTTGGGATACATCGCCATCTAATGTCGACGTGGCTAAGATCAAAGGTGTTGAGTTTGAAGTCACAACAAGCCTTGCAGATTGGCAAGTGTCAGCGGATGCTTCATTTTTGCAACCAGAGGATGACAAAACAGGGAATGTTTTGCCCAGAAGAGCAAAACGTTTAGCCAATATGCATCTGGATCGTAATTGGGGGGACTGGTCCACCGGCGCGAGCTGGAAGTTGAGAGGGCATAGCTATGATAAAGCGGATAATAAAAAGCGTCTTGGCGGTTATGGGCTCCTGGATTTACGTGTTGCCTATAAAGTGGATCCAGACTGGACAGTCAGGTTAACAGGCCAAAATATGTTAAATAAAGACTATCGAACCGTTGATGAATATTACAGCTTGGGTCGTACTGTAATGTTGTCACTGAGTTACCAACCTTAAAAGTCTATAGGTTGAATAAAAATACCCGAACATGTTTCGGGTATTTTTTTGCCTGAAACATCAGGATTCATCTGGTCAGTAGCCCGCTAAAAATATAGAATTGTCACATCTTTTTTATGTTGAACTCCCATGACAGATAAATATGACAATAAAGGCTTTGCGACAAAAGCCGTCCGCGTTGGCCACAAAAGAACGGCCGAATCTGAACAATCTGAACCTATATTCCCAACGTCCAGCTTTGTCTTCGAAAGTGCAGAGCAAGCTGCAGCACGATTTGGTGGTGATGAGCCGGGTAATATCTATTCTCGTTTTACTAATCCCACCGTTCGGACATTTGAACAGCGTCTAGCCGCCCTTGAAGGTGGTGAGTCCTGTGTTGCTACATCATCTGGCATGTCAGCTATTCTGTCGACGATGATGGCCTTATTATCAGCCGGTGACCATATCGTGTCGTCGATGAGTATTTTTGGCACTACACGTGTTTTGTTTGATAAATATTTATCCAAGTTTGGTGTCAGCACCAGCTACGTGAAATTGATTGATTTGGATGACTGGAAAGCCGCCATTACGCCAGAAACAAAAATGCTGTTTTTGGAAACGCCTTCCAACCCCATGAATGAAATTGCAGACTTAGAAGCACTCTCTGAGCTGGCTAAAGCCAATGACTGTTTATTGATTGTCGATAACTGTTTCTGCACACCGGCATTACAACGACCGTTGGAGTTTGGCGCTGATATCGTGGTGCATTCAGCCACTAAATACATTGATGGCCAGGGCCGTTGTATTGGTGGTGCGGTGGTTGGCGATGCTAAACGTGTTGGTGAAGAGGTATATGGTTTCTTGCGTACAGCAGGGCCGACGATGAGTCCATTTAATGCGTGGACATTCCTGAAAGGTCTGGAAACGCTGGATTTGAGAATGAAAGCGCATTCTGCATCAGCACTTGAGGTGGCAAGCTGGCTGGAGTCGCAACCTTTAGTGAGCCATGTGTTTTATTCAGGTTTGCCCTCACATCCACAGCATACGCTGGCTAAGAAACAACAGTCAGCATTTGGTGGCATTATTGCCTTTGAAATCAAAGGTGGTAAGAAGGATGCGTGGACATTAATCAATTCACTGGAATGGCTTTCCATCACAGCGAATTTAGGTGATAGCAAAACCACCATCACTCATCCTGCAACCACAACGCACGGGCGCTTGTCTGAAGAAGCCCGTGCTGCGGCCGGTATTACCGATGGTATGTTACGCATCTCTGTCGGCCTCGAAAGTGTGGATGATATTAAAGCGGATTTAGCCCGCGGATTTGCCGCGATTAAATAACGGCACAAAACCTGCATAGCCCTGCCTACATTGGTGTGGCTGTCAAAAAAATGTCTTTAAAAAGCCTAAAGACAGAGGCCTGACAGCATAATGAACAAGGTAGATTGCTATGTTAGATTTCTTAAAGATCGCATTGCCATTAGTGTTGCTGGCAACCATGCCAGCACGGCAATCACAAGCGGCTGAAACCCCCAGTAGTGATGTTCGTGTTGTGATAGACGTTTCAGGCAGCATGAAAAAGAATGATCCTAAAAACCTCCGTGCGCCTGCGCTGAGAATGCTGGTGGGATTAATGCCAGACGATGCTAATGCAGGGGTTTGGACGTTTGCCAAAATGGTCAACATGCTGGTGCCCTGGCAAAAAGTAGATGATGACTGGCGGCAGAAAGCCATAGAGAAATCATCCAAAATACATTCTCTTGGCTTGTACACCAATATTGAATTAGCACTACAGAAAGCTACCAAAACCGGAATACAAAATAATCCCAAACAACGTCAAAGCTTAATTTTATTATCGGATGGTTTTGTAGACTTACAACCCGGCCAAAAAGCTAGTGAAGCATCCCGCCAACGGATTCTGAATGATATTGTGCCGAAGTTAAAAGCGGCGAATCTGGCCGTTCATACTATTGCCTTGTCAGATAATGCCGATCATGAACTACTAAAAGCTATCTCGATGGAAACCGATGGTTGGTACCAACAAGCTAATACGGCAGATGATTTACAACGTATTTTCTTACATATGTTTGAGAAAGCCACACAGCCTGATACCGTTCCACTCGCGGATAATCAATTCAAAATCGATAGTAGTGTCAATGAAATGACAGTGCTGGCGTTTCGTAAAGCAGGCTCCGCGGAGACGCAACTGAAATCACCCGACGGTAAAACGCTCACCGAACTGGACCAATCAGAGAAAATACGTTGGTTACACGAAGATAGCTTTGATTTGATTACCATCGAAAATCCTGTCACGGGAGAGTGGCGCATTGATGCCCAACTCGATCCTGATAATCGGGTGATGGTAGTAACAGATATGAAACTGCAAACCAGTGATTTACCGAATAATGTGCTTAAGGGCGAAAAATTCGACTTTCATGCTACCCTGACTGACCACGGTAAAGCGATTACCCGAAAAGACTTTCTTGAATTAGTCGATGGCTCACTCAAGCAAAATTCAGAGCAGGGAGAGAAGCAAGTATCGATGACGCTGGATCCACAAAAAAGTCAGTTTAATGCGACTTTGGGTGAGGAGTTTACTGCTGGAAGACAAGATGTCATTGTGACACTGAAAAGTGCCACATTTGAACGTCAGAGACGTCAAAGTATCAATGTGATTGCAGCGCCTTATTATGTCGAGACTGAACGTTTGCCTGGAGATAATCGAAGCCATCGTATTCAAGTTCAGGTTGAACCCACACTCATTAAACCGGATTCCCTGTCGATAAAAGCCTTATTAAGGGAAGAAAATGGTAGCGAGTGGCCCTACGACATGCAGAAAACCGATACTAATAATTGGCAACTGACATTAACTGAGCTGACCAACGAGGCAAACTATGAGTTATCGCTTCAGTTACGTGGTGAAACGCCTGAAGGGCGACCTGTGTTTTTACAGGCAGAACCCATTAAATTAAAAGATGAATTAACTGCAGAAAAAACCGCTGAGTTATTTGATGAAGAACTGACTCCAATATTGGATCCGATTACCGGGGAAGATGAGGCGAATGTCGATATCATGCCATTGGATGATGACTTGCTGTTAGACGACAGTGACAATAGTTCAGATACCTCAATGTCAGATAACACCAAACTTTTGATCGGTAATGCCATTATCGTGTGTTTATTGATTGCTGGTGTGATTTGGTGGCGCAGACAGAATGCAGCCACCATGGCGGTAGGAGATATGCTTTGATAAATCTAACCGATCCAATGCTGGAGTTTTTGGCTTACGAACTGGCACTTGTTTTTGCCATTATCGCGGGCATTCTGCTGGTCAGTAACCGAAGAAAACAACGTAAAGTCCACAACGCCAGTAGTAATGCTGTAAAAAAGATTAAACGCAACAGGGAAGTCAGAGAACAGAACCTGAGCCAGGTTCTACAAGAAAAATATGGCCTGAGTGACGAAGCGCTAAAGGTAGAAGTTAATGACTTTCTGGAACGTGAACGCCGTATTCAAAAAAGTCTTGTAAAAACCTATATCGAACAGGATTCTAATGCTTTCCTGAATATCCCGGACCTGATAGAACAAGCCGTTGACGCCGCCTTGAATATTGAACCTGTCGGTTCTCATTCAGCTTCGCATCAAGCAGAAAAACACACGTCAACGGAAGCTGATTTACAACAACAAATCGATCATGCTGCGCAAACAATGGAGCGTTTACTCAGCCAGTATCAACAATTGACAGGCGCTGCGGCTATTGCTGGTGCGGCAGCCTTACCTCAAACAGAGGAAATGGATGCTGTCATTGATGAGGATAGCAACGAATCCAACGTTACAGCAGAAGTTGAACAAACTGTAGAACCGGTTGAAGAGCAAGCCTTTGGTGATGAACATGTCGAAGACGTTGTCTTTGACGATCAGGCTGAGGTGGCCGCTGCTGCCATTGAGGAAGAGCCGGCTGTCAGTCCTGTTTCTGAAGAAAATACCGATACTGAAACACAAGTCGTCTCTGAGTCATCAGCCGAAGAGCCATTATTAAGTAATGATGAGCTTGATGCTTTACTAGACGGTGAAGATTTCTCTCTCGAAGATGAAAACGCCGATACTGCTGAGTCAGATAAGACAAATGCGCTTTCTGAAAATGACAGTGTGACTGAACCTGCATATGTGGTTGAAATCAATGGTGATGGCGACGAGCCCAGTTCGGGTCAACAACAAGATTTGACTGAGGAAGAACTCAAGCGTTTTACTGAAATTAGTGATGATATTGAAATTCCGGGTGCTGTGGATGATATTTTGGCTTCCCTGCAAGCTACAGAACAGGATGAAGCAATTTCTGCCGAAGCTGATTCAACACAACAAGTGGAAAATGCAGATATTGACGCAGTAGTCACTGAATCAGAAACTATTGCAGAGCCAGAGCCAGAGCCAGAGCCAGAGCCAGAGCCAGAGCCAGAGCCAGAGCCAGAGCCAGAGCCAGAGCCAGAGCCAGAGCCAGAGCCAGAGCCAGAGCCAGAGCCAGAGCCAGAGCCAGAGCCAGA
>NZ_JBSXOF010000013.1:0-73829 GCF_056859315.1 Methylophaga sp. F-2
TGTAGTGGTTAACTGATCCCGGACACCATTTTAGGAGGTAATATGACCTCCAAAGAGGTGTTCAATGACAAAACAAAGAAGAAGTTTTACCCCTGAGTTCAAGCTGGAAGCAGCCAGTCTAGTTGTCGACCAGAACTACAGCGTTTCAGAAGCTTGCAAGGCGCTGGATGTTGGCGAGTCAGCCCTGCGGCGGTGGGTTAAACAATTAGAAGCAGAGCGTGGTGGAAGTACCCCAGTATCAAAGGCTCTGACACCAGAGCAGCAGCGTATTCAGGAGCTGGAAGCCCGAGTTAAGCGACTGGAGCAGGAAAAAACCATATTAAAAAAGGCTACAGCTCTCTTGATGTCGGACGAACTCGGCTCTACACGCTGATTGAGCAATTGAGAGAGCACGGTAAGCTGAGCCTGATTTGCTCATTGTTTGGTGTTGGCCTGAGTAGCTTTTATGACAGGCAAAAACGTAGGACACAGCTTGATGTGAAGCACCTGCAACTGCGTTCCAAGGTGAATGAGCTATTTACAAAAAGCCGGGGCAGCGCCGGTAGCCGAACTATTGTTGGCATGATGCGAGATGAGGCGATAGAGATTGGCCGCTACAAGGTCAGACGGCTGATGTCTGAGCTGGGGCTGATTTGCAAACAGCCTGGCCCCCATGCCTATAAGCAGGCGACGGTTGAACGGCCGGATATACCCAATGTGCTTAATCGGGAATTTGAGCCTGACCGGGCGAATCAAGTCTGGTGTGGAGATATTACCTATATCTGGACAGGCCACCGCTGGCATTATCTGGCCGCCGTACTGGATTTATATACTCGTCGTGTAGTGGGTTGGGCTATGTCGTCCAGGCCAGATGCAGGCCTGGCGGTTAAAGCACTGGACATGGCGTATGAGTCGCGTAGTAGGCCACAGAGTGTGTTATTCCACAGTGATCAGGGTAGCCAATACAGCTCACGAAAATACCGACAACGATTATGGCGCTATCGCATGACACAGAGCATGAGTCGTCGAGGTAATTGCTGGGATAACGCGCCAATGGAGCGGTTGTTTCGGAGTTTTAAGGCTGAATGGCTGCCGAGAATGGGCTATAGAAACTTAAGTGAAGCGATGCGTGATGTGAGCTATTACCTGATGGATTATTACAACTGGAAAAGGCCACATCAATTCAACGATGGACTTTCTCCTGCAAAGGCGGAAGATCTGTCTAAATCCGTGTCCGGAATTAGTTGACCACTACATCCGCATCCTCTGCTTGAACCGTGTAAGCCAAAATGAAAAAAACTAAGGCAAGGTATTTCAATTTTAGAACCTATTCATGCGATGAGGTTCAATCATGACACTAAGAGGGATTTTTTGATTTTGGAGGGCTTCTAGGTTTAGGTAACTAAGATAATCCTCTTCAACTCCCATGCTCAGCATTTTTTTTCTAGTCATGTCATATTTGTGGCAGACGATCATTTCTATTTGAGCTGTAGTGTATAGTTTCTCATTGTCTGATTGAGCTGCACGTTCTCGCAAAAGAGCTTCATTATGCATAGCTATATCACAATCAATGGACAAGCTCTTGAACTCATTCGAATACCTTATTTTGGCGTACTGAGGTATCAATATAGAATGGAAAACAATAATGATAAGGCAAACAGCTATTATAGTAAGTAATACAACTATTATTTTTGTCATTTGACTGATATGCCAAGAGCGTTGAGAGTTTCTGTAGACATAGTCCCTGAAGGCCTCAAGTTGTTAGCTTGCTGATATTTCATTAGAGAGGCTCTGCTTATCGGCCCCATAATGCCGTCAATTGAGCCTGAATAATATCCTCTGGTCATTAGTGCAATCTGTACTCGCATAATCTGTAATTTAAGTGGATCTTGAGGCTGAGAGTTCCTTGGTTGGCTAGGTGTTACCGCTGACGGTCGACCTAGATCAGTGGGCTGACTGTATCTTTGAGGTGGAGTTGGGCTACGAGGGGCTGAACTTGGGCTTGAATATGAGCCCCCACTACTTGACCTATGAGATCTATGTGATCTATGTGATGAGTGTGACCTATGCGCCGCATATTGATTCAATGAGTCAATATTTAGGGGCTTTAGACTGATTGGAGCGTTTACCCCCTTGATTTGCTCAACCTCCAGCCCTTTATTCAAATCACCTGCTCTAGTTGATAAAGCCGAAATGCTTCCAATGAAAAGTGAGAGGCTTTTTATGAATTTACTCATACGATTTCCTTCTGAATTATTTTGGTAAGTTTAGGCTTTTTCCATTTACTACTATTCCATTTAAAAACACCACAACATCGATCTATTAATTCACATTCTTCACATTCTTTTTCATATACTTGCTTCCAGTCAGAAATGCTTTGTACAGCATATTTATGGATTTCTCTTGGTAATTGACAGTGCGGGATATTCATTAATATGGGGTTTAATTCAGCATGTGCCAGTCTGGATAGAGTGTTCGATAGGCTAGTATTGAATTCAGAAATATCTACATTGCATTCCTGAGTATTTGATAAAGCAAAGCCGATGGGTTCACAGCCCATAATTGCAACCTCTTTTACGAAAGGCAGGTTTCTTATTATGAAATCACCCAATTGCTCTAAATTCTCCAATACGGTCTTTGTAAGAACTAAACGAAGCTGAATTGATTGACGATATTTTTTAAGATTCAAAAGTCCGTTAATGGTCTGATGGAAAGCTCCTTTTGATTGCACAATATAATCGTGTATCAAGTCGGCATGACCGTATAATGGAACCATCCAACTAACTGGTGCTTTTAACTCACTAAGTAATGATTGTGCATATGAACTATCTCCGATGCGTCTTGCGTTAGTAAGAATGTCAAATTGTGTGTTTGGCAATCGTTGATGGTATGACTCTATGAGAATTCTTAAATCATCTCCAAGCAGGGTAGGTTCGCCACCAGTGAAACCCAAAATATCTGGCTCGAATAACAAATGTTTGGCTATCTCAATTGCTTCTGATATTAGCCATGAATCGTCATTCTTCGTGGGTGGTTGCGAACACATCAAACAATAGCTGTTACAACGATTAGTGAGAAACACTGTGTGATGAATATCTTGTTTTCTTAAAAGGATTTGAGCTCTTTGACTGTATGGTCTTAAAGAAATGACATCAAATTCTTCAAGTCCATCCACTGAGCAGAAATATTCAGTTGCAAAATCTGGAAAATTGTCTATGCCTTGCAAATTAAAAAGAATGTTATTGATCTCGCTTTTACTAACGAGCATTTGACCTTGCTTGATGTTTTTAACATCAATATTAACCAAGAAATTTAGTCCAGGTTCCCAGTATTCCGGCAATGAGTCAAAATTCAGCACGGTAAAAGTTTTCCGGACAGGTAATTCTAAATAGTTAACATTGGTCTCTCTCATGCTTTAACCTCATTCAACTTTTCATACGAGGCTAAGCCATTTTCTAATTTTCTGGAGAAATAGTCGCTCAGCATTGTTTTTGAGATAACACAGTGAGTTGTATGTTCTGTTTTTCCTTTGAAATTTCCTGTTTCATTGTAAGTTGAGATTGGTTCTGGGCCGCAATAGAATTTGAACTCACACTTACGGCAAAACTTACTTCTGAATGGATTGCTTGATTCACGTATTTCTCGAACTACACTAGTGCTTCTGAGTTGGACTAGAGGTAAACCAATTGGCCCTAAGCGGTGTGATATATCGCCCGTTTCAGCCAGCATTCGTGATTCATCACTCGGATAAACATATCCGTCATAGTTATAAACGAACACAGCTGAACCAGCACCTGAAGGTGTTTGATTGTCAACATAGCCAGAGTCAAATGGTGATTCAACTTTATCCTGGATAAGGCTCTCGGTGAATTCACATATTTCTACACCTTTTTCTCTCCATTCTCTAATTCTATTTAGTGCAGTCCTATAAAACTCAATAAATTGCTGGCTTGAATGTTTTATGTGCTTAGAGTTTCTTTTAGCAAAACCATACGGGCTTAGAGGTCTCATGAAAATATCTTTGAAACCAAGTTTTACATATTCATCCACGATCTCTTTCGGATATGAAAGGGACCTCTGAGTGGTTGTCATCAGAGCTGAAATGTGATCCTCACCAAAGTACTCTCTGACTAGCTCTATACCTTTCAGAGTCCGTTGATAAGCGTCTTTTGTATTTAGGGGTCTATTTGCGTTATGGAGATGTTTTGGGCCATCAATACTGGTTGAGAAGTAAACATTGTAATTAGAAAGTTGCTTACAAAGGTCTGGGGTGAGTTGGTGAAGGCTTGAGGATATAATGAATCTGATGTTCCTTCCTTCTTCAGAATTTATTTGAAGTACCCTATTCATAGCACTAAAAATCAAATCTATACGAAGTAGAGGGTCACCACCTTGAAATTCAATAGTCAGGGTTTGGGACTTACTTTGAAAAATAGTCTCACATACAAGCATGAGGTTATCGTGAGACATAACGTACCGATCATCCTTGAGTTGCCTGCTGACCTGACAATACTGGCAGGTATGCTCACATTCAATCGTCGGAACTATAATGTGTAATGAAGGATCGTCGAGAACAGTTTCTTTTTTGGTTTTTATTCTAGATAAGAGTAGCCGAATTTGAGAATCATCTTGAAATGAGCCAAGAATGTGCTTGGATTTTAGTAACGCTATATCTTCTAGGCTAATTTTGGAGAAGTTGTTAGTAGTAAGTTTTTCTAAAAGCTTATTGTCACTATATAAATAATCTCCGGTGATACTCATCAAAACGACTAGTTTTGAGTTCACTCGATGAAACTCCACCGGAAGTAAACCCAGCTGATAGTCAAAATGATCAGTCATTATTTATCACACTAGTATAGATTTTGCTTGGTTCTAAAGAGCTAAGAGCTCTTAGTGAGTTAGATAAATATAGATCACTTATATTAAGATTGATTTTGCTTTTAATATTATTGACATCATAACCCTTCTCTAGAGTGATATGTAAGATTGTGCTCTGTATTGTATTTTCAGAAGTGATACTGAGTATTTCAGGTATTCGGAACTTGATATGAATAAAATCAAGTGCACTAACGTTCAGAATTGAGTGAAGCTCCATTTCAAAAGTAATAAATTTTTTTTCCATATTCTGCTCAGAATTTATTCATCAGGTCATTTAGCCATATTAGATGTTTGCAGAAAATGATTAAAGTTAATTATACAAAAGTCTTAATTATGTCAACGAGCAGGTTGGAGATGGAATTAATATTCATTCATTCATGAGGGTGGCAACTTTGCGGCGAATTCAGAGTGCTACTTGGTTATTTTGAAACAAGACACCGAACTTTCTAACATTTCAAGAAAAATAATTTGATGGTAACTCTGGTGGTATCAAATTTTTAAATTATTTTTAAGTTTAATTAAAACAATTTGTTACTGTAGTTATTCGATAGTGACCCCACTATCCGGTCACGATTAAGTCAGCCGACAGCATCCACCGACATCATTAGACTTTGCACCATAACGATAAGGATGGAGACAAAAAAAACTTTTTTAGCCCAGGCCGTATCTTCTTTTGTCTTCAATCCTGCCCAAGCTATATATAACCAATACAAGCCAAAGGTTGAGGTAATAATCAGGTACCAAACACCGGTATAGCCTGTCAGGTAAAGCAGGGGCGTTGCGAGGTTAAATGCAATCAGGTAGAGCAAAATCTGGTGTTTAGCACTCTGAATTGTTTTAGCTACCGGCAGTACTGGAATGGATGCGGCACGGTAATCGTTAAACCTGAAAATGGCGATCGCATAGGAGTGGGGCATTTGCCAAATGCTGAAAATCAGCAGCAAGATAGCCGCACCGAGGTCAAACTGGTTACTGACAGCACAATAACCCACCACGGGAGGCATGGCACCAGCAAGACTGCCAATCAAGGTGCCGTGAACGGAGTGACGTTTCATCGATAGGCTATACACGCCGACATAGATAATAAAACCCACCAGAACAACGGTTACGTCGATGATATTGGTACCGAACAACAGCACAAACGTCCCTAACAGGCCAAGTACTGAAGCATAGATCAACGCCACACGTGGTGAGATGAGTCCCTTTACCAATACCCGATCGCGGGTGCGTTCCATCAGGGTGTCGATATCCCGATCAATGAAGTTGTTAAACACACAGCCGGAAGCGACGATCAGTGACACACCAAAAGCGGTATAAAAAAACAGCATCAAATCGATGCTGCCTTTCGATGCGAGGAAAAAACCGCCCGCTAATGAAATGAGGTTGCCAATCACAATACCTGGCTTGGCAACCTGCCAATATTTTTTTAGCACTTATTACCTGTCTTAGTCGAGCATCATGTTGTAACCAAGATTATGCATAATCCAGAGAGAACCTACTACGATAAACAATATCAAGATGAAGGTATAAGCAAAGGCGACTAAATTCCAGCGTTGTTCTGACGAGGTATTCAGGTGCAAGAAAAAATACAGATGGACCAGCACCTGCACAACAGCAAAGCCGAGAATGCTGATGGCGATAGTGGACGGAGCCATCGTAGGATGCATCACCATCCAGAATGGAATGACAGTCAGTACGACTGACAGAATAAAACCAATCAGATAAGACTTATAGGTGCCGTGCGCAGCACCGGCGATATGGCTGTTATCCATTCAGAACCCCCAACAGATAAACAAAGGTAAATACGAAGATCCAGATGATATCGAGGAAATGCCAGAACAGGCTCAGACACATCAAACGTGATTTGTTCAGTTCAGTTAAGCCATAACGATAGACATGAATCATCATGAATATCATCCAAATCAAACCACAGCTTACGTGCAGACCGTGTGTGCTGACCAGGGCAAAAAATGAGGACAGAAATGCACTTTGCTGCCAGCTATGACCTTCAGCAATCAGATGACTGAACTCGTTTAATTCAAGGCCGACAAAACCGGCACCCAGTAAAAAGGTGATGGCCAGCCAAAGTATGACCAGTTGACGCTGACCGTTATTCATCACCACCATGGCAAAACCATAGGTGATGCTGCTAAATAACAGGCAGAAGGTTTCGATCAGTACACCATCTAACTCAAAAATCTCTTTACCAGTGGGCCCACCTGCATAATTGTGTCCGAGTACTGCAAATGTTGCGAACAACGCCGCAAACAAAATGCAGTCACTCATTATGTAGATCCAGAAGCCGAACACTCGCGTTGAGGAGGCATCGTGATGTGCATGCTCGTGAGTATTTGCGTTATCTAAAACATCAGTAGTCATAATTAATGCCTGATTACCTTATTAACAATGTATTAATTGACCTACGCCGTTTGCGTAGATGTTGAGTTAGCACTTGTCTTGCCATTTGATTCATGGTGATTTCGTACTTTCTCAAGCCATTCGCCTTCAATGCGCTCGATTTCTTCGACCGGCACGTAGTAATCGACGTCATTATCAAAGCTGCGCCAGATCATGCAGCCCAAAATGCCGACAACACCTGCAATCGCCATCCACCAGATGTACCAGATCATGGCAAAGCCGAAAATCAAACTGAACAGACCGATAAAGACACCCACACCAGTATTCCTTGGCATGTGAATTTCTTTGTATTGCTTAGGTTGTGGCGGGTAATCACCGCTTTCTTTCATCGCATGGAAAGCATCGAGTTCTGAGGCGACAGGTATCTCCGCGAAGTTATAGAAAGGCGGTGGTGATGAGGTTGACCATTCCAGTGTACGACCACCCCATGGATCACCAGTAACATCCATATTCGCGTGACGTTCACGAATACTGACGACCAGTTGCACGATGGTGAAGATGATGCCCAGCATGATAATTCCAGCCCCCACTGCAGCCAGGATTAACCAGGGTTGGAAGGCTGGGTTGTCATAATGATTGAGGCGACGAGTCATTCCGAGGAAACCCAGATAGTAGAGCGGCATAAAGGCCAGATAGAAGCCTACAAACCATGCCCAGAATGAATATTTGCCCCAGCGTTCATTGAGTCTGAAACCAAATGCTTTCGGGAACCAGTAGGCATAGCCAGCCATTGAGCCGAATACCACACCACCAATGATGACGTTATGGAAGTGAGCAATCAGAAACAGACTGTTATGCAATACAAAGTCGGCACCTGGCACAGATAGAAGCACACCGGTCATGCCACCAATACTGAAGGTAATCATGAAGCCAAGCGTCCATAGTAAAGGTGAGCTGAATTCGACACGACCACCGTACATCGTGAACAACCAGTTAAAGATTTTCACACCGGTCGGAATGGCAATAATCATCGTCATGATGCCAAAGAAGGCGTTAACGTTGGCCCCCGAGCCCATGGTGAAGAAGTGATGCAGCCATACTATAAACGAAAGTATGGTAATCGCAATCGTCGCATACACCATTGATGTATAGCCAAACAAAGGTTTTTTAGAATAGGTAGCAACGACTTCTGAGAAGACACCAAATACCGGTAGCACTAAGATATACACTTCCGGATGACCCCAAATCCAGATCAGGTTGATGTACATCATCATATCGCCGCCCATGGCATTGGTGAAAAAATGCATGCCGAGGTAGCGATCCAGAGTCAATAATGCCAGTGTGACTGTTAATACCGGGAAGGCACCGACGATCAGGGCATTAGTACATAGTGCCGTCCAGCTGAATATCGGCATTTTCATTAATGTCATACCCGGCGCACGCATCTTGATGATGGTGACAAAAAAGTTGATACCGGTCAGCAATGTCCCGAGCCCGGATATCTGTAAACTCCATATGTAATAGTCAACACCGACATCCGGACTGTATTGCATTTCAGACAACGGGGGATAGGCCAGCCAGCCTGTCTTGGCAAAATCACCGACGGCAAGTGACAGGTTAACCAATATGACACCGACCACGAACAACCAAAAGCTGACCGAGTTGAGGTATGGGAAAGCCACATCACGAGCACCAATTTGTAAGGGAACCACAATATTAATGAGACCAATGACAAATGGCATGGCCACAAAGAAAATCATAATCACGCCGTGTGCCGTGAATATTTGATCATAATGTTCAGGTGGCAGATAGCCATGATTGGCGCCCAGAGCCACGGCCTGTTGTGAGCGCATCATGATGGCATCGGAAAAACCGCGAAGCAGCATCACCAATGCCACTAAGAAATACATCACACCAATTTTCTTGTGATCAACCGATGTCAGCCATTCTTTCCATAGATAAGTCCACTTACCATAGCGCGTAATCAGGGCAAAAATAATCAGCCCAAAAAGGACCATAAAGCCGACCGCACTCATTACGATAGGGTTATCGTAGGGAATGTCTGCAAGCGTTAATTTACCTAACATCAGTTACTCCTGAGTCTGATTGCATTTCTTCTGAGGCCATATCCGAGTTCGTATTCATGTAATTCATAACAATTGATTTGAACAAGTCAGGCTTCACTGACGAATAGTAAGCAACGGGATTTTGCTCACTGGGTTTGGCTAAGGCATCGTAACTGTCTTGATCCAGCTCACGATGGGCCTGTTTTACTTTATTAATCCACTCATTAAATTGGGATGGTGTTTGGGAGAGGGCTTTAAAGTTCATGTGCGAGAAGCCATCACCGCTAAAGTGGGCTGACATGCCATCAAAAGTACCGGTTTCGTGGGCGAGCAAATTGACTTCCGTCTGCATACCCGCCATCGCATATATTTGACTACCCAGTTGAGGGATAAAGAACGAATTCATCACCGTATCTGAGGTGACCTTGAAACGAACGGGCACATTTTCAGGGAAGGCAACTTGGTTAACCGTGGCTATATGCTGTTCTGGATAGATAAATAGCCATTTCCAGTCGAGTGCAACGACTTCAATCGTGATTGGCTTCTGACTATCGGCTGTTTCAAGTGGTTTGAATGGATCGAGCGAATGCGTGGTTATCCAGGTCAGCGTGCCTAAAATGAGAATGATGATACAAGGCACCGTCCAGACAATGACTTCGATTTTGGTTGAATGAGCCCAGTTGGGTTTGTATTCGGCTTTTTTGTTGGAAGCACGGTATTTCCATGCAAAAACCAGCGTCATCACAATGACAGGAATGACCACGACCAGCATGAGTAATACGGCAGTAATGATAAGCGTTCGCTCATCATGACCTACCGGTCCTTTTGGATCTAAAACACCTGCTTTACAACCGCTCAGCAGAATTGCTGAAGCCATTGATAACCCTCTGACAAAAGCAGAACATTTAGTTTTTTTCATTCAGAATCCTCGGTTTAAGCGCCTTTTTTAAACAGTTTTCCTGCCACTTCTTCCCTGACTCTGAGCGCAAAAATGTTATACAGATATCGAGTAACGATACGAGATAATGCCTGTGTCAACCTGTATTGTTTGAATGTGACTTGAAGCGATGTCATACGTCTTAAAACATACGTTTCGCCAACCATCTCTTCTGTTAAAGACTATTTGTTTAGTCACTCAGACTATCTCGTCGTGTCATAAATACTGCTGGTAAGCAGTACGGTTACATCTAAAAACTCACCGCTTTAACCTCATGCAAAGAATGCCTTAATTAAAGAGCAGTCCAAGCGAAGGTAACTGCATAGGTATTAAGCTTGAGGACAATGATCTGTATGGAAAGACACGGGACAATCAAGTGTCGATAAGTAAAATTTATCTGCTAATCACAGACGAAATTTAAACCGCTTCCAGACCATTGAAATCACAGTTTGGTAGTGTACAACGTTTAATTAACGACGCTTTGGGAGATACTCACTGAGAGTTTGGGAGTTATTCCCTAATGTTGAAAATGGCAGATAGCGAAGATGTACTATTTGGAATGTGCTTTTAGCAAACTGAACTGAAACGACATCGCTAAAACATTAACTCCTGATTAAGTTATTGTATGTTAAGGACTTTTAAAGCCTATTGTTTTACATCCGCGTAGCCAGGGTTAGCCTGTCTCTGCCATTAGCTTTTGATTCATAGAGTGCTTTATCAGTGACGAAGAATAAGTCTCGGAGATTCGCTACCGGGAAAAGGTCAGTATGGTACAGCCCCATGCTAATGGTCACAGTGAATTGTTGACCTTCAAAATTAAACTGGTGAGACCGAGTTTTGTCGATCAATTCCAGCATCATTTCTTCAGTTCTCTCACAGGGAACACGGTTCAGTAATAAGACAAACTCTTCTCCGCCGACACGGTACACTTTATCGGTATTACGTCCTTGTGATTGTAATATTTCAGCAAATTCTTTCAGTACATGATCGCCGGCTAAGTGGCCGTATTCATCATTGATTCTTTTGAAAAAATCAATATCAATCAGGGCGATAGCAAATGGACACTGATGAGAATAGAAGCCTTTGATAAGGGTTTCTATATCGACTTCAAGTGTCAGTCGGTTATTAAGATTAGTGAGAGGATCTTTACTAGCCAGCTCTTGTAGTTTTTTGTTGGCGGCTTCAAGTTTATAGGTACGAAGTTCAACTTGATCTTCAAGGCTGTTAAGCAGCCGTTGTTCTGCATCGCGTGATTTGATGACTTCTTTTGCCATGGGTCTGAAGATAAAAATCACTTCCAGCATGAGTGTGAGCAGTGTGACTAACCAAACACCGACTTCGAGTCGTTGAATGATCTCCAGTCGCTCATCGCCTTCACGTTGATATTGATTAACGGCCTTATCTAAATCGATTAATAAGTTTTCAGAGGAGCTATCAATCTCGCTCATCAGTTGTAAAAATGGTTCCTCAGACGTTGTATCTAGGATTTGGGTAGCGATTTTTAAGTAAAAATTGACGCGATCATATAAGTCTATGTCACCAAAATAGATATCTCTGATAGTTGGGGAGAGTTCAATCTGATGTCCATTATTGAGTTGGCCAGAAGCGAGCTGATGATTAGCGGATTTCATCGTGTCTATGTGCTGAGTCAGCAGATTTTCAGTTTCTGTTTGTTCTGTATTCATCACGAAGCGTTGTTGATACAAACGATGAATATCCAGGGCAATATGTTGACTCAACATGCGTTGACTACCAGAAATATTGACAATATAGGCCGTATTATCAACATCAGAAAGAGCAGACTTTAGCGTATATGCAGCAAAGCTGGATAACAAAGCAATAAGTGTTACAGCCAGCATATAACGCTTGGTAATCAGCGTGTGTAAGGACGATCGTGTCTTATCTGCCATCATATCTATCCTTTAATAATGTCTAACAGCTAAAACTCATCCATCTGACTTTCATTAGTCTTTTGAAGAGTTATTGAGGTTTACCGGGATAATAACTCATAACCATAGATTTTCTAAGGATTTAAAATCCCAATCGGCGGGTTCTTCTGGTCCTTCAATGCTTTCTTTACAGTTTTTTGCAGAAAGATCGATGATTTGTATAGGAATGGGGGCATTTGAGCGTATTGAGAAGAACACTTTGACTTTAGGTTTTAGTAAGGAGTCTATAGCAGGCTCAATCACCACAGCTAAGCGTTGAGATGTTAAGCGAACCAGAGAGCCAATCGGGTAGATACCTACAGATTTAACAAAACTATTAAAAATTTGTTTATCAAAATGTCCATCCCATTTCGACATTTCACGAATGGTATTGGCGGGTTCCCAAGGTTTTTTGTAGGCACGTTCAGAGGTCACTGCATCATAGACATCGCAAATAGCAGCCATACGAGCCAGCTGAGAAATTTTTTCTGCAGGCAGTTGGTTGGGATAACCGGTGCCATTAATCTTCTCGTGATGATTTAATGCAATATCAATCACTTCTGCTTCTGCACCACTGTCCTGCAGAATTGTGGCGCCCACGATAGTGTGTTTTTTCATAATCAGATATTCAGCATCTGTGAGCTTGCCGGGTTTGTTTAAGATGTCGAGAGGCATAGCGGCTTTACCCAAGTCATGCATCAGACCGCCGATACCAGCCAGGCGAGTTTGTTCTTTATCTAACCCCATCTGATTGGCAAGTGACAACATAAGCGCACATACAGCAACAGAGTGCATGTATGTGTAATCATCATGCGTTTTTAATCGGGCGACACTGAGTATGGCAGCTGAGTTACGTTGAACCAGCGAGTCAATTTCACCAACAAGTGGTAGGGTGGTTTTTGGATCGATGGCTTTACCCAGACGAATATCGTTGAACATCGACATGATCTGAGGTTTGGCATCCTGGCATAGTTTTCTGGCTCGTTCGATTTCATTCTCAATCGAACTTGAAGCGTCTGAAGCTTTTATCTCAGAGTGAGTTTTATCTGTGGTCGTTTGTTGTGCGGTGGGCGAATCAGTCTTCTGCGATGAGTCGGAAGATTTGGCTGCTTCGGTTATTTCGCCTTTCTCGTCATCAATCCACAACTCTTTTATACCTGCTTCTTTGATGCGCTTAATGTCATTGGGTTCGGTGAGCAAGAAACTACTGCGGACAAACGGGTGCTGTATCCAGGACCCTCCTAGTTTCTGAATATACATACCGATTTGTAACTCACTTGTAGCAATGCGTTTTATCGCCATTCTCTCTCTCTATCAATTGAAGATATTTTTTATTATTTATAACAAACATATCGTGCTTACACGGTGCCATCAATAGCTATTTCAATTATTCGTCTGAGCCTTATATTATTATTTGTATAGCCTTGAAATTATTGTGAAAATTCAGAACTGAATTAACTGAAAATAGAGATATATTGTATCGATACAAAGAATACGAAAAAGGGCTGTTTTCAGCAGAGGATGGCGGTGTGTGGTCACGCATTCTTGTGTTATGCTCAGTGGCAAAATCCCTCCCTGACTATCATTTAGGAATCAAGTGTGACAAAAACACCCATACTGAAAGAAGGTAACAATTGCTGGCAAAAAACACATGCAGATCAAGTTGCTTTACTTATCGATGGGGAAAATTACTTTGGTGCTTTGCATGCTGCTATCCAGCGGGCGAAACACTCGGTATATATTCTTTCCTGGGATATTGATAGCCGAATGCAACTTGTTCGCAACAGTGATCAAGTTGAAGACCTACCCGTAGAGTTGGGTGCTTTTATCAGTGAAGTGCTTAACCGAAACCCTGATTTACATGTTTATATTCTGAACTGGGACTGGGCAATGGTTTATACGATGGAGCGTGAGTGGTTGCCCATGTATAAACCAGCGTGGAAATCTCAAAACAGATTGCATTTTAAACTCGATGGTGAGTGTCCAATGGGAGCATCTCAGCACCAGAAAGTGGTGGTGATAGACGATGAGATTGCCTTCTCCGGTGGTTTTGATATTGGCAAAAGTCGTTGGGATAGCTCGGAACATAAAGCGAAAGAATCAAGACGTATTGATCCTGATGGTCATCATTACCCGCCATTTCATGATGTACAAATGATGGTGCAAGGTGAAGCGGCAGCCGCCTTAGGTGACCTGGCTCGAGAACGCTGGTTAAAAGCGACCGGCGAAAAACTCAATAAACCGTCACAAAAATCAGGATCGGCATGGCCTGAATATATCGAGCCCTGGTTTAAAGACATCGAGATAGGCATCAGCAGGACAATGCCTCAGTACCGTGATCAGAAAGAAATTCGTGAAGTTGAACAACTCTATATTGATAGCCTGAAAGCGGCTGAAAATCTTATATATATGGAGAATCAATATTTTACCTCCTGGAAAGTAGCTGATTTATTAGCCGAACGCTTGCAGGAACGAGACGGGCCCGATGTTGTTTTAGTCTTGCCATTAATGACTGGTGGCTGGTTGGAACAGGCCACCATGGATGTTTTGCGTTATCGTGTGGCCTGTAAATTGAAAGAGGCTGACAAACATAATCGGTTACGTCTTTGTTATCCGCATCGTGATGAGCTTGGTGATTCTTATATCAGCGTGCATGCAAAAATCACGGTCATTGATGATTGTTTAATGCGAGTCGGTTCAGCAAATTTAAGCAACCGTTCCATGGGCTTCGACAGTGAATGTGATCTGGTGATTGAAGCGGAGACAGATGAACACAAAGCCACTGTCAGTCGGTTTCGCGAGCGTTTACTGACAGAACATTTTGGTATGACAGCAGATGAACTTCGCCAGAATTTATCTCAGGAAGGTTCGCTTATTCGCTTGATAGATGCTCGACAGGAAAACAGTCATACATTACGTGAACTTGATTGCTCGGTCTCTGACTATGCGAATCAGATGTTACCGGATTCTGCCATTGTCGATCCTGAAAGGCCGATTGAAACGGAAAAACTTACTAAGATGTTTATTCCGGTTGATGAACCAAAATCAGCCCAAAAACAGTGGTGGAAAATTGTTGCCGTTTTGATTGTGGTACTAGCGTTAACAGCTATTTGGCGATGGACACCATTAAGTGAATGGTTAAATCCGGAAACATTACAACATGCCGCTGAAGGTATTAAGTCACATCCATTAACACCATTAATAGTGATCGGTATTTTTGCCATTGCCGGATTGATTGCCTTTCCGGTGACCCTGCTGATTATCACAACGGCACTGACATTTGGCCCTTTATGGGGAACTGTTTATTCCATTATTGGCTCGCTGGTGAGTGGCTTGATGGGGTATGCCGTTGGACACTATATGGGGCGAAATACCATTCAGAAATTAGCCGGTTCCAGTATCAATAAATTAAGCAGGCGTCTGGCTAAACATGGTGTTTTGGCGATTATCACCGTACGCATTATTCCTGTAGCACCGTTTACAGTGATTAATCTTGTCGCCGGTGGCTCACATATTAATACGCGTGATTTTACCATTGGAACGCTGATCGGTATGTTACCGGGGATATTGGGTATTACGGTGTTTGCTGATTCATTGATGCGAACTGTGCAAAATCCAGACCCTGAACAAATCGCGATATTTGTGGGAGTCGTCATCGTCATTGTTGGCATTATGGTTGGGTTGAAGCGACTGATTAATCGTAAAGAAGACGAATAAGAGATTGAATGGAGCTTAAGTTAGCCAGTTATAACATTCATGCCTGTATCGGCACTGATGGACATTTTGATCCGTTTAGAATAGTGGATGTCATCCGTGAGATAGATGCTGACATCATTGCGCTACAAGAGGTCGAGCATCACATGGTCAATGATATCGACCTCCTGGATTTTATTGCCCAACAAACGGGGATGATCGGCATTGCCGGACCGACAATGTTTCGTGAAAGTCGTCATTATGGCAATGCGGTTTTAAGTAAATATCCATTAAGCTCTCATGAACTGATTGATTTGAGTCTGGCACCTCATGAGCCCAGAGGTGCCATTCAACTCAGGCTGGAAATAGAGCAGCATCAACTGGTGATAATGACCACTCATTTTGGTTTAAAACCTACGGAACGCCAGTATCAGGTAGAAAAACTCTTGAGCCGTCTAGGCGAGCATGAAGTTGATACGGCGGTGTTGATGGGGGATTTGAATGAATGGTTTTTGTGGGGACGAACATTACGCCGCTTAAAAGCCTATTTTGATACCACGCCATCAAGAAAGAGTTTCCCCAGTTTTTTTCCTGTATTTGCCTTGGATCGTATTTGGGTTCACCCTCGTCAGCATCTACTGTCTTTGGATATACACAAATCACCTCTGGCAAAAAAAGCCTCAGATCATCTCCCCGTAGTGGCCCGAATTCTGTTCTGATGATTTGAAGTCATGGCTTCAAATTGTTAGGGTAAACAATACGTGTTCTTAACACACCTCTTCGTTTTTCACCTAGTGAATAACGTTTTCCAAAAAGTTCATCAGTAATCTAAACGGATAATTACATGATAAGACGAAGAGCTATCTTGTCCACAAGAAGCTTGTTTTTAAGCCAATCAATTATTGCTCTATTAGCGATAGGCCCATCATCAATTGCAGTTGCTGACGCTGAACAAGAAACGGTTAAACAATTACAGACCCGTGTTAAAGCGCTACAACTGGAGTTGGAAAAAACACGTGCTGCGCTTGCTAAAGCAGAACAGGAAAAACAGCAATCAACGGCAAAACTTGAAGCATTAGCAGAATCCCAAGTCGATACTGAAGCTAAACCTGACGATAAAATCCGGTTTGGTCACCTCAAAGTAGGGGGAGCGATTAGGGCGAATTACGCGATTGGCGATTATCCTGAGACAGGTGGTGCCTCACGGTCATTTGATGATGATGGTAACTTTGCCCTGGATACGTTTCGCCTGAATCTGGACTATGAAAATGGCCCTTATCTGGGGAAATTAGAATACCGCTGGTATAATGGTTATAACTTTCTGCACACGGGCTGGTTAGGTTATCAATTTGACGAGCAGCGTCAGATACAAGTCGGTGTAAACAGAGTGCCTTTTGGTCCCGGACCTTATGGTGTCTCGCAGAGCTGGTTTTTTGATCAGCATTATTATCTCGGTCTATCTGATGATATGGATCTGGGGGTTAAATATCATCAGTCCACAGACCAATGGGATTGGGACATTGCCTATTATGTCTCTGATGAAGGCTCATATACGGGGTCATCACATCAAAGTGCTCGCTATTCCTACGATGTGGTCAATGAATCTGGTGATGGTTATGAAGAACGTAACCAGTTTAATTTACGGGGTATTACTCACCTTGGTTCCGGTGAAATCAAAACCGATCTTGGTTTCTCCTTACAGTATTCGCAATTAAAAAGCCGTGGTTCACAAGATGATGGGCACCATTATGCTGTCTCTGGTCATATGCTGAACAAATGGCGAGCATTTACACTGGCAACACAATTAACGTACTACCATTTTGACGTAGACAAAGATCAGCCTTTGGGAACAAGTAAGCTGGTGCAAATGGGGGCCTATGATTTTCCCAATACAGTCGCCGCAGAAGCCTGGTTACCGGCTGTTTCTCTCAGTTATCGCTATGACACAAATCAGTTGCCGTGGCTGGATTACGTTATGCCCTATGTCGAATACAGTGTTTTATTGAAAGAAGAGCGTGACTTTAACGATAGTGCACTGGCTACTTTGGGGGCGGCTTGGGCTAGTGGCAACTGGTATATCTACACCGATTTAAGCGCCTCAAATGGCAATGAATTCATTGGTGGTGATGATCCTTTTGGTGATCGCTTAGGCGCCAACCAGAATGATGATTGGCAGACGCGTTTTAATATCAATTTTGGCTATTACTTCTAAGTATTACCCGCATTAAACAAAATAATAATCAGAGAGTTCATATATATATGACGAGTCCGACGATAGAAAATAAAACAACACGTAAAGCAGAAATCAATCCACCCGTATTTTTTGGTTCAGCTATTTTAATTATCGCTTTTGTTATTTTTGCAGCGTTTTTTTCTGATACCGCCTCTTCAGTTTTTACCGCGACTCAATCCTGGATAGTGAATACTTTTGGCTGGTTTTATTTACTGGCCGTCGGATTTTTCCTTATCTTCAGTATTGGCCTGGCAATGAGCTCCTATGGTGCTATTAAACTTGGCCCTGATCATTCTGAGCCTGACTATGGTTATTTATCGTGGTTTGCCATGTTGTTTAGTGCTGGCATGGGCATAGGTTTATTATTTTTCGGCGTTGCCGAGCCAATTATGCACTTTTCTTCACCACCTGTAGGCCAAGGTGGTGATATTGAAGCTGCCAGGGAAGCGATGTCGATCACGTTTTTCCATTGGGGCTTACACGCCTGGGCAATTTATGCCGTGGTGGGTTTATCGCTCGCCTATTTTGGTTTCAGACATAATTTGCCATTAAGCATTCGCTCGTCACTTTATCCCTTAATTGGTGAAAGAATATATGGCCCCATCGGCCATACAGTAGATATTTTCGCCGTGCTAGGCACCATGTTTGGTGTGGCGACTTCACTGGGGCTCGGGGTTTTACAGGTGAATGCCGGGCTTACTTATATGTTTGGCTTACCAGCAGAATCGGTGGGCCTTCAAATCGGCTTGATTGCAGGAATTACACTGCTAGCAACTATTTCTGTTGTCGCTGGGCTGGACTCAGGCATCAAACGTCTGTCTGAAATTAATCTGGGGCTGGCTATTCTTTTATTGTTGTTTGTTTTATTTGCTGGTCCGACGCTGTTCTTATTGCAAACATTGGTACAAAACACCGGTAATTATTTAAGCGAAGTGGTTAATAAAACATTCAATCTATACGCTTATGATCCTAATGGCTGGATAGGTGGCTGGACATTATTCTATTGGGGCTGGTGGATTGCCTGGTCGCCCTTTGTCGGGATGTTTATTGCCCGAGTGTCGAGGGGGCGAACTATCCGTCAGTTTATTCTAGGTGTGTTATTTGTGCCTGTTGGTTTTACCTTTATGTGGATGACGTTTTTTGGCGGAACAGCCATTCATATGGAGCTGGGTAATCTTGCCGGGGTTATCTCTGGAGCCGTCAGTGAAAATAGTGCCATTGCCGTTTTCTCGATGTTTGAGCATATGCCGCTGAGTATGATTTCTTCTGGCTTAGCCACCATACTGGTCATCACATTTTTTGTAACATCATCAGATTCAGGTTCCTTGGTCATTGATATGATCACCTCCAATGGCCATCCCAAACCGCCGGTTTGGCAGCGCATTTTTTGGGCATTAACGGAAGGTTGTGTTGCTGCTGCGTTATTGCTGGCAGGTGGTCTAAAAGCCTTACAAACCGCTTCTATTGCTGGTGCTCTGCCATTTGTTGTCATCATGTTACTGATGTGTTTTGGCTTGATGAAAGGCTTAAGAATGGAAGGCATAAAACGCCTGATCATTGGTGTGCCACAGACTCCTGTGAGTACAGGCAGACAAGTTGGCTGGAAGCAACGCCTGAAAAATTTGAGTGAATATCCTGACAAAGCGACAATGCAAACATTTTTGAACGATGTGGTGAAACCCGCGTTGAAAAAAGTGGCGGCGGAATTACGTAATACTGGGGTTGAATCTGAGATTGTTAGCAAAAAAGATTCGATTGAATTAAACGTCAGCTATGGTGGTGAGAAAGACTTTGTTTACGGGGTTCACAGCGTCAGGCACGTAATGCCAAGTTTTGCCCTCGATGCATTAGACGATGATGATGAGACAAAGCGTTATTATCGGGGTGAAGTGTATCTTGCTGAAGGTAGTCAACATTACGATATGTACGGATATAATCAAGAGCAAGTCATTGATGACATTCTGATTCAATACGAAAAACATATGCACTTCCTGCATATTGTTGGCGACGGTTAAATTTGATAACAAAATCTGGCAAGATTATTCAACACAGTTCATGATATTGTCCTGAAAAAATGAACGGAGAGAGATATGCGTTTTTTTTACTTGGCTTCGATAGCCTTAGGTTTGAGTTTTACTGGTTTAGCTCATGCGGGAAGTAGTCAGTATTTAGATCATTATTCCTGTGGCAAAAGTGCCATAGAGGTAGGTATGGATGTTGACCAAATCATGCATGTTTGTGGCGAGAACTGGCAGCCCAGCAACGTGGTCAAGTCTGTCAGACCGGCTTTGAAAGTGGGTAAAGATGGTGAGCGCCTTCAGGATAATTTTGAAAAATGGATGTTTAAAACAATGAGTAAAGGCAGTACGCATGTTTTACTTAAAAACGGTAAAGTTATCCGAATTTTTACCACTCAATAAAACATCGTTATTCAGTTTGGTTTAAGTTTGAATTTCTACACTTAAGCTCACTTAGACATCTAAATAATGTATCCGATGAAACGCACTCTATTCACATGCTTATCCATTTCAGTGAGCGCTGTGCTTGCGGTATCGCAAGCACAAGCTGATGAAAGTGCCAGTGTGGCCAGACAATTGCTGAAAGAGGGCAAGATTATGCCTCTTCAGGAAATTCTGACGAAGGCAAAAGTAATAAAACCCGGTCAGGTCATTGAAACAGATTTGGAAAAAGACGATGGCCGTTATATATACGAACTCGAGATTCTGGATGAACAAGGTCAAGTATGGGAGCTTGAGTTAGATGCTCAAACAGGTGAGTTTATTGAGCTGGAAAATGAGGATAATTAATGCGGCTGTTATTGGTTGAAGATGATCCCTTATTAGGACCTAACCTTCAGCAAGCATTGAATAAAGCCGGATTTGCCACAGATTTATCTGCTGATGGTATTGATGGCGAAGCAATGGGCGAAATCGAGCCTTATGATCTGATTGTATTGGATCTAGGGTTACCGGGGAAACCGGGACTAGAAGTCTTAGAAAATTGGCGACGCAATGAAAATGCCGTGCCCGTAATTATTCTGACTGCACGTGATGCCTGGGAAGATAAAGTACTGGGCTTTAAAGCTGGTGCAGATGATTATCTTGCTAAACCTTTTCAAACTGAAGAGCTCATCGTTCGGATTAATGCTGTTTTACGCCGTTGCTCTGGGCAGCATCCTGGAGAGTTGAGTTATGAAGGTTTAGCTCTGGATGAAGCAGAGCAGACCGTGATATTGAAGACGGGTGAGAAGCATAGCCTGACAGGCACAGAATTTAAGCTGTTAAGGTACTTTATGTTGCACCCCCAGCAGTTACTTTCTAAAACCACACTTACTGAGCATGTCTATCAACTGGATAGTGATAAAGACAGCAATGTGATGGAAGTCTATGTGAATCGCTTACGTCAGAAAATTGGGGCTGATTGGATAGTAACAAGGCGCGGCCAAGGTTATATTTTTGGTCAGCAAGACTAATGCGATCGGTTCGTAGCCGTTTATCCATTGGCTTAGCAATTTTTTTAGCTGTCTTGTTGATTGGACAATGGCTGTGGCTAACTTTCACCATTGATCGTTTAATTGAAAAGCAAGTTATCACCCGCCTGCAAGAAGAAACACAAACCTTAGTTGCTCATATCCATATTAATGCTGAAGGAGAAATCCTGCATGATGATCGTCGTTTGAGCAGCAGCTATCAGCGGGCCTTCTCAGGTCTGTACTTTTCTATTCAAACACCACAACAACAACTCTTCTCACGCTCTTTATGGGACTTTGATTTATCTACACCAGCCTTAAATGTCGGTGAAAAAGCCACGCTTTATCTGGAAGGACCAGGACAGCAACCGTTGATGGCTGTGTCGGCGGGGTATCTGAAGCAGGGACAGCAGGTCACGATTACCGTAGCAGAAGATATTGCCTGGATGTTGGATGATAAAACCCATTTTCAGTGGACATTTACTACCTTATCACTGTTAGGCGTTTTAGCTTTGTTGGGGCTGCAGTTTTGGATTGTCAGACGTGCATTGAGACCACTGAATAAAGCTAAGAATGAATTAAAACTATTGGGGCAAGGCGATATTGAAAAAATTGATGAACAGGCGCCTGATGAAATCCGGCCCTTACTGGTTGAACTCAATCGTTTAATGGCCAGTATGGTCACAAAAACACGCCGCTCCAGGCAATCGCTTGGTAATTTAGCGCATCGTCTTAAAACCCAATTGACCCTGTTAAACCAGATCGCCGACAGTGAGGAATTGAAAAACGATGCTGTGACTAAAGCAGCAATCTATCAGCAGACTCAGGAAATCAAGCAAATTATTGATCGTGAATTAAAACGTGCTCGTGTGTCGGGTTTAACATTGCCTGGAAGAGGTGTTGATATTCATGAATTAGTGGTAAGTCTGGCTGATACATTAAAACGTATCTATCAGGATAAACAACTGATTATTACCTGTCAGGTTGATAAACAACTGCGTTTTCATGGTGATCGAGAAGACTTGCTGGAGCTGCTGGGAAATATCATGGATAACGCATGCAAATGGTGCCAAAGCCGGGTAGAACTAGAGATCAAGAATGAAAAGGGTATTGCTATTCGGGTGATGGATGATGGACCTGGATGTCATGATGATGACTTGTCAGCTTTGACTCAACGGGGTTTTCGGGCTGATGAATCAACGCCGGGAAGTGGTTTAGGTTTGGCAATTGTATTTGATATTGTTGAAAGCTATGACGGTACTATGCAGTTTGCTCAATCCCAGAAATGGGGAGGCCTGCAGGTGGATATCCACCTGCAGGCCTCAGTAGCTGATTAGAACCAGTCTTTAGTTGTTTTACGAACTTCACCGGTTTTGGCGTCAATTAGGACTTCCCATTCGCCACCATCAGCATCAACAATTTCAAACTCATAATCCCAGCCTTTATCAAAGGCACGGTCTTCCAGATCGGCATCTTCTACAATACCAGGTTTGGCTTCAAGCGCTTTAGCTTGTGCTTGTTCTAATGAAATTAAGCCAAAACCTTCAGAGATTTTTCTGATTTCACGCATGTCATCAGCATCTAAATCCGCATGAGCAACACCCATCTGCATCATCATTGTTGCCGCACCAATTAAGCCAATTGTTTTTACGTTTTTCATTTTGTGCTCCTTTTGTTGAGGTACGGGTCACATACTAGGTGGCGTAGCTTAAACGAAGCTGAATTTATTTAAGATAAAGGTTTACTAAAAATTAGGAAGCTAACTATAATGGGGTATGCTTCAACTTAAAGACTTGCCAGATAAGGCAATATTAGAAAAATTTGCTTCGCGCTACCCAGAAGTCGATATCAATGCAGTGATGCAGTTTCTCCATCTTCTCGGGGTAGCCTCAGAGCTTTCTGTCGGCTTAGATAACTTTTTACGACGCTATGATTTACTCCAGGGACGCTGGTGGGTATTAATTTTATTGATGCGTGAAGATAGCTTTATATCTTCACCCTCAAAGTTGGCAGAACAATCTGGGGTCAGCCGGGCGACAATGACAATGACAGGCCTGTTAGATGGTTTAGCGCGAGAGGGACTAATACAGCGTATTGTTGATGAGAAAGATAAACGGCAAACACAAATCAAACTTACCAAGAAGGGTCAGCAAAAATTAGACGAAGTCATGCCTGATTATTATCAGCGTTTGGGACAATTGATGTCCGTGATTGATAAAGAGCAAGGTCAGGTATTAATGGATGTGCTGGCAAAGTTAAAGCGAAATTTAACGATTTTTGATTGAACGTTAAATTAAGCCAAACAATAGATAACACTAAATTTAACCAGGAGTGAGTAATGAAAAAGTTTTTAGTTTTTATGTTCAGTATGTTTTCTGTGCAATTTTCTGTGATGGCTGAAGAGCTATCGGTAAAAAATCAGATAGATTTTGCTAATGCCCAATGGAACAAAGCGTTTAATGCTGGCGATGTCGATAGTTTGAAACAGTTATATAAAAATGATGCGACCTTATCACCGGGTAATGGCGCTATCTTAAAAGGTAAAGATGCTATCGCACAGTTATTTCAAAGTTTTGTTGATAACGGTGTGACCAATCATCAAATTGAAACAGATGCTATTTATTCAACTGACGATCAGATAACCCAAATTGGTTACTGGCACGCAGATGGAAAAAACAGCGATGGTGAGAAGATAAGTTTCGGCGGTGTTTTATCGTTGGTTCTGGTAAAAACTGAAGATGGTTCATGGTTAATTCAGTCACATATCTGGAATATGCAACCTTAAAAAAGCATAGCCACCGAGAAAAAAAGCCCTTCACAGTGAAGGGCTTTTTTTTGCGCCGTATTTAAATGGTGCAAGGTTAATCATAATGGTGCATAAATAAGCATCTAAACTACTTATTAAAAAGCTTTTAATAAACTCTTTCTTTTAAATCAATAGTTTACTTTTTTGGCACAGTGTTTGCCAAAGTAAGCAGACAATGATTGACGGAGAGATCCATGAGAGAGAAGTTAGTTTTAATCGGTAATGGCATGGCAGGAGTGCGTACGCTGGAAGAGTTACTTAAACTCGCACCAGAGAAATATGACATTACTGTATTTGGTGAAGAACCCTACGGTAACTATAACCGGATTATGCTCTCACCTGTATTGGCTGGTGAGAAAACCATTGATGAGATCATGATTAATGATTTGCAGTGGTATCAAGATAACAACATCACCTTGTTATCAGGTAAAAAGGTGACCACCATAGATCGTCTAAACCGTGTGGTAATAGCGGACGATGGCACCACCGAAAAATATGACCGTCTTTTACTGGCCACTGGCTCGCGTCCATTCATGTTGCCAATAGCTGGTGCAGATCTCCCCGGTGTCATTAGTTTTCGTGATATCGCTGATGTTGACACCATGCTGGAAACGGCAAAGACACATAAAAAAGCCGTGGTGATTGGTGGTGGATTGTTAGGACTGGAAGCCGCAAATGGTCTGATGATTCAGGGGATGGATGTCAGTGTTGTTCACATCAGTGATGTGTTGATGAATCAACAGTTAGACAAACCCGCGTCCGATCTGATGCTGGACGAACTGCGGGGGAAAGGGCTGAAGTTTTTGATGGAACATCAAACGGAAGCCATTATCGGTCGTGACCGAGTTGAAAAACTTCGCTTTAAAGATGGCTCAGAAATAGAAGCGGATTTGGTAGTGATGGCTGTGGGTATCCGCCCCAATATCGAATTAGCCAGTTCAGCCGGTATCCATTGTGATCGTGGCATTGTGGTGGATGACACCATGCAAACCTTTGACCCACGTATTTATGCAGTCGGTGAGTGTGTGCAGCACCGGAGCCAAACCTTTGGCCTAGTTGCCCCATTATTTGAGCAAGCAAAAGTGTGTTCAAACCATCTGGCTCAAATGGGGATTGCCCGTTATATCAGTTCAGTCACATCAACCAAATTAAAGGTAACAGGCATCGATTTGTTTTCTGCCGGTGACTTTCTCGGTGATGACGATACTGAAGATCTGGTATTTAAGGATGCCGCAAGAAAAGTCTATAAAAAGCTGGTGATTAAAGAAAACCAATTGGTTGGCGCCGTTCTCTATGGGGACACCGTAGACGGTGCCTGGTACTTCCAATTGATGCGCGATGGTACCGATATCTCAGATATTCGTGAAAACATGCTGTTTGGACAACATCACCTGGGGGATTCAGGGCATGGTCCATCCAATTCTGTTGACGGTTTAGCCGATGATGCCGAGATTTGTGGCTGTAATGGTGTTTGTAAGGGCGATATTGTTCAGGCTATTTCGAAGCATGGCCTGTTTACTCTGGATGAAGTCAAAGCACATACCAAGGCATCAGCCTCTTGTGGCTCATGTACAGGCTTAGTTGAACAGTTACTGGCTTCAACGCTAGGCAGCGATTTTAATGATACGCCGAGTAAAAAACCGCTTTGTGCCTGTACCGATTTATCGCATGCTGAAGTTAAGGCTGCCATTATTGATAAATCCCTGAAAACCATTCCTGATTTGATGTCAGCACTTGAGTGGAAAACAGCAGATGGCTGCCACTCCTGTCGTCCGGCTCTGAACTATTACATGTTAAGCAGTTGGCCAAATGAGTATCAGGATGATCCTCAGTCACGTTTCATTAACGAACGTGTCCATGCCAATATTCAGAAAGACGGTACCTATTCAGTTGTCCCCAGAATTTGGGGCGGGGTCACCAATCCTAGAGAGTTGCGCGCCATTGCGGATATCTCCGAAAAATACAATGTGCCCACCGTTAAAATAACTGGTGGTCAGCGGATAGATTTACTCGGAATCAAAAAAGAAGACTTGCCTAAAATGTGGGCAGATCTGAGCGAGGCAGGCTTTGTATCGGGTCATGCTTATGGCAAATCGTTAAGAACAGTCAAAACCTGCGTCGGTTCTGAATGGTGTCGGTTCGGCACTCAAGACTCTACTGGCTTAGGTATCAAAGCGGAAAAAATGACCTGGGGAAGCTGGACACCCCATAAATTCAAGATTGCTGTTTCTGGTTGTCCAAGAAACTGTGCCGAAGCGACCATCAAAGATTTTGGCATTGTGTGTGTGGATTCAGGCTACGAGCTTCATGTCGGTGGTAATGGCGGTATCAAAGTCAGGGCAACTGACTTTCTTACCAAAGTCGCGACTGAGGAAGAGGCGCTGGAATATTGTGCCGCCTTTATGCAGCTGTATCGCGAAGAAGCTCATTATCTGGAACGTACTGCACCATGGATTGAACGCGTCGGTTTAAAACATGTGACCTCAGCTGTGGTCGACGATGAAATGAATCGTAAACGGTTGGCTGAGCGTTTCCATGATTCACAAAAAAATGCACAGGTAGATCCTTGGGCTGAACAAGCGGCCAAATATAAAGAAAACTATATTCCTATTAAACAAATGGTGTAGAGGTAGATATGAGTTGGACTGAAGTTGGCCCTCTGGTCGATATTCCAAAAAAAGGATCACGTGTACTCGTGACAGCAGAAGGTGATGTTGCGGTATTTCGCACCTCAAGTGATCAGGTCTTTGCCTTATTTGATCAATGTCCTCATAAAAAAGGACCGTTATCTCAAGGACTTGTTTACGATAACCGTGTGGCTTGTCCTTTGCATAACTGGGTTATTGATATGAACAGTGGCGAAGCCACTGGACCCGATGAAGGCTGTACCCGTACATTTGAGACAAAAATAGACAACGGTACCGTTTTTATTTCTCTGTAACCTGATAAAGAGTCTCTAATTTTGGCTGAACAACATACGACGACCACAAAAACGACTTGTCCATACTGCGGTGTTGGCTGCGGCGTGTTAGCAACCCCACTTCAGAATGGCACTGTACAAATTGAAGGTGATGAAACGCATCCTGCCAATCTGGGACGCCTGTGCTCAAAAGGTTCGGCACTGGGAGAAACCGTGGATTTGGGAAATCGTTTGCTCCATCCCAAAGTGCATGGAAAACGGGTGTCGTGGGATGAGGCAATCATGTCAGTGGCTCGTGGATTTAGTGACATT
This sequence comes from Methylophaga sp. F-2, assembly GCF_056859315.1. Lineage (NCBI taxonomy): Bacteria > Pseudomonadati > Pseudomonadota > Gammaproteobacteria > Thiotrichales > Piscirickettsiaceae > Methylophaga > Methylophaga sp. F-2. Next base: position 27,580 of record NZ_JBSXOF010000013.1, read on the forward strand.
ATTGCTAAACACGGTCCTGAGTCGGTGGCGTTTTATGTGTCAGGCCAAGTATTGACGGAAGATTACTACACCGCCAATAAATTAATGAAAGGCTTTATTGGCGGTGCCAATATCGATACCAACTCGCGTTTGTGTATGTCATCCGCTGTGGCGGCGTATAAACGGGCATTTGGTAGTGATACGGTGCCGTGTAGTTATGAAGATATTGAACTTGCCGATTTGGTGATCCTGGCAGGCTCGAATCTGGCCTGGTGTCATCCAGTCATTTTTCAGCGGCTGAGACAGGCTAAAGAAGATCGGCCTGAGATGAAAATTGTGGTGATTGATCCACGTAAAACCTCGACCTGTGATATTGCTGATTTACATTTGTCGGTGAAACCCGGCACGGATGCTACTTTATTTAACGGCCTATTGCATTATCTGAAAAAAGAAGATTATCTGGATCTTGAATTTCTGGAAGCACACACTGAAGGCTTTGCTGCTGCAATGACTGCAGCCAAAACCTCAGCTGGGTCGATTCCTCAAGTAGCGGCTGTGACTGAGTTGCAAGAGCAGGACATAGTGAAGTTCTACCAGCTATTTGCTTCAACGGAAAAAGTCGTTACGGTTTATTCTCAGGGCATTAACCAATCTACTTCCGGAACAGATAAATGTAACAGCATTATTAACTGCCATCTCGCTACCGGACGGATTGGTAAACCAGGCATGGGGCCTTTTTCGTTTACCGGCCAGCCTAATGCCATGGGCGGTCGGGAAGTGGGCGGTTTAAGTAACCAGCTTGCTGCGCATATGGAAATCACCAATCCAGAGCATCATGACCGGGTATCACGCTTCTGGAAGGCCGATAATTTAGCCACAGAAAATGGTGCCAAAGCCATTGATATGTTTAATGAGGTCGCTAGTGGCAAAATCAAAGCCATCTGGATCATGGCGACCAATCCCGTGGTCAGCTTGCCTGATGCTGATAAGGTGAAAACTGCACTGGAAAAATGTGAACTGGTGGTGGTGTCTGAATGTGAACAATTTACCGATACTACTGAACTTGCAGATATTTTACTGCCGGCAGCAGCCTGGGGTGAAAAAGACGGCATGGTGACCAACTCTGAGCGTCGTATCAGTCATCAACGGGCATTTTTACCTTTGCCTGGAGAAGCCAGACCTGACTGGTGGATTATTACTCAGGTTGCCAGAAAAATGGGATTTGAGGCCGCTTTTTCCTTTGAGAAACCAGCCGATGTCTTTAGAGAGCATGCCCAACTGTCCGCGTTTGAAAATGACGGTGAGCGCGACTTTAATATTGGTGGTCTGGCCGATATCAGTGATGAAGACTATGACAATCTGGTGCCAGTGCAATGGCCTGTCATGGCGAATACCGAGATGGGCACTGCACGTCTGTTTACCGACAAACGATTTTTTACGCCGTCTGGTAAAGCCAGAATGATCAGTGTTGAACCTAAATTACCCTTTCATCAAACAACAGAGGCATATCCACTCGTATTAAATACCGGCCGTATTCGTGATCAGTGGCACACCATGACACGAACAGGCAGAGCCGTCAGATTGAATGCCCATATTCCTGAACCGATGGTTCAGATTCATCCATTGGATGCAGCGACTTTTGAGTTGGTAGATGGTGCCTTGGCTGAAGTCAGCAGTCAGTGGGGCGAGATGATTGTTCGGGTGGTGGTAACAGATGAACAACGACCAGGCAGTATTTTTGTGCCGATTCACTGGAGCAGCCAATATGCCTCAATGGCGCGAGTCGATGCCTTGGTGGCCTCTGTTTATGATCCCGTTTCTGGTCAGCCAGAGTCTAAACATACGCCAGTGACGATTCGGGCATACCAGCCTGTCTGGCATGGCTTTATTCTGTCGCGTCATCCCATTACGGTCAAAGATGCCAACTACTGGGTGAAGGTGCGTGGTGCCCAATTCTGGCGCTATGAAATTGCCGGGCAGCAATCATTAGATGACCCAGCCAAATGGGCCCAACAACACTTAGGTGAAGAGGGGGAATGGCTGGATTTCACTGATGCTAAAGCGGGTCGTTATCGCGCTGGTCAAATAAAACGTAATCGATTAGAGGGTGTTGTATTTATTGCCCCTAGTCATGATTTGCCGGCACGTTCCTGGTTATCACAATTATTTAGTTTAAACAGTCTTTCGGATGCTGAGCGATACAGCTTATTGGTCGGTCAGCCCAGTCAGGGGCAAAAAGATGCTGGTCAAATTGTCTGCTCTTGCTTCGGGGTGGGGCAAAACACGCTGAATGAGGCGATTCAATCCGGACATGTCAATTCTATTGATGAGATTGGTCAGAAATTAAAAGCTGGGACCAATTGTGGTTCCTGTGTCCCCGAGTTGAAAAAATTACTTGCTCATTAAAGGTGAGCAGCGTCGTTACTACTAATAGAGGTCTATCTGCAACGAAGCAGTTTGATTTGAGTATTTGATGTTAAAGCCCATTATTCACGAAGAGCGGCTTATTTGCAGAGGAAAAAAAGAATGCCAAAATTAAAAAAGCTAACCCTTATGTCATTACTTAGTACAGGGCTTGGAAGTGTTGCCCTGTTACCTGGTACGGTAATGGCTGATGACAGCTTTTATGATGCGTTGACTGGTGGAAAGGTGAGTTTTTCTGCCAGACTGCGCTATGAGTCAGTAGAGCAGGATAATGCCCTAAAAGATGCCGATGCCGTAACTTTGCGGACAACCTTAGGTTATAAAACCGGTGACTTTCATGGTTTTGGTGCCTTTTTGGAACTGGAAGATGTGTCGGATTTGGGGGGCGATTATGAAGAGTACCCACAAACAGCAGTCAAGAAGTACTCCGTTATTGCTGATCCGAATGGCACGGAAGTGAATCAGGCTTACTTGAGTTATAACGGCTATGGCACGGAAGTCAAACTGGGCCGTCAGGAATTGACCTACCGTGACGCACCGTTTCACCGGTTTATCGGTAATGTACTCTGGCGTCAAAATCATCAATCATTTGATGCTGTTAGTCTGAGTAATAGCTCAATTAAAGATCTTAAATTGAGCTATGCCTATATCAATAAAGTGAACACGATTTTTGGTGATGATCTCACCGCAGGCCTGATTGACGATGGCGTGATTGATATGGACAGTCACTTATTTAATGTTCAATACAGCGGCTGGTCTGTGGGCAAATTAGAAGCGTATAGCTATTTACTCGATTATGAGGATGCTGCTGATAACAACGCTAACTCAACAGCGACTTATGGTTTGAGATTATCTGGTGCGAAGCCGGTTAATGAAAATTTATCGGCAGTCTATACCGCCGAGTATGCGACACAAGATGAATATGCTGATGGCAAAATGGATCCACAGGATTATTACTTGCTGGAGTTGGGCGGTAAATATCAAGGTTGGTTGGCAAAGTTATCATATGAAGTACAAGAAGGTGACGGCACCTTTAGTTTTAAAACACCGCTGGGCACTAACCATGCTTTCCAGGGCTGGGCTGATGTGTTTCTGACCACACCCAATCAAGGGTTGAAAGATACCTATTTCACAGTAGTTGGCAATGTGGCTGGCGCCAAGCTGATCGCGGTCTATCACGACTTTGAAACAGATAAAGACAGCCTTGATGCCGGAAATGAATTCGATGTGATGCTGCAAAAAACCTTTATGCAACATTACACGCTGGGTATTTCCTATGCTGACTACAATGCAGATAAAGAATTCGGCGGTGCTGATACCGATAAGTTCTGGTTATATGGTCAGCTTAAGTTCTAAATCATACTCCTCATCTAGCCGGGCACTGCCCGGCTTTTTTTTATCTGTTAAATCTGCACCACAATTGTTCAATAGCCATCCCCATAACACCATTTTGAAGCAGACGAAAAGTATCTTAATAGTTTAAGTTGCTGTATTTAAATAAATATTTTTTTGGCATAGCTTATGCAAAATTGAGATTGTCATCCACTACTGCAAGGAGCATGTCATGGGATATTTCGTTGACTTAATGATGGTAGTAAAAGAATTAGTGAAATTAATTTTTATGGTAATGATTTCGCCTCTAGGGATTATGGCTGGTTATTTAGCGACCTGGGAATGACTCAGTTCTGAGCTAATTTCACTGGAGAACAAAGATGTATCCATTGATCATTGGTGGTGTAGTTGCCACTTGCATGCTTTTGATTATTTACAATCTGATATCTGAGCGTCGTCAGCTCAATCTGAGAATAAAAAAAGGCATATTACTGACCAGCCATTTACGGTCGGTGGTTGACCATTGCCAAAAACATCGTGGCACAAGCAATGCAGTCGTAAGTGGGAATGAGAAGTTATTACCACAAATGATTCAGCTACAGAATGATATCGACAATCTGATTGACAGTGAGATGAGTCAAACACTATCAGATTTTCCTCAATGGCAATCTTTTATAGAGCACTGGCCTCGACTAAAACAACATGCTCTGGCCAAAGAGCTTTCTCCACAAAATATCGTCAGACAACATAGCTTGATGATAGATGGCCAACTAATGCTATTAGATGATGTGATGAGAGCATATGACTTACATCGCTTGATGCTCGATTCCTGCACACGCGTTTCAGAAATTTGTATTGATACGCTTCGTGTTGCAGAAACGCTCGGATATACACGAGCTATAGGTTCGGGCGTTTGTGCCAGAGGGTCGTGTTTGGCCGCTGATAGAATTCTGCTTGAGTTTTTACGTATCTCAGTAAAAACCACCTCAGAGAGGTTACTGTCTGAAGTCAAATTAATTAATAACAACGATTTGAATTCTTCGTTGGAAACTTCCTCTAAAGCGGTTCGTCAGCAAATTGATGCCTTATTGAATATGGTTGATAAACGTGTGCTTCAACGGGGTCAGTTGAAGCTTGATAGTCATGAATATTTTAATCTTTCCACACGGGCTATTGATGAAGTGCTGAATATTTTCAGTATCGTTATTCAATATGCCTCCCAAAAACATACACGAATGATATGAGCAATGCTGCTATGAAAACAGTCACTAAAACGATTAACACGGTTGTTATCAGTGAATTTACGGAGTTTATGAATACGCTGCAAAAGGTGTTTGAAAATACCGACTATAACGTCATTTTCGAAGCCACTAATTTACAGCAATTACTTAATCTGAAATGGACCATTGAGCCCGACTTGATTATTGCCATTATGAATACCAGCGATAGTCAGCTGTTAAGTAAATTTAAGATAATTAATGAACGCTTTCCATTACCGATTGTGATTTTCACACATGATGACCGAGATGAAGCCATTGAAGAGGCCATTGAGGCTGGTGTCAGTGCCTATATTGTTGATGGTTTTCATGAGAACCGGATTCACGCGATTCTCCGTACTGCCATAGCCCGGTTTAAACAAGTACAGAGTATGCAAAAACAGCTGAAAGATTTAAAAACGTCTTTGGCTGACAGGAAAATTATTGATAGAGCTAAAGGACTTATTATGGAACAACGGAAGTGCACGGAAAATGAAGCATACAGCCTGATGCGAACATCGGCCATGAATCAGAATATGCGACTCGGCCAACTTGCTCAAAATATTCTGGCTGCAGCTAATTTACTTGAACCGCAAAAAAATATTTAATAATTAACAATATAAACAAAGCATGGAGCCACTTTTATATAAGTGGCTTCTTATCTTCTATGGAAGATAGTGTCCTGAACATCATCCAGCTCAATCCCAATATTATTGGCTTAAATCCTGCTTGTACTATTTGCCCTGTAGTAGCTGAAGGTGTCTTTGAGATGTTTAATTTTAACTATTGTGGTAATTAATAAACGGACGCATTAAGATTTAAGGTAAATAATGTTAAAACAACATTGCCCACAGATATCAAAGGTACGAGTAGGGATGACTGAACTGTCACTGAATGAACATCATTATGAAACCACATATAAGTCGTTCTGCCTGACATCGGTTTTTCAACCCATTTTCAGTATCGCTCACCGAAAAGCGGTTGGGTATGAAGGTTTATTACGTGCTAATGATATTGATGGCAGAGCGGTATCGCCGGTTGAGATTATGTCCCAGCCAACCAGTCAGCGTGAACATCTGGAGTTAGACCGGACCTGTCGTTTTCTGCATGCCTCTAACTTTTCTCATCAGCCTGATAATAATGCCTGGTTATTTCTCAACCTCAATTCTCAGTGTCTGGTGGCTGAGCGTCCTGATGCCGGGTTTATGCATGAATTGATGCAGCAAACCAAACTGCCTGCCAGACGTATTGTGATTGAAATTTTAGAGAGTGAAATTGATGACCGTGAGTACCTTTTGGAACTCATTCAACATTTTCGCCGTTTGGGATGTTTGATTGCGATTGATGATTTTGGGGCTGGCCATTCTAATTTTGATCGCATCTGGAATCTACAGCCTGATATTGTGAAGATTGATCGTAGCTTGGTTAAGAAAGCTGGCCAGTCGATGAAGGTGGAAAGAATCCTCACCGGTATCGTGTCACTCATACACGAGGCAGGTAGTTTAGTTGTTATTGAAGGTGTTGAATCCGAAAAAGAAGCGCTAGTCGCTATTTCCAGTAATGCCGATATGATCCAGGGGTTTTATTTTGCTACGCCTGAATCCGATCTGCAGCAGGACGTAGATTTTGGTGAAGCGATGGACCAGCTTTTACAACAACATCAGAATGTCCGTAGTCAATATAATCGTAAGCTTCAACAACATTTCCGCGCTTTCCAGTTGGTTTTTGAGAAAGAGGTTAGTGCGTTTAAGCATGGGCGTGCTTTCGAAGCATGTGGGAGCGAACTGTTTGACGATGAGCGGGCTGTACGTTGTTATTTACTTGACGAATCGGGCTATCAGATAGGTCGAAGCCTGTATTCAAACAAATACACGGCAAAACTGGATATCCGCTTTTCGCCATTACTTTCCGGAGATAATGCGAATTGGTCACATAGACACTATCACTTCAGGGCAATACAAAATCCGGATACAACACAAATTAGTCGCCCATATCTGTCTGTTGCCGGCTCTCATATGTGTATTACTGTGTCACAAGCTGTAGAAGTGAATGGAAAGATGTTTGTGTTCTGTTGTGACCTCGACTGGCCTGATGAAGATCTGGCTATAGACTGACTTTAGTGCACTAGTAGCGTGCAAGATGCACCATTTTAGCTTTAATATGTATTTGGTATGCTTATTTAAATATTAAAATAATATATAAATCAAGTTGTTATAGATTGGCATGATTCCCGCTATTCGAACATAACCATTCTGGTATGTTTAAAAGAGAGCTGAATTAATGTCTAATAACAAACTCAATTTATTATCTTTTAAAGATAATATCCGTACCCTTCATTTAACCTGGATAGCCTTTTTTATCAGTTTTGTGGTGTGGTTTAATCACGCCCCTTTATTAATGGCTATTCGCGATACCTTAGGTCTCGACAGCCAGCAAATAAAAACGTTACTGATACTGAATGTGGCGTTAACCATTCCTGCACGAATTGTTATCGGTATGCTGGTGGATAAATATGGTCCTAAGATCATGTATTCACTGCTGCTCGGTATTTCCAGCATTATCTGTTTTTTCTTCGCTGTGGCCGATAGTTTTGAGCAATTAGCACTTGCTCGCTTTATGTTGGGTTTTGTTGGTGCTGGCTTTGTTATCGGCATTCGTATGATTTCCGAGTGGTTTCCAGCAAAGCAAGTCGGTTTGGCTGAGGGTATTTATGGTGGCTGGGGTAATTTTGGTTCAGCAGCAGCAGCGATGTCATTACCTACGATTGCCTTGATGTTTGGGGGTGAGGATGGCTGGCGTTATGCCATTGGTCTGACTGGTGCTATTGCACTTGTGTATGCCTTCATTTACTACAATAGTGTTTCTGATACGCCACAAGGCTCTACTTACTTTAAACCAAAAAAATCAGGTGCAATGGAAGTGACCAGTAAGGGAGATTTCTTTCTTTATATCGTAATGAATATTCCTATGTATGCAGCACTAGCTTTATTAGCATGGAAGTTATCACCCAGTGGTGTCAGCTTGCTGTCAATGAATGTCAGCTATGCGATTTATGTCGGTCTGGTTGTTTTATTTTTCTATCAGGTTTACCACATTTATCAAGTAAACAAAGAGGTCTTCGTAAAAGAAACCCCTGAAATTCACCGTTACAAATTTAAACAAGTCGCCGTGTTGGATTTAGCTTACTTAGCTACATTTGGATCTGAATTAGCGGTGGTATCGATGTTGCCGTTATTTTTCAGTGAAACGTTTGATATCAGTGCTGTACAAGCCGGGTTACTGGCATCAGGATTTGCTTTTATGAATCTGGTCTCGAGACCTATTGGTGGTTTATTCAGCGATCGTTTAGGTAGAAAGAGAACACTGACGATTTGCATCAGTGGACTGGCAGTAGGGTATTTTGTGATGGGCATGATCACACCTGAATGGTTCATTGTGTTGGCCGTGTTGGCGACGATGGCTTGCTCATTCTTTGTGCAAGCAGGCGAGGGAGCAGTGTTTGCAGTCGTACCACTGGTGCAACGTCGTTTAACTGGGCAGGTGGCAGGTATGGCCGGTGCCTATGGTAATGTCGGTGCTGTGACTTTCTTAACTATCTTATCTTTAGTTTCTGCACAAACCTTCTTCTTCGTTATCTGTGGGACGGCCATTGTTACCCTGATTGCGGTACAGTTTATGGATGAGCCGCGAGGACAAATGGCAGAAGTGCTGCCTGATGGCACAGTACAAATGATAGACGTTCATTAATTGAAGGATCGTTATGGTCGCGAGATTGAAAGTCTCGGTTGGGCAGTATTCCAGCCGAGGCATCAAAGCAGATAATCAGGATGCCGTGGGGTTTTATATCCCTGCCAATCTCGCTCTGTTAGAAACAAAAGGTATCGCGTGTGCCATTGCCGATGGCTTGAGTTCAAGTAACGAAGGCAAACAAGCCAGCCAGGCCTGTGTAACTGGGTTTATGAGTGATTATTTCAGTACGCCTGATTCATGGTCTGTTAAACAGTCTGGCAGCAAGGTGCTGACAGCGATTAACACTTGGTTACACGGTCAAAGCCATCAGTTTAAGCAGGCTGACCGTGGTATGGCATCTACTTTTAGTGCGGTTGTTGTGAAATCAACGACCGCACATATTTTCCATGTGGGCGATTCGAGAATCTATTTGTTTCGTGATGGCGAACTTGAACCCATCACCACCGATCACCGTATACGTATCGATGTTAATAAAGAATATTTAGGGCGGGCTTTTGGCGTTGATTACTGTTTGGACATTGATTACAAGTCTTTCGCTGTTCAGGAAAACGATGTTTTTTTATTAACCACTGATGGCGTGCATGATGTTTTGCCAGACAAAGCACTGAAACAATTTTTGTTGGCAGGTGCTGGAGCTGAGCCAGAGCAATATGCACAACAAATTTGTGATGAAGCTTTTGCGGCGGGCAGTAAGGACAATATAAGCTGTCAGATTCTCACTATTGAGCAATTACCAACACAAGATCCTGATGAAGTCTTTGCTCAATTAACCGCTTTGCCATTTCCGCCGGACTTGTATGAAGGCGTGATTATTGATGGTTACCGAATTAGTCGTGAATTACATGCAAGTTCGACCAGCCAACTGTATTTAGCCGTTGATACTGAAAGCGGTGATAAGGTGGTGATCAAGACACCATCGGTAAATTTTGAAGATGATCCCGCCTATCTGGAAAGATTCTTATTAGAAGAGTGGGTGGGGCGAAGAATCAATAACGCTCATGTGGTAAGAACCATTGAACAAAAGCGGCCACGGCGGTTTCTCTATTACATCATGGAGTATGTGGATGGCAAAACGCTTGAACAGTGGCTGAATGATGTCGGTCGCCTAGATTTAAAAACAGTACGGGAAATTGTGTCTCAACTTGTTTCTGCGGTCAGAGCCTTTCATCGGCTGGATATGCTGCATCAGGACTTAAAGCCCGGCAATATTATGATTTCCAGAGATGGCGTAGTTAAACTTATCGATTTCGGTTCGACTAAGATTGCCGGTATCGCTGATATCTCAACACCGGTGGAGCGTAGCGAGTTATTGGGTACAAAACATTACACTGCACCAGAGTATTTATTAGGTCGTGCTGGACAAGCGGCGTCTGATCAGTTTTCTCTCGCTTGTATTGTTTATGAAATGTTAACGGGCCAACTTCCTTATGCAGAAAAACTGGCGAAGGTGCGTGCCAGACAAGATCTTCATCGTATTGAATATCAATCCATCAACACATTAATTCACGATATTCCTAGCTGGGTAGATAAAACTCTTCAGAAAGCATTACAGCTTTATCCTGAGCGACGATACCAGGCATTATCTGAATTTGCGACTGATTTGATCAAGCCGAATCCGGCGTATTTGCGTGATGAAAAATTACCGCTGATGTACCGTTATCCGGTTAAATTCTGGCAAATATCTTCTTTGGTTTTACTTCTGCTCAACTGCCTGTGTTTATATTTCTTGCTGAAATAATCTGGCACAGCTGGTTTTCACTATGAGCCAATCAATATAATAATTCGCTTATCCAAATCATGATCGTTCATATATTTACAGTATAGCCGTACAAAGAGTATGGTTGTTTATGATGATAGTGACTTTAAATCATGATTGAGACAAAAATGGAACTGAACTCGCAGTTAAAAGAAAAGAATCCAACGGATTTACTCAGTCTGGAGCAAATTGATTCTGCGTGGCCCCTGCTGGATGTTTTACCTTTCCCTGTTACCGTTATTGATATTAACTACATGGTGGTGCGTGCGAATCAAGAAGCTGTTCATGAGTACAGTCATATTGATCAGCCTTGCTACAAAATGAGCCATGGTTATGACAGTCCTTGCAATGAAAATGGTGAAACTTGTCCAAAACTTGATGCTCAGACCCTGAAAACAACGATCAGTCATTTACACATTCATCAAACGAACAGCGGACCACAGAAATTTAAAGTGATGGCTATGCCAATGGATAATGGCGGAGCAATGGAAATGCATATTCCGCTAGATGATGTAACCTCACTCGATGGGGTGACCGGGCTGACAAATCGGGCGGAAGGTGAGCAGGGGGCACGTCGTTTAGTCGCCTTGATGCAGCGTTTGGGAACTCCCTATAGCGTCATCATGCTGGATTTGGACTATTTCAAGAAGATTAATGACCAACATGGTCACCACGTCGGAGATATCGTTTTGAGACGTACTGCTGAAGTCATGGCCGAAAGTATTCGTGCTTCGGATATTCTTGTGCGCTGGGGCGGTGAAGAATTTCTTATGATTTTGTCAGGAGCCCAATCAGAGCACGCTGCCAAGTTCACAAAAACATTATTAGACGCGATTCGTCATATCCGTATTGAGTTACGTGACGAGACACTTTCTGTTTCGGCCAGTGCGGGTATTCGTGCCGTCTCATCTGAGGAGCTATCACACACGAATTTCGATTCTGCTTTAAAACATGCCGACCTGATGCTCTATGCCGCTAAAAATGCTGGCAGGGATCAACTGGTGGTTTATAAAGAGTGTTGTACTTAGCCTGATTGATGGCGGATAGAAAATGAACACCGTGAAATAAAAAAAGCCTTGTCAGAAACTGACAAGGCTTTTTATATTCTGGAGCCGGAGATAGGACTTGAACCTACGACCCGCTGATTACAAATCAGCTGCTCTACCAACTGAGCTACACCGGCAATGAAGAAGCGCATTATACGGAGGCATTTTCGAGCTTGCAAGCCAAAATCGAGATTAATTTTGAGTTTTCATGCAAGTCATTGTTTCAAAATGATGAAAATTTTTTAATAAAAATTTGGATGCTGTGACAAACGCGACATAGATAAACGTTACGTTATTTATCGGCTATTTATTTGGAGTTTGGGGGGAAGGTGGGGTGAGTGATGGGGCTCGAACCCACGACAACCGGAATCACAATCCGGGACTCTACCAACTGAGCTACACTCACCATTATTCTTGTTTGAGGTGTGGATGACTTAGGATGCCGACCTCAAGAAAGACGATAATTCTACTGTGATTATTTTTCTGGTCAAGGAAAATCTCTGTTTAGATGCAAAATAACACGATGTCTTACTCGTCTGATATCGAAACAAATGGCTGTTATTGTTTCTCATAACAGCCATTTATATTATTTCGTCTCAACTAATTCCAAATCAATTTTTTTCTCATCAAGATCGACGCGAACCACTTTAACTTTTAATGTATCTCCTAATCGATACACTTTGCGCGTTCGCTCACCGGTAAGGCGGTGACCTGTCGGGTCAAACTGGTAATAATCATTTTTCAGCGAGGTGACATGGACCAAACCTTCTATATAAATATCACTCAGCTCGACAAATAAGCCAAAGCCGGTGACGCCACTTATTACGCCGTCATGAACTTCACCAACACGATCACGCATGTATTCGCATTTAAGCCAGTCACTGACATCTCTGGTGGCTTCATCAGCACGACGACTGGTCATTGAGCAATGTTCACCGAGTTGAGCCATTTCCTCATAGGAATAACGCCATTTTTTATCTTTTCTCTGGCTGAGAACGTGGCGAATTGCCCGATGCACTAAGAGATCAGGATAACGACGAATAGGTGAAGTGAAGTGGGCGTATGCCTCAAGCGCTAAGCCAAAGTGTCCCACATTATCCGGGCTATAAACGGCTTGCTTCATGCTTCGGAGCATCACGGTCTGTAACAAGTGACCGTCAGGGCGTTTACTCGCGGTAGCTAATAAGGAGGCATAGTGACGCGGTTCTGGTTCTTCACCACCCCCTAAAAATAAACCGAGTTCACCTAAAAAGTCTCTCAGACCAGAGAGTTTTTCTTCTGAAGGTGTTTCGTGAATGCGATATAAAACAGGCAGTTTACTTTCCAGCAGGAATAATGCCGCACTGACATTGGCTGCAATCATAAACTCTTCAATAAGACGGTGAGCATCATTACGCTCGCGTGGTTCTATTGACTTGATCTTTCTGTTTTCATCAAAAATGAATTGGGTTTCTGTCATCTCAAAGTCAATAGCACCACGTTCATGACGGGCTTCTAGCATGACTTTATATAAGTCATACATTGTTTCGATGGCAGGTAATACATGTTGGTATTGTTCGCGTAATGCTGTGTCATTATCAACCAGCATCGCCGCCACTTTGTCATACGTTAACCGGGCTTTGGAGTGCATCACGGCTTCATGGAAATGGTAAGAGACAGTTTTCCCTGTCTGATCAATTTCCATTTCACAGACCATACAGAGTCTATCGACTTCTGGATTCAGTGAGCACAAACCATTAGATAGTGCTTCAGGCAGCATGGGGATAACTTGACTTGGGAAATAGACGGAAGTGCCTCTTTCCTGTGCGTCCTGATCCAGCGGGCTGTTCGGCAGAACGTAATGTGAGACATCGGCGATAGCCACCCATAAACGCCAGTTGCCTGACTCGAGTTTTTCAGCGTACACAGCATCGTCAAAATCTCTGGCATCCGCGCCATCAATAGTGACAAGTGGCATATCACGAAGGTCAAGTCTGCCATCGATGGCAGCTTCAGGAATTGTTTCACCTAGATTGTTCGCTTGTTCCTCAGCCTGAGGTGACCATTCATGTGGTAATTCAAAGGCACGGAGAGCAATATCAATTTCCATGCCCGGTGCCATATGGTCACCCAGTACATTAACTATCTTTCCTAATGGAGAACGATGCTTGTTGGGCTGTTCAGTAATTTCAGCCTCAACAATTTGATTGACTTGTGCATTCATTAAATCGCTGGGTGGAATTAGAATGTCTTGGCTGATTCTGCGATTATTGGGGATAAGATAAAAAATTCCGGCATCCTGAACCAGGCGGCCGACAATGCGCTCGTTACTGCGTTTTACTACCTCAACAATAGCGCCTTCTTTACGGCCTTTTCTATCGGTTCCGGTGATACGAGCCAAAGCTCGGTCACCATGAAGCACCATTCGCATTTCACGTTCGGTCAGGAAGAGGTCATCGCCGCCTTCATCAGGAATAAGAAAGCCATAGCCTTCAGGGTGGCCCATAACGCGACCACTGATAAGGTTCATCTTGGATACGACGCCATAGGCGCCTTTTCTGTTGCGAAGAAGTTGGCCGTCACGTTCCATTGCGCGCAGACGACGGCGTAATGCTTCGTTTGCATCTTCACCTTTAACATCAATCAGTTTAGCGATGTTTTTGCGCGATAATGGGGTGTTGTTTTGTTTGAGAATGTCTAAGATAAATTCACGACTGGGGATGGGGTTGTCGTATTTTTCGGCTTCTCTATCGAAAAAGGGATCGTTTTCGTTATTATTGGTCATTGACAGTTTTTGTTTCACTCTGTATCTTTGCGCGTCTGTTGCCCAGGTGGCGGAATTGGTAGACGCGCTAGCTTCAGGTGCTAGTGTACTTATGTACGTGGGAGTTCGAGTCTCCCCCTGGGCACCATTCCGACAGCATTCTGTTGCTGTATATATCTCGATTTTCAATTGTATTCTATTTCTAAAGTCATTATTGAACAATCTTTAAACGACTTTAGTGCCCTACTCTAACAATCATCTAATTTTACTGCCAGTCAATTCTGTTCGTGCATCTTATATCTGCAGCTCCGTGTATTGCTTCCAGCAAAAACGTCTTCTTGATAGATGAATAATTTTTCTCTGGTAGCTAACATAACTTCATGATTTAATTGCTGCTTGTTAGCACACCCGATAAATTTTCAGATAATGTGGCTAACTCTGCTCAAGCTTTCGTGCTAATGTCCGCTATTAATTTTAGACATATTCACGTTAATTTATCTGAAGTTTTGCGAGAATTCATATGGCCACATTTATTGACTCCATCGACGAGCGCACCAAACTAGCTGGTACAAATCACCTTGAGGTTTTGTTGTTCAGTTTAGGTACAAGTGATGAAACAGGAAGAAATGAACTGTTTGGAATCAATGTTTTTAAAGTCAGGGAAGTATTGAATATTCCTGAGATAACAACAGCGCCGGAAATGCCCGATGGAGTTGAGGGCTTTGTCAGTCTTCGTGGTGATATGGTGCCTATCATCAACCTGCAAAAGTTTTGCAAACTAAGATCTAAAGATAAGCCACGGATTTTAATGATCACTGAATATAACACGCATGTTCAGGGATTCTTGGTCAGCTCTGTTGATACGATTCAACGCTTGAATTGGGAACAAGTTAAAGAACCACCACAACTCATTTCTCAACGCATGGGTGGTTTAGTCACAGCTGTTGCAGAATTGAACGATAAGCGACTGGTCATGATCATGGATGTCGAAAAAGTGCTGGCTGATGCTGGTGACTTTTACGACGAAACGGTGTTTGATGGTATTAGACAAGTCGACAAAAAAGGTCATTATCGATTGCTTTTTGCTGATGATTCAAACATTGCACGCAAGCAGATTACTAAAACTCTAGATGTTATGGGTGTAGAACATATTGGTACAGTAAATGGTGCTGAAGCATGGAAAATGCTGAATAAGATTGCTGCACAATGTGAACAGGAAGGGCGGGATATTACATCTGAAATCCAAATGGTCCTGACAGATGTTGAAATGCCTGAAATGGATGGTTATGTGCTAACACAAAAAATAAAATCAGACCCTAGAATGTCAAATTTACCTGTAATAATGCACTCTTCCCTGACGGCAAAAGCAAACAAAGCAATGGGGGTTGGTGCTGGTGCTGATGACTATGTCTCGAAATTCCAGCCACGTGACTTAGCGGATACACTCTTTAGGTATCTAGAGAGATAAACCAAGGCCCAAGGCGCCAAAATCAAGCTCTAAGCATTGATTTAAATACGGAAAAAGTATATTTTGTCTGATTGAGTATGGATATTTCATACTGGACATTAAGTGAGCGTGCTCAACGTTACCTTAATCTGTGAGCATACAAGGCATGTGGCAATGAATCATAAGAGTATAAGGATCATAGATAATCTTGCAGAAATTACCAGCTATCATGACCGGCATGTACTTGAAAAAAGCCTCCTAAAAACCCTCAATGAACTTTTCCCATCTCAGGACCTGAGATTATTTCGTGTTAGAGAAAACAGTGGTGCTCATGAGTTAAGCTTGTTAGCTTTCTGTGTGAATGGTGTTATTGTTTCAAGCGATGAAAACCCGCGATTAATGACTGAGCAATCTGACCTCAGTGAGACTATTTTCAAAGCCATCAAAAATGCGGATGTGGAACTGACCTCCACAGAAAATGGTAAGTGGAATGTGGTCTATCCTGCTTTCGATGCAAATGGTGTTATTTTCGCTGTACTACTCATCTCAACTGATCTCGTCCCTTCAAATGGTGATCAGAGATTAATTTACGGAATACTCAGAGTCTATTCTAATTATCTAGCATTGATTGAAAAAACACAGAAAGACAAACTTACTGGTTTGTTCAACCGTGAAACTCTTGATAATGAAATTACCAAAATACTGGTGCGACAAGGCTCACACTTCAGTGAGCAGCTGACATCTCCAAACGATTCACGTCGTCGAACTTTTGCTGTGAAGTATTGGCTGGGTGTTATTGATATCGATAATTTTAAAACTATCAATGATAATTTCGGTCATCTATATGGCGATGAAGTCATTATTCTGGTAGCGCGGTTGATGAAATCTGGTGTTATCAGAGACGATGACCTTGTGTATCGCTATGGTGGTGAAGAGTTTGTAGTCGTCCTAAAAGCGCCAGATGAAGAAGATGCTATGCGTACATTTGAGCGTATCAGGGAAATGGTAGCAGCCCATGACTTTCCTCAAATAAATCAAGTGACCATTAGTATTGGTTTTGTTGAGGTTTTTGCTCAACCTTCACCGTCAGACGTCATTGGTGAAGCTGATGAAGCTCTCTACTATGCTAAAGGTAATGGCAGAAACCAGGTTCATAGCTACAGCCGCTTACTGAGAGAAGGTAAAGTCAAACCAGTATCACAAGTCGTGCACGGTGATATCGAGCTATTTTAATATCAGGTAGAGTTATGTTGAATTTGAGACAGTTAAGTATTGTTGACCGTGTCATTATCGAAGTAGATAAAGCCATCACAACAGTATTCGGTCAACCAGAGACCACTCAGCGTGATGTGCCCGGCAGCCATCTCAATGAAACTACCTCGCTGACGTCTTCAGAAAAAAAACATTCAGCGGGATTGATGAGAGTAAATCATTCTGGTGAAGTATCTGCACAAGCTCTATATCAAGGCCAAGCTTTAACAGCTAAATTACCTGAAATACGCCAGGCAATGGAACAGGCTGCATTAGAAGAGAATGACCATCTGGTTTGGTGTGAACAACGCTTAATCACTCTTTCTTCACATCGTAGTGTTCTAAACCCGATATGGTACGCAGGCTCTTTCGCTATTGGAGCTGTTGCAGGAAAGATTGGCGATAAATGGAGCTTGGGTTTTGTTGCTGAAACTGAAAAACAAGTGGTTAAGCATCTTGATGAACATCTACAACAACTCAGCCCAAGTGATATTAAAAGTCGCGCTGTTTTGGAACAAATGCGAGAGGATGAAGGCCATCACAGAAGCATGGCATTGGATGCCGGCGGTGCCGAATTGCCGATACCAGTGAAAATACTCATGTCAATTACCTCAAAAGTGATGACCAAAACAAGCTATTGGATATGAGTTTACTGACTCTGTTCTATTGAAATTGATATCAGATATTGCTCTGCGGCCTCAATATCTGCTTCTACTCTCAACACACGCCCCTGAATAATGAATGGTGAAAATCGGTCATTACCCGTATCCATTACAACCTCTATTTTATCATTTTGAGCAGGTGCAAACTCTGACTGGATAAGTAAACCGCTCGCACTAAGATTTTTACTGATGGCTTGATGTGTTACTTGTGCTTGGCCATTAAGGGAAAATGTAATTGGCGTATCCACTTTCATTCGATGATATGCACGTTTTTCATCATAATCATTTGGTGACATCTGATTCTCCCTTCCTATATTGTCTGTATTATTCAGTCGACCTAAGCTTAAAGTAACTTATTCAAATTGAGAAAACTATGCCTGAGAGCACAAAATTACAAGTCAGTGATTTATATCATCATTGTACGCCAGAGCAATGGACTTTTTCTTCAACTGCAGACCTCAAGGCGACAAATGAAGTCATTGGTCAGCAGCGCGCATTAAACGCTATTGAGTTTGGCAGTCACATTGATGCTGATGGTTATAATTTGTTTGTTATGGGGCCGGCAGGAGTAGGGAAATATACGTTAACTCGGCGCTATCTGGAACAGCATGTTGAACATCTTCCAACCGCGAAAGATTGGGCTTATCTTAATAATTTTAGTGATTCACAAAGACCTTATGCTGTGAGTTTACCAGCAGGACAAGGCAAACAATTACGTCAGGATATTGAAGATGTGATTGATGATTTGAAAGATGAGCTGCCGCAAGCGTTTGATGATGAATATTACCGGGGGCGATTAAGAAGCCTTGATGAGGCAACTCGAAAGCACCGAGTTAGATTGTTTGGTGTGCTACAAAAAGAGGCTGATCGTAAAGGTGTTGTTTTACTGAGGTTACAAGATGGTCATTATGCCTTTGCCGCTCAACATAATGGCGAGGCCATGACCTCAGAAGAGTTTGAGCAGTTACCTGCAGCTCGACAGGAAGAGACAGAGAATGCGATTGCAGACTTGCACGAAGAATTGCAACACACTCTATTAGAGCTGAGAGAGTGGGAAAGAAACAATGCTAAACAGCTTCAGGCGCTGAATGATGAGGTCGCTCTTGAAGTTATCAGTAAGCAAGTCAATAAACTGAAGCACGCTTACCCCAACTCAAGCAAATTACAGCATTATTTTGATGACATGCTAAAAGACATCTGCAGTAATCTGGATGCGTTTTTGAAAGATGAACAATCAGCAGAAGAAGGCATCACAGACATCAATATCCATAAACGCTACCAAATCAACTTAGTCGTTGATAATAGCCAGAATCATGGTGCCCCTATTGTTTATGAAAATTTGCCTAACCATCAAAGTTTGCTTGGATGTATTGAAAACATGGCAATGATGGGAGCACTGGTAACCGACTTTACTCTGATTAAGGCTGGCGCCCTTCACAAGGCCAATGGTGGTTTTTTGATCATAGATGCAGAACAACTCCTTATGCAGCCTTATGGCTGGGAAGGGCTGAAACGAGCATTAAAATCGCGTGAGGTCAGATTTGATGCCTTAGAGCAAATTTATAGTCTTGTGGCGACAGTGTCATTGGATCCAGAGCCTATCCCTTTAGAACTGAAGGTCGTTTTACTGGGGGATAGAGAACTGTATTACCTCTTATACGATATGGACCCGGAATTTGCTGGTTTGTTTAAAGTCGTGGCCGATTTTGAAGATGAAATGCCACGCAGTATTGAGAATGACGTCTTATTTGCCCAAATGATGGCAAGCACAATTGAAAAGTACAAATTAATTGATTTTGATAAACATGCTGTTGCCAGGGTGATAGAGCATAGTGCCAGAACTATTGAGGATAGCCAGAAAATATCTTTACACATGGGGAGTATGGCTGATTTATTACGGGAAGCTTCTTTTATGGCGAAGCAGGAAAAGAGCCAACTCGTTAGCAGAGATAATGTCCAAAGTGCCATCAAGTTAAGAGAGCAAAGGCTGGATCGCTTACGGAGCCAGATTTATCAGCAAATAGAACGAAATATTATCGATATCTCAACATCAGGAGCAGTGATTGGGCAGATAAACGCATTATCTGTGTTGGGGATCGGTGGGTTCAGCTTTGGCCAACCTTCTCGAGTGACTGTTTCAGCACGTTATGGTGATGACAATATCATTGATATTGAACGAGAAGTCGATTTAGGCGGAGATATTCACTCTAAAGGTGTATTGATTCTTAGTGGTTACCTCGGACGGACCTATGCTTCTGATAATCCATTGTCCATGTCAGCGAGTATTGTGTTTGAACAAAACTATGGTGAAGTAGATGGTGACAGTGCTACTGTGGTAGAACTCTGTGCTTTGTTATCCTCTATAGCCAATATTCCTATGAAGCAGTCTATTGCTATCACCGGCTCCATGAATCAGATGGGGCAAGTGCAAGCCATTGGTGGTGTGAACGAAAAAATTGAAGGTTTCTATGATATTTGTCGTCTGACTGAATTAACAGGAGAACAGGGCGTTATTATTCCGGCTACAAATGTGCAGCATTTAATGCTGCGTGATGATGTTATCCAAGCAGTTGAGGATGGCAAGTTTCATATTTACGGTATAAGCCATGTCAATCAAGCATTAGCCTTATTATCAGGAATAGACGCAGGGGAATATGATGAAGAATCTGGATTTCCTGAAAAAACATTCAATGCTCAGGTGATGGCTCAAATCCAGAAGTGGGGGGATCATAACCGTAATGACAAAGACGCATCTGCAGAATAAATTGTTATTGAAGACTTTGTCATCGATGACGATAACCCGAACATGAACTAGATTTTTACGGAGTAGGTACATGCAAAGGTTGAGTATTTTTTTATGTCTTGTCTTAATATTTTCATCGAAAACTAATGCCTTGACACTACCTCCTGTACCCTCAGAACCGATTTATTTCGAGCCGCCAGTTGTGACGGCTGATCAGAAAATGCAGGACATGAGTTGTTATCAGGTAGATAAAGCCATCAATCAGTTGCATCCATACCGATATACGTACAAACCGACTTTTTATAAGGATGATGCCAATAAAGCGGCGACCGCTTTGGTGATGATTGATACCATACCGATTGTACAAGGCTGGTTGGGATTGGGGTATTTAGGGTATTCTGCGCTTGTGGAAGAGAAAGAAGATAGACGACAGTTACAAGTAGAGCAACAGATTTCAGCTTTGCAACGCATAAAAGCTGAAAAACATTGTTATGAATAAAACTGATCTTAATCAAATATCATACTGATTTTGTTGTGAACTTGAGTAAAAGTCATGTACTATCAAATTACTTAAATGCCCAGCAGAGGTAAGAAATATGACTAGCACGTTTGAAATCAAAGCAAAGTGGTACGAAGCTAATCTTAAGACAGCGAGAGAGTCCAGAAGCAAATGGTATGAGGCTAACCTGAAACCTTCTATCAATATTGCAAAACCTTGGTACAACGCCAATAAACGTCCAGCAAAGGATGTTGAGATTCCTTGGTATAAAGCGAATCTGGTTGAGCATATTGAAACAAAAAATAAATGGTATGCTGCTAATCTCCAACAGGCGGTTCAATCTGTACGTGCCACACGTAAATGGTACGAAGCAAACAAAAGCCAATCTGAGGTTGAAAAACGTTGGCAACATTTCAGTGAAGAAATGTACAGTGATGTAAAAAAAGCTTGGATGCGCGTAAACCTGGATCAGGCTCGTCAAAAACGTATCAAGTGGTACGAAGCCAATCTCGATAACACACCAACTGAAAAACATTGGTATGAGTTTAGTGATGAAAAATATTCAGACACTAAAAAGAAATGGTATGAAGCCAATCTACAAACTGCTCGTGTTAATCATAGTAAGTGGTATGAGGCGAATATTCATCCTGATCCACATGCTGAAATTAAACAACGCTGGTATGAGTCAAATCTGAGTTTAATTCGTACTCGTCAAATTAAATCAAAATGGTTTGCAGACAATGCAGCTATCGCAAGAGAAAACCAGAAGTGGTATGAAGCAAATCAGCGACCAGCAAAAGTAACTGATACTCCCTGGTATGAAGCGAATATCGCCGCCCACATTCATACTAAAAATAAATGGTATGAAGCTAATCTGAAATCAGCAGTGGCTGCTGTTCGTGCTGAGCGCAGTAAATGGTATGAAGCTAATGATAATCAACCCACACAGGCTCATTGGTATGACTTTAAAGAAGCCAACGATACTGAGTGGAAGTTAGCATTCCGTGAAGCAAACCTAAAACAAGCTCGCGAGAAACGTATCAAGTGGTACGAAGCGAATCTTGATAACACACCAACTGAAAAACATTGGTATGAAATCAGTGATGACTTAACGACTGAAACACACAAGAAATGGTATGAGGCTAATCTGCAGAAAGCGCGGATCAGCCATAACAAGTGGTATGAAGCGAATATGCATCCGGATCCACATGCGGATATTAAGAAAAAATGGTACGAGGCTAACCTCGACTTGGCGAGAACTCAGAAAGTGAAAAGTGATTGGTTCAAGCAGAATATGATTACTGCTCGTGAATCAAGCAAAAAGTGGGACAAATAATACGTAGAGACAACTCTAACGTAAGGCGTCAACGGTGATGGATTTTAGATGTTAAAAATCGAATGTATCACCGTTGGCGCCTTTTTTGTGAATACCTATTTGATCATTGATGAAGCAACAAATGAAGCTGCGATCATTGATACCGGTGAGACAAATGAGCTTGCCGAGTATCTTGAGGAAAAGCGTGGGCAGTTTAAGCTAACAAAAATTTTACTCACTCATGGGCATCTCGACCACGCCGGTTCTTTAGTCCAAATTCAGAATTGTTTTGATGCTGAAACATATCTCCCCAGACTAGAAAAAATCCTGTTTGATACCTTACCGCAACAAGGTGACTGGTTTGGTGCCCCTCATATGAATCGTCCATGCGGTAGAATAGACCGTTTAGTTGATGATGGTGATGTTATAAACTTAGGTGAAACACAGTTAAGATTTATATCTACTCCAGGGCATACACCAGGACAAGGTTGTTACTATACGAGCAGTGATATTTTTGTGGGTGATACCTTGTTTGCTGGGAGTGTTGGGAGAACAGATCTACCAATGGGCAATGCAGCATTGATGCAACAGAGCTTGAGAAAACTGCTTGCTTTACCAGATGACTTAGTTGTGCATTCAGGCCACGGACCAACCACCACCTTAGCTAATGAAAAACGCCACAACCCATTTTTACAATTTTGAGATAACAAAAATAAGATGCCTACTACGTATAAATTATTAGAGGGTTTTTCTCGATTCAAGAAAACGTATTTTGGTGATGATAAAGCGCTCTATGACAGCATGAAAACAGGGCAGCCAACTAAAATACTTATGATTGCATGTTGTGATTCACGTGTAGATCCGGCTATTTTGACTGACTGTGATCCCGGCGATATTTTTACAGTGAGAAACGTTGCAAACTTAGTACCACCATGTGAAACAGACAATAATCATCATGGTACCAGTTCGGCTTTGGAGTTTGCCGTTAATGCGCTGAAAGTCGAAAGCATTGTGGTGATGGGGCATGGGAATTGTGGCGGGATCCGCGCTTTGTGGCAAAGTGAAGGTGTGGAAGATTCAAAATTTATTCACCGTTGGGTATCGATTGCACAAAATGCGAAAGATTGGGTAAAAGTGAATCATAAACAAGAACATGAGAGTGTTCAGCTAAAATTGTGTGAACAGCGAGCTGTCCTTGTTTCTTTGCAAAACCTGATGACATTTGAGTGCATCAAAGAACGGGTTGAAGCAGGTACGCTCAGATTACACGGGTGGTATTTCGATCTCGATAAAGGTGAGCTAATGTGCTACAACCCCACGACTGATGAGTTTGAAAAACCAGTATAAACAAAGGCGCCAAAGGCGCCTTTTTTTATTGAATATCTGTATCGGGAACCTGTTGTTGATCAATTTCTGGCTTCGCAGGATTTGTACCTTCGATAACTTCTACATCTTCATCATCGTCGCCCAGACCTACCAAGCTTTTCATTTTAGAGAAAAGTCCTGATTTTTTCTCAGTGAGAGGAACAATAACATTTTTATCCTGACGTTCTACTTGAGGTAAATCGGCTTTCGCCACAGTCCGAGTATCACCATCAATACGTATCAGCTTATCTGCCTCATCAAAGTGAAGTGTAATTCTGCGCTGCTCACGATCTTCACCGCCAGGTTGGTAGCTGTAGAGGTAGTCCCAACGATTAGGATGAAAAGTGTCAATTAGTAGTGGTGTTCCCATGACATAAGCAACTTGATTTTTGGTCATACCAGGTTCAAGTTGATTGAGCATTTCTTGAGTAACATCATTACCTTGCTGAATGTCGATGCGGTAAACACCGGGGATTTTATCAGTGCTACAAGCTGACAACGATAAAAGAACTGCCAAGGAAAGGCTGTAAACAACGGAGCTTTTCATTTAGTATTAATTTCTGTAGTTAATTACCAATCTGCGATGATACTCTATTCGCAGCATTTCTACGAGGCAACAATAATAATGGAAAGACAAGATTTACGAAAAGCTGGATTAAAAGTGACGCTGCCAAGACTAAAAGTTTTGGAGATTCTGGAAACCTCTGAATTACGTCACATGAGTGCGGAAGATGTCTATAAGGCATTACTGGATATGGGAGAAGAAATTGGTTTAGCAACGGTTTATCGTGTGCTGACACAATTTGAAGGTGCAGGCTTAGTTTCAAGACTGAGCATTGAAGGCGGACATGCTGTATTCGAACTACAAGATGGCAGTCATCATGACCATCTTTTATGTGTTCGCTGTAATCGCATTGAAGAATTCGTTGATGAAGTGATTGAACAACGTCAACGTGCTATTGCTAAAGAAAAAGGGTTTGAGATGACTGACCATAGCTTGTATATCTATGGCATTTGTCGTCTGTGTCAAAAAGAACAATAGCTTTGGGTTATTTTTATTGTTGAGCCTGATCCAACATTTCTTCTGCGTGAGAGCGTGTTTTTTGGGTCAGGTTCACGCCACCTAACATTCTGGCAATTTCTTCAATTCGTTGTTGTCTGTCGAGCTTATCAACAACAATGTGCGTGCTGTCATCTAAATGTTTCTTGTTCACTTGTAGCTGATGATGCGCTTGCGCAGCGACTTGAGGTAAATGAGTAATACAGATGACTTGCTGCGTAGTTGCCAGTTTTCTTAGGTGTTGCCCAACGACTTCCGCAACGCTTCCACCTATGCCTACATCAACTTCATCAAAAATTAAGGTTGGAACAGTGCGTTTTCCTGCTGTGACAACTTGAATTGCCAGACTAATCCGTGCCAGCTCACCACCGGAAGCTACTTTTGCCAGCTCACCTGATGGTTGTCCTGGGTTCGTTCTAACTAGGATACGAACGCTGTCCATACCATGTTCTGAGAATTTTTCATCACTATTAGCAACGACTTCGATGTCTATTTCGCCGGAAGGAATTGCCAGCTGTTTGATTGATGCTGAAATCTGTTTAGCTAGTGGTTTGGCTGATTTGACTCTTTTTTCGTGTATTTCACGGCTTAATGCAAGGCAATTTGCCTCTTTGTTTGATAAGGCTTTCTGCAGTTCGGCAAGATGGACTTCACTATTGGAAAGCCTTTCCAGCTCTGTACTTAATTCTTCATATAGTGCGGGGAGTTGTTCAACCTCGACATGATGCTTACGCGCAATATCGTGAAGTTGTGACAATTCATCTTCGATCGCGTTCAAACGAGCCGGATCAAGATCGATATGATCCAGATAATGCCGCAAGTCATTTGCTGTTTCATCGAGGTTGATAATGGCGGCGTTAAGCGTTTCAACGGCGCTGGCAAAGCGTGGTTCAAGATCTTGTAGTTTCTCGAGCTCACTTAATGTGTGATTGATAATATCGTAGGCCGCTGCTTGTTCTTCATCAAAAATGCGATGTAAACCGGCTTCGGCCACACTAATGAGCTGGGAGGCATTGGCAAGTTGACTCTGTTGCTGAAGAAGGTCTTGAATATGCGTTTGTGTTAACTGAAAGCTTTCCAGCTCTGATACCTGATACTGCAGTAATTCTTGTTTTGCCTTTTGCTCTTCAGCCTGGCTTTGCAGTAGCTCAAGTTCTTGCTGAGATGCTGACCAGTCGCGATAGGCTGTTTTTAAGTTATTCAGTAAGGCTTTATTGTCTGCGACAATGTCTAAAATTTCTCGTTGTGTTTGTGGCCGAATTAATGATTGATGTGCATGTTGACCATGAATATCAATACTGCGTTCACTGACTTCTTTCAACAAGGCTAGCGGGACCGCACGACCGTTAATATACCCCTTAGAGCGGCCGTCACGGCTTATCGTACGGCGTAAATGACATTGTTCATCTTCGTCTAGCTCATTTTCTTGTAACCATTTAGCCAGGGTCGTGTTGTTGTCTAAATTAAAATCAGCTTCAATTTCAGCACGTTCGGCACCATGGCGAATCATGTTTGAATCTGCGCGGTCACCAAGTACCAGACTAAGTGCATCAACCAGCATTGATTTACCCGCACCAGTCTCACCGGTTAGCGATGTCATACCAGGTTCAAATGTCAGAGCGAGATCTTCTACAACGGCTAAATTCCTAACAGTCAGACTGATTAGCATGTTAACTTTCTTCCCCATTCCAGTTTGGCGCGGAGAATAGAATAATGGTCGTGATCTTCAAGATGCAATAGTCTGATTCGACTTTCGTGTTTTTCTATGCGAACAGTCTGGCCTGGTTGTAAAACCAGCCCAGGACGTCCGTCACACGTCACCATGGCTGTAGTGATGTTGTTTTCACTTAATGTAATTTCAATCACATTATTGGCAGAAATGACTAAAGGACGGTTACTTAATGTGTGGGGACAGACTGAAGCTAAAACGACAACATCCAGATCAACATCAAGAATAGGCCCACCTGCTGACATGGCGTAGGCTGTTGAGCCTGTTGGGGTAGAGACAACAATCCCATCGGCACGCTGACTATTCAGAAAACGGCCGTTGATATGAGTTTCAAACTCAATCATATGTAAATTCTGATGAGAATGAATGACGACATCATTCATGGCAATGCTGGGTGTTTTTGTCGAATTTTTTATGGTTGCGTTGAGTAAAAAACGTCTATCATCACGGTAGTGGCCACAAAGAATAGCATCAAGTTGGTGTGCTAAATTCGTTAATGTGACATCAGCCAGAAAACCGAGTCTACCCACATTGATACCTACCACTGGCATATTTGTGCCAGCCAGTGCCCGTGATGCAGAAAGCAGGGTACCATCACCACCAATCGCAATTGTCAGGTCACAATGGGTTTTGAATTCTTTAATTGAAATAACATCCAGTGACGGTAAAAATGACAGTGGCTCATTACACACCACGGTTAAATCCCGTGTTGCCAGAAATTCGTTTACCTGCTCAACCGCATTTTCCATAACAGGGTCGTCTTTACGAATAAAAAGTCCGATGCGCTTAAATGCAGATTGGGTAGTCAAAATGGCTTCCTATGGTTACTAAATAGTCATCTGATAGTAATGCTTTTGCCATAAAATCCAAAGTAAAAACAGATTTAACGTGATTTGTTTCACAACATTGATATTAGATGGCTGAGAAATGCTAGAATATCAGGATTTTCTTGACTCAAATTAAATATAGAGGAATAACATGGCGATTGAACGCACTCTTTCTATCATCAAACCTGATGCTGTTGCAAAAAATGTCATTGGTGAAATTTACACGCGCTTTGAAAAAGCAGGCTTAAAAATTGTGGCTGCAAAAATGATGCACCTGTCACAAGAAAAAGCGGAAGGCTTTTACGCGGAACACAAAGAACGTCCTTTTTTCAAAGACCTCGTCAGCTTTATGACTTCTGGACCCGTTATCGTTCAAGTACTGGAAGGTGAAAATGCGGTTTTAACTCACCGTGATCTGATGGGTGCAACAAACCCAGCTGAAGCCGCTGCAGGTACAATTCGTGCTGATTTCGCTCAAAGCATTGATGAAAATGCGGTACATGGTTCTGACTCAGTTGAAAGTGCTGCACGTGAAGTGTCTTACTTCTTCGCTGATGATGAAGTTTGCGCCCGTACACGCTAAGAGTAATTTATGACTGAACGCACGAATCTTCTGGGATTAGACCTGCATGGTCTGGAAGCGTTTTTCGTCGAATTAGACGAAAAACCTTTCCGTGCTCGTCAGCTTTTACAGTGGATCCATAAATATCGGATCACTGACTTTGCTGAGATGAGTAATCTGAGCAAAGCACTAAGAGAAAAATTGCAGGCGGTTGCTGAAATTAAATTGCCTGAAGTGATGCACGAACATATCTCTCAGGATGGCACACGTAAATGGATTATTAAACTCTCCTGTGGCAATGCTATCGAGACGGTTTTTATTCCCGAAAGTGGGAGAGGAACCTTATGTGTATCTTCTCAAGTCGGCTGCGCGTTGACCTGTACATTTTGCTCAACAGCCCAACAAGGTTTTAATCGCAATCTGGATGCTGCAGAAATCATTGCGCAGTTATGGATTGCCAATGAAGCTTTAGGTAAAGATCCCAAAGGTAACCGAGTTGTCACCAATGTGGTGATGATGGGAATGGGGGAGCCGTTGGCTAACTATAGTAATGTTGTCACCGCTATGAACTTGATGCGTGATGATTTTGGTTATGGTATTTCATGGCGGCGATTGACATTGAGTACCTCTGGAATAGTACCGATGATTGATAAACTTCGCGAAGATTGTCATGTGAGTTTGGCCATTTCATTACACGCGGCTAATGATGAGTTAAGAAATCAAATTGTTCCGATTAACCAGAAGTACCCGATTGCAGAGTTATTAGCGGCTTGCAAGCGTTATGTCGTCGGTCAGCAGCGACGTCATATTACTGTCGAATATGTGATGTTGGATGGTATTAATGATTCCATCCAGGATGCAAAAGACTTGGTTCGACTTTTAAAAGGTTTACCAAACAAAATTAATTTGATCCCTTTTAATCCGTTTCCTGGAACACATTACAAATGTTCTTCGCGTAATCAGATTGTCAGGTTTCAGCAATATTTGATCGATCAAGGTCTCGTTGCTACGGTTAGAAAAACTCGAGGTGATGATATTGTCGCTGCCTGTGGTCAGCTTGCTGGCGAAGTACAGGATAAGTCACGTCGAAGTGAACGTATGCGAGCTCAGGAGGTTGTGTTTCATCGATGAGTAATCGCGTCAGTTTTGCTTTAATTTTGATAGCGTTTTTTGTTCTCACTGCGTGTAATAGTACCGGTGGTACGAGAAGCGAATATGTTGCAAAGGATGCAAAAGCTGCTGACATTAACATGCGTCTTGGCTTGAATTACATGCAGCGTGGTGATTACAAAATTGCCTTGGAAAAATTAGAAAAAGCGTTAAAGCAAAATCCTAATTTATCCAGTGCGCATAACACGATTGCACTTCTCTATCAGTACTTAGGTGAGAACGATAAAGCAGAAGAACATTTCGAAAGGGCTGTTCAACTAGAACCCGATTATTCAGAAGCACAAAATAACTACGGTGTTTTTTTATGTCAGCAGTCTAGATATGATGAAGCTGAGAAACGCTTTCTTAAGGCATTAGAAAATCCACTGTACTCCAGTGCTGCTCTGGCTTATGAAAATGCCGGGCTTTGTACGGAAAAAGCAGGGGCTACAGATCGAGCGGAAGGTTATTTCCGTAAAGCATTACAAATGGCGCCAAGATTACCTAAGTCCTTATTAAAAATGGCTTCTATCAGTTATCAACAACAAAATTATTTACAGGCCAGAGGCTATATTCAACGCTTTCAGCAAGCGGCTAGTTGGACGCCACAAGCCCTTTTGTTGGGGATCAAAATTGAAACTAAATTAGCTGATAAAAACGCTGTATCCAGCTATAAACTTATTTTGCGTTCTCGTTTTCCTGATTCGGATGAGATGCGTATTGTTAACCAAGGGCTTGTTGAGTGATGAGTGATTTGAATGACGATTTTGTAGTGACTTCGAATACCCCGAGTCTTGGAGCACGTCTTCAGCAGGCACGTGAAAATAAAAAATTATCCGTAGCAGAAGTGGCAACACAGCTCCGTTTAACCAGAGATATTATTATTTATCTCGAAAATCAGCAGTGGGATAAACTGCATGGACGGACATATGCTCGTGGCTATTTTGCCAGCTATGTGAAATTTTTGGGTTTACCTCAGGAAGAAATGCTAGCTGTCTTTAATGACGAGTATTTACTGGTTGATGATGAGCCAAGACTGGTTAAGACTCTCGGCGCTGTAGAACAAAAACCATTCCCCTGGTTGATGATTATTTTTCTACTTGCCGGCACCTTTATTATTTGGTCAGCTTACCAACAGTGGCAAACCAATCAAACGTCAACCTCTAGCGAAGCGGATGAGGTTGGTTCAGTAGTTCCGGATAAAACTGAACTTGATAAACCGGCTGATCAAGAGACTGTTACTAGTCATGAACCGGTAGCGGATTCGCCTGACTTAATGCCAGAAGATGACACTGCTGGTGCAGTCGAACCCGATAACAGTGCGGTTGATTCAGCTGAGGATACGGATATTGCTGATGTGGCCAATACGGCGTCAGAATCAGCATCAGAACCTCAACAAAATATCCTCAAAATGTCTTTTAGTGGCGACTGCTGGGTTGAAGTAACTGATACGGCGATGAATGTCTTATTAAGCCAAGTCATGAAAGCCAAACAATCTGTTGAGTTAAAAAGTGAACTGCCAGTAAAAATTTTATTAGGTAAAGCAGATTTTGCTGATGTTACTTACAACAGTAAACCTGTTGATCTGGCGCCATACACACAGGGCAATGTCGCAAAACTGACGTTAGGAGCTCAGTCATGATGGAAAATACGACAGTCAATATTCAGCGGAGAAAATCCAGACAGATAATGGTCGGTAATGTTGCTGTTGGTGGTGATGCACCTGTTGCAGTTCAAAGTATGACAAATACTGAGACGACTGATGTCGCCGCCACTGTAGCTCAAATTAAGGCATTACAAAATGTAGGCGCTGATATTGTGCGTGTTTCTGTGCCTACCATGGATGCTGCAGAAGCCTTCGGTAAAATTAAACAACAAGTCTCTATTCCGCTGGTAGCTGATATCCATTTTGATTACAAAATTGCGCTACGTGTTGCGGAACTTGGTGTCGATTGTCTGCGAATTAACCCGGGTAATATCGGACGGGAAGAACGTGTCCGTGCTGTTGTCGATAGTGCACGTGATCACGGCATTCCTATTCGTATTGGTGTGAATGCGGGGTCTTTAGAAAAAGAATTACAGAAAAAATATGGTGAGCCTACTCCAGATGCTTTAGTTGAATCGGCGTTGAGACATATTGATATTCTGGATAGGTTGAACTATCCCGATTTTAAAGTCAGTCTAAAAGCATCTGATGTGTTTATGACAGTGCATGCATACAGAAAACTTGCTCAGCAGATTGAACAACCACTGCATTTAGGGATCACGGAAGCCGGTGGTTTGCGTTCTGGTTCAGTCAAGTCAGCGATAGGCCTGGGAATGCTACTATCTGAAGGCATTGGCGATACCATTCGTGTTTCACTTGCTGCAGATCCTGTAGAAGAAATCAAAGTCGGCTTTGATATTTTAAAAAGCTTGCGAATTCGTAGTAAAGGTATCAACTTAATTGCCTGTCCTTCATGCTCTCGTCAGCAATTCGATGTCATTTCTACAGTTAATGCTCTTGAAGCCAGACTTGAAGATATTACAGAGCCGATGGATGTGGCTGTTATTGGCTGTGTTGTAAATGGTCCAGGTGAAGCGAAAGAAGCGGCCATTGGTTTGACAGGCGGTACACCCAATTTGCTCTATGTCGATGGAAAGCCAAACCATAAAGTAGAAAATGAGGCTTTGGTGGACGAGCTGGAGCAGCAAATACGCAAGCGTATTGAAATACAAAAACAACAACAAAGTAATATTAAAACAATACCGATAAAGGATATTAGTTAGACGTGGCAGAGATTATCCGCTCTATCAGGGGGATGAACGATATTCTCCCTGAAGCAACCCCATACTGGCAAGTGATAGAAACTATCTTAAAAGATGTTCTTGCTGGTTATGGATATCAAGAAATTCGTTTCCCAATTGTTGAAAAAACAGAGCTTTTTAAACGTTCCATCGGTGAAGTCACTGATATCGTCGAAAAAGAAATGTATACCTTTGAGGATCGCAATGGCGAGAGTTTGACGCTACGTCCGGAAGGTACGGCTGGCTGTGTTCGTGCAGCCATGCAAAACGGTTTACTCAATCAAACACAGCGTCTCTGGTATATGGGTCCCATGTTCCGTCATGAACGTCCGCAAAAAGGCCGTTATCGCCAGTTCCATCAAATAGGTGTTGAAGCCTATGGGTTTAATGGCCCTGATATCGATGCTGAGATGATTATGCTGACGGCGAGGCTATGGAAAGCATTAGGCTTGAAAGGTGTAACGTTACAGATAAACTCATTAGGCAGCACAGAAGCTCGCTTAGCCTACCGTGAAGTATTAATTGCCTACTTTGAACAACATCAGTCAGAACTTGATGATGATAGTCAGCGCCGTTTACATTCGAATCCTCTGCGGATTCTGGATAGTAAAAATCCAGAGATGCAAGCGCTCAATGACGCTGCACCCAAATTAATCGATTATCTGGATGAAGAATCTAAGCAACATTTTGAACAGTTATGTCAGATACTCGACAGTGTCGATATTGCCTATGAAATTAATCCAAGACTGGTCAGAGGTTTGGATTATTACGGTAAAACTGTATTCGAATGGGTTACGGATCAGCTTGGCTCACAAGGTACAGTCTGTGCAGGCGGTCGTTATGATGGCTTAGTAGCTCAGCTGGGAGGCAAAGAGGCTACAGCAATTGGGTTTGCTATTGGTTTAGAGCGCCTTGTGGCTCTGCTTGAAGCAACTGACGCTCTACCTGAAATAAAGCAAACTGATGCGTATTTAGTCGCCGTAGGTGAACAAGCCATGACACAGGCCGCGTTATTAACCGAACGCTTACGTGATGAGCTTCCTGGTATAAGGTTGATAAGCCATTGCGGTGGTGGTAGTTTTAAAAGCCAATTCAAACGCGCTGATCGAAGTGGAGCTCGTTGGACACTTATTCTGGGGGATGAAGAAGTGTCTAACCAAACAATCGGTATTAAAACCATGGCGACAGGGGAGCAGCAGACCATAAAATGGGCTGAACTGCCTTCATTCCTCAGTCAATAATTATAACTAATACAAGAAATCTAAGAACTATGACACCTTTGAATATACCTGAATGGCAGTCTTTGGTCAGACACTATTCTGACCTGAAATTTGTATCCATGCGTGAGCAGTTTGCGCTTGACTCAAACCGGTTTGAACGATTTTCTATCAAAAGTGGTGATTTGTTACTGGACTATTCCAAAAACCGTATTACTCAAGAAACAGTAGATAAGTTAATCCAGTTAGCTGAAGCCGTTGAAATTCAGGACTGGATTGAGCGTATGTTCAAAGGTGAAGCCATAAACCATACAGAAGGTCGGGCTGTATTACACACCGCGCTTCGAAATCGAAGTAATACACCGGTGATGGTGGACGGCAAAGATGTTATGCCAATGGTCAACGCTGTGCTTGATAAAATGCGTAATTTTTGTGAGCAGGTACATAGTGGCACGTGGTTAGGGTTCTCAGGTAAAAAGATTACAGACATTGTTAATATCGGCATCGGCGGCTCCGATTTAGGGCCTGCCATGATTTGTGATGCACTTGAGCCTTATGGTATTGATGGCATGGGTGTGCATTTTGTGTCTAATGTTGATGGCACAGATTTAAGCACAACCTTAGAAAAATTAAACCCTGAAACGACCTTATTTGTTGTTGCCTCAAAAACCTTCACCACTCAGGAAACGATTACAAATGCTCACTCAGCACGTAATTGGTTTTTGAAACAAGGTAAACAAGAAGATGTAGCAAAACATTTTGTTGCTGTCTCAACCAATGCTGATGAAGTCGCTAAATTTGGTATTGATACTGCCAATATGTTTGAAATCTGGGACTGGGTCGGTGGCCGCTATTCCTTGTGGAGTGCCATTGGTCTGCCGATCGCTCTATATACTGGTATGGATAATTTTGAGCGTTTGCTTAATGGTGGTCATCAGATGGATAACCATTTCCGTCAGCAACCATTGAAAGAAAATATCCCAGTGATCATGGGTATGTTGGGTATTTGGTATGTGAATTTCTTTAATTCACAAACCCAGGCGATTGTACCTTATGATCACTCACTCGCTCGTTTCCCTAGCCATATGCAACAGCTGGATATGGAAAGTAACGGTAAATTTATTAACCGTTCTGGCGCACGTATCAACTATAAAACCGGTCCTGTTATTTGGGGTACACCGGGTACTAATGGCCAACATGCCTATTTTCAGTTGATTCATCAAGGTACACAGTTAATCCCAGTAGATTTTGTCTTGCCGGTGAATAGTCATTATCCAGAATGTGATCATCAGTCTATTCTATTAGCAAATGGCCTGGCGCAAGCCGAAGCGCTAATGAAAGGTAAAACAGCTGAAGAAGTGCGTGCTGAGCTGGTTAAAGAAGGTTATGAAGGCAAAGAGCTTGAAGCGCTGTTACCTCATAAAGTTTTCCCTGGAAACCGACCAAGTAACGTCTTGTTATTTCCTAAACTTACCCCAGAAATGTTGGGACAAT
The DNA here is from genome assembly GCF_056859315.1 of Methylophaga sp. F-2. Lineage (NCBI taxonomy): Bacteria > Pseudomonadati > Pseudomonadota > Gammaproteobacteria > Thiotrichales > Piscirickettsiaceae > Methylophaga > Methylophaga sp. F-2. The sequence goes on from NZ_JBSXOF010000013.1 coordinate 61,973, forward strand.
TAGTGGCATTGTATGAACATAAAGTGTTTGTACAAGGTGTGGTCTGGAATATTAATTCTTTTGACCAATGGGGTGTTGAACTTGGTAAACAGTTAGCTAAAGCGATTGTTCCTGAACTGAAAGATGATGCAGAGATTTCAGCTCACGACAGCTCAACAACACATCTGATTAGACTCATTCGCGAGTTAAGACAGTAAGTAAATCTCAATAGCTTATTCCTCCTGATAGAGCAGGAGGAATAAGCCTATCTTTTCGTTCAATGTTTCTTTTGCAAAATCAGCCCGGATAATGGCGGTAGATTGAGTTGTATTGAATATGGTCTGTCTGACCACGCTGTTTGTTCAGCACTGATAACAGGCAGATTATGGTAATTGCTACCCGCGTAATACTCAGAGTCTGAATTGATAATGATTTCGTAATCACCCAGTTCAGGTACGCCGAGACGGTAGTTGTCTCGTGGAACGGGTGTAAAGTTGAATACAGCAATAATAAATTCTTCATTATTTTTGCGTAAATAACTCAGAATGGAATGTTCCCTGTCATTACAATCAATCCATTCAAAGCCTTGTGATTCAAATTCGTGTTTATACAATGCTGGCAGACTTTTATAAGTATTGTTGAGATCCGCCACCAGTTTTTTCAGTCCCTGATGTACTGGATAATCAAGTACATACCAATCCAAATCTTTTTCACAGTTCCATTCGCTGCCCTGACCAAATTCACATCCCATAAACAGCAGTTTTTTGCCTGGATAGCTGAACATGAAGGTATAGAGCATGCGTAAGTTAGCAAAGCGTTGCCATTCATCACCCGGCATTTTGTAGATCATCGGACGTTTGCCATGCACAACTTCATCATGAGAGAAAGGTAAAACAAAGTTTTCTGTGAATGCGTAGAGCAGGCCAAAGGTCAGATCATCGTGATGATAGCGACGATGAATGGGATCTTGTTGCATATATTCTAAAATATCGTGCATCCAGCCCATATTCCATTTCATAGAAAAACCGAGACCACCGATATCTGTTGGCCGAGAAATCATTGGGTAGGAGGTAGACTCTTCAGCCGTGATAATACAACCAGGGTGCTCACTGTGTAATACGCTGTTAACGTGTTTGAAAAACTCGATAACTTCGAGGTTTTCACGGCCACCATATTGGTTTGGAAGCCACTCTCCTTCTTTTCTTGAATAATCCAGATACAACATAGAGGCTACTGCATCGACACGAAGCCCATCGATATGGAATTCTTCCAACCAGTAAAAAGCACTCGATAATAAGAAGTTAAATACTTCTTTTCTGCCATAGTTAAAGATAAGTGTGCCCCAATCCTGGTGTTCGCCGCGTCGGGGATCTGCATGTTCATACAATGCTGTCCCATCAAATTTAGCAAGTCCATGCGAGTCTTTAGGAAAGTGGCCCGGAACCCAGTCTAAGATCACGCCAATATCGTGTTGGTGACATTGATCGACAAAATAGCGGAAGTCATCGGGGCTGCCGAAGCGACTGGTTGGCGCAAAGTAGCCGGTAGTTTGATAACCCCATGAGATATCCAAAGGATGTTCGGTAATCGGTAACAATTCAATATGAGTAAACCCCATCTCGTTGACATACGGCACAAGCTCGTCGGCTAACTCACGATAGTTGTAAAAACCTCCATCCTGATGGCGTTTCCATGAACCGAGATGGACTTCGTAGATGGAATGGGGGGTGTGGAGCCAGTTACTTCGTTCTCGGGTTGTAAGCCATTCCTCATCACTCCATTGGTGTTTGCTTGGGTGGGTAATGATGGAGGCGGTGCCGGGTCTTAATTCACATTGTTGTCCATAAGGATCCATTTTCAGGTGCAGTGAGCCACCTTGGCGACTCCTAATTTCAAACTTATAGAGTTCACCCGGCATGAGTTCAGGAATAAAAATTTCCCATACACCGGTTGCTCCTCTTACTCTCATAGGATGGCGTCGACCATCCCATTGGTTGAAATTACCGACAACACTTACACGTTCCGCACCTGGGGCCCATGTGGCGAATAAGGTGCCTTTAATCCCTTCAACTTCGTAGTAGTGCGCACCCAGAATTTTATAGGCATGCCAATGCTTACCTTCAGAAAAAAGGTGAAGGTCATAGTCTGATATTTGCGGCATGATACTGTAGGGATCATGGTAAGCCACTTGCTCACCGTTATGGCAGTGACGATGTATTTTATAAGGCCAAGTAATTTTTTCCTGAGGACCTTTCCAAACAAAAAAATCACTACCTTCAACGCGTTGCATTGGGAGTTTGCCGTCAATAGTAGCGGTTTCTGTATCTGGTAAAAAAGCGCGGATTTCAGCTTGACCGGCATTCTGATGAAGGCCCAGCACGCTAAATGGGTCATGATGACGAGCTTCTATAATTTTAATGATGTCTTCATTCAAATTGTTGTCAAAAATCATCGTCATACTGTCCTGTAAATTTTAATTGCTGTTCAATGCTTGCTTATGGCAGGCTAACAATATTACAGCACAAATAATAGGTTTTTTGCCGGAGAATTCATCTATGAGTGAAAACAATAGTACCCGTTTTGTCAGTCGTCTTACCCGTGATACCTTGGCTTTAATTTTAGCCGGCGGTCGTGGTTCTCGGCTTAAACAACTGACGGATTGGCGTGCTAAACCCGCCGTACCATTTGGTGGTAAGTTCAGAATTATTGATTTTCCTCTGTCTAATTGTGTTAACTCAGGTATTCGGCGTGTGGGAATTCTCACTCAGTACAAGGCTCACTCTTTAATCAGGCATGTTCAGCAGGGGTGGGGCTTTATGCGAGGCGCACTGGGTGAATTTGTCGAATTACTACCAGCATCACAGCGTAATGAGAGAGGCTGGTATGCCGGCACGGCTGATGCGGTCTATCAAAATATCGATATCCTGAGAAACCATGGTCCGGAATATGTTCTGATACTGGCCGGTGATCATATTTATAAAATGGATTATGGTGATATGCTAGCTGAGCATGTTGCTCAAAACGCGGATATGACAATTGGCTGCATTGAAGTACCGATTGAAGAAGCCAAGTCACTGGGAGTGATGTCGGTAGATGCAAACAGACGCATCGTGGCGTTTAATGAAAAACCTGATGAACCAACCCCTATTTTGGGCCGCGAAGATGTGGCGCTGGCTTCGATGGGCATTTATGTTTTTAATGCCGCATTTTTATATGAACAGTTAATCAAGGATGCCGATACACGCACTTCGACTCATGATTTTGGGCACGATATTATTCCCAATCTGATTAAAAACTATAAAGTCGTTGCTTTTCCATATAAAGATGTGCAGGGCAATGACCCGGGCTATTGGCGTGATGTAGGGACTATTGATGCTTTTTGGTCTGCCAACCTGGAACTGATTGGTGTGACACCTGAGTTGAACCTGTATGACGATGATTGGCCTATCTGGACACATCAGGCGCAACAGCCACCGGCTAAATTTGTGTTTGATGACGATGACCGAAGAGGGATGGCTGTCGATTCAATGGTATCTGGAGGTTGTATCATTTCTGGCTCGACTGTGCGCCACTCTGTTTTATTTTCGAATGTTGAGGTACACAGTTACTCATTGGTTGAAGACAGCGTCGTTTTACCAGATGTGACAATTGGTCGTCACTCAGTACTTAAACGTGTGGTTATTGATAAAGGCTGCGTTATTCCAGAAGGTACGGTGATTGGTGAAGATCCGGAACAAGATGCAAAACGTTATTACGTCTCTCCAAACGGCGTGGTTTTAGTCACACCTGAAATGTTAGGACAAAATTATCGTTATGTCAGATAAAATAAAAGTGGTACTTTGCTGGCATATGCACCAGCCTCAATACAGTGAGCCTATGGGCGGACTGTATCAGTTGCCATGGACATATCTTCATGCCATTAAGGATTACGTCGATATGGCGTGGCACTTGGAGAATGTGGCTGGTGCTAAAGCTGTCGTCAATTTTGCGCCGACATTATTGGAGCAACTTGCTGACTATGATGAGCAGTTGCAAGGGCGATTTAAAGGTACTGGTAGGTTAAAAGATCCACTACTGATTGCCCTCGATTCTCCTGTGCAGCCAGTTCACGCCGAAGAGCGTAAAACATTAATTAATGCCTGTTTACGCGCAAATGATGAAAAATTAATCCAGCCATTTCCGCATTTCGCCAAACTTGTCAAAATGGCGCGTTGGCTTCTCAACGACCCTGAGCGTCTCAATTATGTGAATGATCAGTTTATGATCGATATGCTGGTCTGGTATCACTTAGTCTGGATGGCTGAGTCAGTCAGACGCAGCGATGTCCGCATTCAGGCTTTAATGAAAAAAGGCAGACATTACACATTTCATGACAGGCGTCAGTTGATGATTGTTATTGGTGAGCTGTTAAAAGATTTGATACCGCGTTATCGCCGCCTTGCTGAAACAGGACGTGTTGAGTTATCAGTGACGCCATATGCACATCCCATCATCCCGTTATTACTTGATATCAATTCAGCTCATGAGGCGATGCCTGATGCTGAACTACCGCTTGAAACCCATTACCCGGGAGGAGAGCAGCGTGCCCACTGGCATATGGAAGAGGGGATAAAAGTCTTTAAATCCTTTTTTGGTTTTACACCTAAAGGCTGTTGGCCTTCAGAAGGTGCTGTTTCAGAAGCGGCATTAAAACTGATTGCTAAACATGGCTTCACATGGGCTGCCACAGGTGAAAATGTGCTCAGAAATAGTTTAAAACTTTCTGGCATGACTGACGCAAGCATTCATAAACCATATAAATTACCTGGCACGTCACCGGTCTGCTTTTACAGAGACGACGGTCTCTCGGATATGATTGGTTTTACCTATACAAAATGGGGGGCTGATGATGCTGTCAATGATTTCGTCCATCATATCCTCAATATTAAAGCCAATACCGAGGGGGATGATGACCGGGTCATTTCTGTGATTTTGGATGGAGAAAATGCCTGGGAATATTACTCATACAATGGCTATTATTTTCTACAGAGTTTGTATCGAACCTTGTCTGAGCATCCTGATATCGAACTTACCACATTCACTGAATGTCTTGAGAATGGGGTTCAAGCTGCCGAGTTGCCTAAAATGGTCGGTGGGAGCTGGGTTTATGGTTCTTACTCCACCTGGATAGGCGATAAAGACAAGAACCGAGCCTGGGACTTATTGAGTGATGCGAAAAAAACCTTTGATAAGGTGATGGCAAGCAAAGAGTTTGAGCCAGAAATGCAACTGGCACTTGAAAGGCAACTAGCCATTTGTGAAGGCTCAGACTGGTTCTGGTGGTTTGGCGACTATAACTCAGCTGATAGTGTGAGTGATTTTGAGCGTTTGTATCGTCTGCATTTGTCTAACCTGTATCAAATGTTAGGTGAGGTTGTCCCGCAAAAATTATCTGAAGTAGTTTCTCATGGTGGCGCTGGTGTGGAACAGTCGGGAACAATGAGGCGTGGAAGTTAACTAGTGAATCAAGCAAAAGTATTCAATAAGCGCCGAAGCGGCATCCTTTTACATATAACGAGTTTACCTTCTGGTAATCTCGGAGCAGATGCCTTTAAATTCATTGATTTTCTCTGTGCTTCTGGCGGCACTGTCTGGCAGATGTTACCACTTGGCCCAACGCACGAAGATGGCTCACCATATCAGTGTTTGTCTGCTCATGCGGGTAATAACCGGTTTATTTGCCGTGAGACATTAAAATCGCAAAGCTGGGCGGAACCGACAAAACTAAATGACGCCAAAATGTCGCGCTTAATGGCTACGGCATATCGTCAGTTTCTGAAAAATGCTACTGAGGAAGATAAGCAGCAGTTTATTTCGTTTTGTAGTGAACAGCAGTATTGGCTTGATGACTATGTGCTGTTTCGTGAAATTCGTCATCTCAATCAGGCTCGCGCCTGGTTTGACTGGCCACATGAACTCCGTGAACGGCACCCTGACGCGTTAAATAAAGTAACACAGGAACGCGATGAAGCATTGATGATTCGTCGCTTCGAGCAATATGTGTTTTTCACTCAGTGGCAGCAACTACGAGAATATGCGAATAAGAAAGGTGTGAAGTTATTTGGCGATATGCCTATCTTTGTAGCCCATGATAGTGCTGATGTTTGGGCAGAGCCATTATTATTTACCTTGGATGAGCAAGGTGCTTCTACCCGGGTTGCAGGGGTTCCCCCTGATTATTTTTCTGAAACAGGCCAGCGCTGGGGTAATCCATTGTATGAATGGCAACATCACATTCAACAGAATTTTGATTGGTGGAAACGGCGCTTAAAAACACAGCTCGCACTTTTTGACTTAATCAGAATTGATCATTTCAGAGGATTTGAGGCTTGTTGGGAAATTCCTGCAATATGTGAAACGGCAGTAGATGGTGAATGGAAGCCTGCACCCGGTGAGCAGCTATTTGATGAATTATTAGACTATTTTGGTGAGCTACCTTTAGTCGCGGAAGATTTAGGCATTATTACCGAAGAAGTAACTAAGCTTCGGGAAAAATATGGAATGCCAGGCATGAAAATTCTTCAATTTGCCTTTGGTGGTGATGCTTCAAATCCCTATCTGCCACACCAGCAATGTGAAGACAGTGTGACTTATACTGGCACACATGATAACAATACCACTCTGGGCTGGTATCAGCAGCTTGATGAGCACACTAAAGCTCATATTCAGGCCTACTTTGGGGAAACAACAGAGTCTATGCCATGGCTACTGATTCGCTCTGCCTTACGTTCGGTATCAGAGTTAGCGATCTTACCATTGCAAGATATCCTGTCCCTAGATGGTAAACATAGAATGAATGTACCAGGAACAATGATGGGTAACTGGCTTTGGCAGTTTAATTGGGATATGTTTAGTCCCGAAATTTCACAAAGGTTAAAATCGCTGAACAGTTTGTATGGTCGATGTTAATCAACGCTTTTTCTCATCACAGCATATATGGTTGACTCCACTCGATGGCGGAAATGAACTAAGACTGGGGATCAGTGAGTTTTTGCAGGATCAACTTGGCGATATTACTCATGTACATTTACCGGTAATTGGGCAAAATTACTATATAGGCGATAGCTTATTTGTTATTGAATCAATGAAGTCAGCGACAGAGTTTTATTCTCTGCTGACTGGCGTAGTAACTGCAGTCAATCTGCCATTAACAGATACACCACAATTAATTAACCAAGATCCATTTGATACTGGCTGGTTATGCCAGATGAATGTGAGTGACATAACTCATTTGCCTGAAACACTAATGTCTCTGACAGCTTATGAAGCGATGTTAGATGGGTAGATTGCGCCAAGAAGACTTAACTTTTCTGCACCAGTGACGGCAGGCAAGTTACCTGAAGCATGAGACAGCGTTCGCATGGCTAACCAAGCAAAGGCACATGCTTCAACCCAGTCGGGTGCAAGGCCTAGACTGGATGTTGTATCGACTCTGACACCTGATAGGTTCTTGCGTAAGGCATCCATCAAAACTTGATTATGTGAGCCACCGCCACAGACAAAGACGGCATCCGTATTATCAGCATAATTAATGATGGCATCACTTATTGAACGAGCTGTCATTTCCAATAAGGTCTTTTGAATATCTTTCGCTGGAATAGGTTTATCAATATTAGCCAGAATATTGCTCAGCCATTTTAAATTGAAGTATTCTCGACCTGTACTTTTGGGTATGGACTGTTGAAAAAAACTATCTGCCATCAGCGTTTCCAACAGTTGTTCATCAATGATACCGTCTCGAGCCCAGTCGCCATTAGCATCATATAATGCCAAGTGGTGTTGCTGATACCATTCATCCATCAGTACGTTTCCGGGGCCTGTATCAAAGCCAGAAACGGCTTTATTTTTATCTTTTGGCAAAATGGTGATATTACCAATACCCCCGATGTTTGCAATGACTCTGTTTTCATCATCAGAGTGAAAAAGTGCTTGGTGAAATGCTGGAACTAATGGTGCTCCCTGACCACCAAGAACGATGTCCCGTTGACGGAAGTCTGCGACAGTCGTTATCCCTGTTTTCTCAGCAATAACATTTGCATTGCCTATTTGCATACTAAATGGATATTGAGCTTCTGGTGCATGGAAAATAGTCTGTCCATGACAGCCTATCGCTGTAATACTGTTTGCAGCGATTTGTGTTTCATTCAGAAGCTGATTGATTGCCTGGCTATATTCATGGCCTAAGGCAATATCAATTTGCCCCAATTGTTGTAAGTGAGTTCTGGCTGAACTAATTAGTTGATGCAGATCTCTTCTTAACTGATTACTGAATGGGTAAGTCTCAGCAGCAATCAAACGTATCTGCTGATCATTGAAGTCAGTGATAGATACATCAATACCATCAAGACTGGTGCCAGACATCACACCAATATATAGACTCATATATTTTAGTTTTGGTTAAGTGCCAATGTTGGGACTTTTAATGAATCCAGTTGCACAAGCAGTGGTTGAGACTTTTGTTTGAAATCTGCCATGTATTTTGCGTTCAGCGGTTCAGCTTTTGGCAGCGCCACGGTTAATGGATTATGGTGAACACCATTGATACGGAATTCATAATGTAAATGTGGACCTGTAGCCAGACCACTCATACCGACATAACCAATGACTTGTCCTTGTTTAACACGTTGGCCTCGTTTTAAACCTGATTTGAATTTTGACATGTGGCCGTATAGTGTTGTGTATTTACCGCCGTGAGATAAGATAATTACACGACCATAACCACCTTTATTTCCAATAAAATCGACCTTGCCATCACCTGTTGCCAAGATAGGGGTGCCTGTCGGTGCAGCATAATCAACACCACGATGCGGTCTGTTTGTTTTTAATACTGGATGTTTTCTATTAGGATTAAAGACAGAACTGATACGGCTAAAGTGCACGGGTGTTCTGGTGAAGGTTTTTCTCATACTTTCACCCTGAGGAGTAAAGTAATGTGTATTGCCTTCGCTGTCTGTGTAACGAACAGCTCGGAATGTTTTGCCTCGGTTTGTAAATTCTGCGGCTAAGATATCGCCGTCATCAAATTTTTTCCCATCAAGATAATCTTCTTCGAAAATCACTTTGAAACTATCTCCCTGACGCAAGTCAAGAGCAAAGTCGATATCCCAACCAAAAATATGGGCTAATTCCATCACGAGTTTATCTGATAGACCCGCCTGTAAACCTGAACCGAATAATGACGATTCAATTTCACCAAATATTTGTTTTTGGCGTTTATCGGTTTCTTTTGTAAGTATTTCAGCCTTATAGCCATCTTGAGTGGCCACTAATTCTAATTTTTTGATAGGACTAAAAATCAGATCAAGTTGCTTAAGTTGGGTTTGTCCTTCTTCATCTTTAGTTAGGCCGAAGTGTAATTCCTGACCTGGTTTAAGATTGAGTAAAGGTTTAATAGATTTTCCAGTTTGTGCAACGTTATAGACATCGCGTGCTGATAAACCCACTTTAGGAAAAATGAGTGATAGATTGTCACCAGACTTAACGGTCACTTGCTTCCATTCTGCTATGGAAGGATCAACCGCTTCTTCAGTCGAGGCTGCCATATTAACTCTTTCATCTGTAGTAGCTGATACAGACTGTTCTTCCTGTTGAGATTCTTCTAAATTAATGCGTTCAAGCTGTGCAGATTCTGCAACACCAAGATCGCTAGAGTCAGGAATATCAACTAATTCAGTTTGTGGATTATTGACAGTTGGTTGTTCAGGTGTTGCCAGACTTAATTGAACAGACTGTTTTGATGAATCATCAGAGTTTGCCGTATGTTCAGCACCAATCTGGCCTGGAAGGTTAATTGTTTGCGATTTAGTATCAGTGCTAACTGGGGTGCTGGTCGCCAGAACCATGCTGGTGACAAATACACCGATCACGCTTGCAATTGATAAGGCTATGTAATGATGACGTTTGCCATAGAACTTTTTTTCACTTGAGAACAGTTTTGACTTTGCTGGGGAGTTCAAAAGTCTATTACGTTTCATATGCAAACTCTTGGTAAAATTATAAATTCTCCTAATTCTCTCAATAAATGATCAGAATTGGAACCCCTTATTTTATGTCTGTTGTGATAATATTGCCGACCACTTAAAACACAAGAACTTGGAGTGCTGTAAATGATCCCTGTAGATGAGGCGATGCTTGAGATTCGTCGTGGTGCGGAAGAAATTTTAGTTGAAAGCGAGCTTATTGAAAAACTCTCCACAGGAAAACCGTTAAGGATAAAGGCAGGTTTTGATCCCACTGCACCTGATTTGCATCTTGGACATACCGTACTTCTCAATAAAATGCGTCAATTTCAACAGATGGGACACACCGTCATCTTTTTGATTGGTGACTTTACCGGGCTTATTGGCGACCCAACGGGGAAAAGTGCTACTCGTCCGCCACTCACTGCCGAAGAAATTGAAGAGAACGCTAAAACTTATAAAGAACAAGTCTTTAAAATTCTAGACCCGACCAAAACAGAAATACGTTTTAATTCCGAGTGGTTTAAAGAAAAAGGTGCTGACTTCATGATTAAGTTAGCAGGAAAGTTAAGTGTGGCTCGGATGTTAGAACGAGATGATTTCAAAAAACGCTTTAAAGCGAATCAATCAATTTCAATTCACGAATTTCTTTACCCTTTAGTACAGGGTTATGACTCTGTTGCGTTAAAAGCTGATGTTGAACTTGGCGGGACAGATCAGAAATTTAACCTATTAATGGGGCGTGAATTACAAAAGGCCGAAGGACAAGACTCACAAGTCGTTATCATGACACCATTATTAGAAGGCTTGGATGGCATCAAGAAAATGTCTAAGTCTCTAGGAAACTATGTGGGCATTACCGAAGCACCAGGTACTATGTTTCAAAAAATAGTCTCTATCCCTGACTCACTGATGTGGCGCTGGTATGAGCTACTGTCATTTAAATCAATAAAAGAAATTGAAAACCTGAAGGCTAGCGTAGACAACGGAGCTAACCCCCGTGATGTCAAAATTGAGCTGGCAAGAGAAATAGTCGCTCGCTTTCATGGTGAAGAAGCCGCAGCCACTGCTCATAAGGGGGCTGGCAATGTTATCACTGACGGTGAAGTGCCAGAGGGGACACCTGAAATCGAAATTTCATTGGACGGACAAACTGAGCTAGCCATCGGTGCTGTTATAAATAAAGCCAACCTGGTTGCCAATTCAGCCCAAGCGAAAGATATGCTTAACAATGGGCGTGTGAAAGTGGAGTGGGATATAGTTGAGCCTAGTTTACAGCTCGGCGCAGGCAAATATCTAATACAAGCCGGTAAGAAAAAAATTGCTTGGGTCATTCTAAAGTAAGTTTGGAATGAGCCGAACTCCAGTATCGAATTCGCTCAGAAAGTCAGTTTTGATTTGTTTAGTACAATCAAATACGACGATAACAAGATTTTCTGACCGGAACAAGCAGCATTCAAGCAGCTAGAAAATGAATGTTTTCACAGCTATTTGAATTTAAGAAAATAAAAAAACATATAGATTCAAACAGCTAGGTAATAAAAAGTCTAAAAGGGAAAATCTTCCTGTTGACGCTGCGTCAATACGCTGTAGAATGCGCCTCTCTTGCTGATGAGGGAGCCCGAAAAGGCTAGTTGAATTGGCATTTGGCTTAAGGTTTACAGTTTTAAAAATGTAAAAAATTAAGTTGACAGTCTGGCAGAGAGCTGTATAATTCTCGCTTCTTTGTTGCAGGAAACATCAGCAACAAACGCTCTTTAACAAAATAGTATCAAGTAATTTGTGTGGGTACTTACGTTAGGTCACTAGAAGATCTGACGCTTAGTATTTACATGCTAACGTCAAAATGAGTTTTGTAGTTTTTTTAAAAGCTACGCCAA
>NZ_JBSXOF010000014.1:0-25479 GCF_056859315.1 Methylophaga sp. F-2
CAGTTGATTCTGGCTGTTGGCGTGCTCGCAGAGGTGGTGAGACGCTTCGTCTTCGGTAGCGAGCCGGAATCGATGGTGATGATGCTTATCGCATTCGTCGCACTGATTGCCAATACCACTTGTTTGCTGCTGATATCCAAATATCGAGAAGGCGGGGTGCACATGAAGGCAAGCTGGATATTCTCGGCCAATGACGTGGTGATAAACCTGGGCGTCATCACCGCTGGCGCCCTAGTCGTGTGGACAGGATCCAATTATCCGGATCTTATTATCGGTACCATCGCGGGAATTGTCGTGCTTAACGGAGCCAGACGCATTCTGGCCCTGAAGGGTTAGGCAACGTCCATGATTGGCAAATATCTCTCGCTATATGCTCTGTTGTCCATCTCCGGCCTGATAGCCGCGTCTGACCAGATTGTAAAATGGCTGGTCCAACAATCAATTGCATATGGCGAGTCGTTTTCGGTGACTCCATTCTTTAACTAGGTGAACGTATAGAAGACCGGTGCCGCATTCAGTCTTTTTGCAATTTATTCAGTGATGAGTTCAATTTCTCACGGAACGTGAGCTAATAAAACTCTTGGAATATAGTCTTATAGAATCGTTCACAAATACCGTTTTTCTGAGGTGACATCGCTTTGGTTTATGTGTGGTTAATATCATTAATTGCCATATATAGCTGTTAATCATGATGTTTTACACGTCCATAATATTCCGTTGATCGATTAGCCAGATTACGAAATATAGCTAACTGATATGCTATAAAGAACAGAAGAACCTTATCATTGAGTAAGTCTGGTAACGTAATGGGAAAGGGGGGTGTACAGTTTGACAAAAGCCAGTTTGGGATAGAGCAAAAAAGGTCTGTTGTTAAATATTATTCAACACCTTTCAAATTTCCCATATAAAACGTATATGGAGAGGCTAAGTAACCTAGACGAGCGGTTTCTATTTCACCTGCTACTTCATCAACCATTTTTGCTTCTCATCTACGCGAGAGTTTCCCAAAACTCCATTTCGATGTTTTTTAATCATCAAATACAATTTTCACTTTCAGACCAGGTTGATTGTCATTAAGGTAAACCTTTGCTCCATGCAATTCTACTACAGCTTTCACTAAACTTAGCCCTAGACCGTTACCTTCAGTAGTTCTAGAATTATCTAGACGAACAAAGCGTTCAAATACTTTGTCGTGAAATTCTTCTGGAATACCTGGTCCATCATCGCTGATTACTATGGCAGTTGAGTCTTGATAAGTTCTAACCTTGAGTTCTATCTTTCCATTATTTGATGTGTATTTGATAGCATTCTCTAAAAGATTACTTATTGCTAATGATAGTAAATGTTGATTACCAATGATGGTAAGATTTGGGGCAATGTCGAGATGAATGTATTTATTTTTTTCTTCTGCTACAGCAGCATAAAGTTCACCAATGTCAGTGCAAATGCATGATATGTTAATTGTTAACCACTCCCCCCTATAACTGCCAGCCTCGGTTTGTGTGATTTCTAAAAGAGAATTAAAAGTCGTTATTAAACTTTGGATCTGGATTACAGCATCTTGAATAACCTGCTTATATTCCTTTTCACTGCGACTTTCTAACAAAGCGACATCCAGGTGGTTGAGAACTCTTGTTAAAGGGCTTCTAAGGTCATGTGCGATATTATCAGTAACTTCTCTCATGCCTGATAAAAGCTTTTCTATCATGTCTAACATGCTATTTAGATGCTGTCCAAGTTCATCAAACTCATCGTTATTACTTGATAAAACGATGCGTTGGTCAAGTTCACCTGTTTCAATAGCTTTAGCCGTATTATTTATGTTATCTATTCGTTTGAGAATTGTTTGTCCTAAAAACCATCCCATCATCATTGTAAAAATGATGGAAGTAATCAATATGATAGCTATAATAAAGAGGGTAAATTCCTGTATATCTTCCGCAGGTAAAACACTCAATGTAATCAGTAGCTCACTGCCATCAGCTAACTTACCGGCTATCATTGGCCAGTAGCCATCATTTTCCTCTAAATGTATAGGCGCAATATCATTTTCAATCCAAATATTCACAACTTCTTCATTGGGATCTAGTTTCTTGGGCCATGCTAATAAGTCACCAAGTATTTTTTCACCTTTATCATTTACTAATAGATAGTAATGACGTGTATCCAATCCTTCTTGCCAGTTTGAGCTAAGAATAGAAATAAGTTTTTCTCTTCCTTGAGTTGCATCGACTTCTTTAAGTTTTGATAACTCAAATTTCAAACCTGATTCGAGTTGTGCATCGGTATACTGACTTGTTGACCAATAGAGAAAGCTCAGTCCTAAGGTAATTAGAATTGTTATGAAAATAGCGTATTTTAAGACAAGCTTTATGACACTAGTTTTTAGGATTCGAGGGGTCTTCACTAAGAATATATCCTTTGCCTCTAATGGTATGAAGCAATTGCTGAGAAAAGTCTTTATCTATTTTACTTCTGAGACGAGAGATCTGAGTGTCAACTAGATTAGTTTCAGGGTCAAAATGAAAACCCCATACTTTTTCTAAGAGCATTGTTCTGGTAACAATTTTGTTAATATTGCGAAGAAAGTATTCGAGTAGTTGCATTTCTTTTGGCTGTAGTCTTATTGCGATTCCATTTCTTGTCACGGTATGAGATATAAGATCTAGTTTCAGGTCGTTAATGACTAATTCAGCTTTCTCGACATTGGTTAAACTTCGCCTATTTAATACTTCGATCCGAGCAAGTAGCTCATTAAATGCGTACGGTTTTACTAAATAATCATCGCCACCCGCTTTAAGTCCAGTGACTCTATCATCTACTTCACCTAATGCACTTAATATTAGGACTGGTGTATGAATATCCTCTTCACGCAGTTTCCGTATGATTGTTAAACCGTCTAGATTTGGCAGCATTCTGTCGATGATCAATACATCATAATTTTGTGTATTGGCTAATGAAAAACCATGTAGACCATCGGAAGCATGAACAACTTCATACCCCGAATGTTTTAGACCTTTTTGAAGCGATGTGGCAGCTTCAATATCATCTTCAATTAACAATATTTTCATAGAATTCGAGAATAGCGATTTCTGATAGTCATATGTAGAAACTTATATTACCAAATTGTAATGATTACTATTTGGTAACGATGTGAGGTGAAATCTTAACTAGTATTGCGACTTTGTGAATCTCAATTATGGAGTAGGGATACGCCCACATGGCAAAGTTGCTTAAAATTTCAAACATTGGCTTCAGAGCTGAGTATTTCTCGTTACTTTTGGCGGTCTTATTTGCTGTTGTATATAACCAAAGTCTATGGCTAGGTATCTATAACGCTCAAACTAACCTGTCCCTGCACACATTATTATTCCTAATTTCCTGTGCCTTTTTCATTACTGCAACAAATAACTTTCTGTTCAATTTGTTTGCATATAAGCATATTCAAAAACTCGCTCTTATCATTATCGTTTTATGTTCGGCTGCAGCAAGCTACTTTATGGATGTCTATAACATATTACTTGATTCCAGTATGTTACAAAATGTCTTCCAAACAGATTATGCTGAAGCAAGAGATCTGTTGACATTTTCATTTTTGACACACATGTTTATATGGGGAGTTTTGCCGAGTTGTGTCATTTTCAAAATAAACATTAAATACCGACCAGTTCATAAACAAATCTTAGCTAATACTCTATCAATGACTTCAAGCCTGATTGTCGTCGCACTAATCGCTTTAATGTTTTATCAAGACTATGCCTCCTTACTACGAAATAATAGAGAACTTCGTTACCTAATTAATCCAGTAAATTACATATCAGCGTCTAAATCATTACTAGAAGAACAATGGAAATCTGCTGCACAACCAATTCAATCAATCTCTCAAGGAGTTTCAAAAGGCCCTACTTGGTTAACAAAGAACAAACGCACTGTCTTTATCTTTGTGGTAGGTGAAACAGCTAGGGCACAAGAGTTTCACCTGAATGGATATTCTAAACAAACAACTCCTGAACTAGAGAAAAGAGACATTTTAAACTTTTCAGATGTGTCTTCATGTGGAACTGCCACAGCTGTATCTCTGCCATGTATGTTCTCAAAGTTTGGACGGGATAACTACACTGATAAAAAAGGTCGTCAATATGAGTCCTTACTGGATGTAATATCAGACGCGGGGATGAGCGTATCATGGCGTGATAACAATAGTGGGTGTAAAGGTGTATGTGACAGGGTAGATAATTTAAAGATATCACACTTAGAATTTGCCAGTTTTTGCAATAAAAATGAGTGCTTCGATGAAGCATTACTTCAGGGGCTTGATGATGTTTTAGCCTCGACACAAAATGATCTGTTTATTGTTTTGCACCAGAAAGGAAGTCATGGTCCAGCCTACTTTGAGCGTGTACCGTCCAGCTTTGAACAATTCAAGCCAGCTTGTAAAACAAAACAGTTACAAGATTGCTCTGTAGATGAAATCACTAATGCTTACGATAACACGATCCTCTACACAGACTTCGTGCTAAGTAAGATCATTGATTATTTGAAAAGTAAGTCACTAACAAATGAC
The DNA here is from genome assembly GCF_056859315.1 of Methylophaga sp. F-2. NCBI lineage: Bacteria > Pseudomonadati > Pseudomonadota > Gammaproteobacteria > Thiotrichales > Piscirickettsiaceae > Methylophaga > Methylophaga sp. F-2. Next base: position 4,565 of record NZ_JBSXOF010000014.1, read on the forward strand.
ACAGCCATGATATATGCCTCAGATCATGGTGAATCATTGGGTGAAAAAAATATGTTTTTGCACGGTGCTCCTTATTTTATGGCACCTAAAGAGCAGACACATATACCTATGATATTTTGGATATCGGAATCATTTGAGAATGAATTTGGTATTGACCGTAGTTGCTTAGATAAAAAAACTAGCCACAAATATTCACATGACAATCTGTTTCATTCGATTCTCGGAGGACTGGATATATATACCGACGCTTACAAGCCAGAATTAGACATATTCAGAAGTTGTAAAGTCAAAAATATTGTGGCTAATTAGGGATCGATTGTATGCCATATTCAAGATGGATTTTATTCCCAGTTATTATCTACTTGGTATCTATTTTCTATTTGCAAGGTTTGAATGGTGACTACGTAATTGCTCAGATTATTTACGGCGCTGAAGGTGGTAGTTGGGTACTTAAGAAGCACTGGCTAACAGAAACGCTGATTCATAAGTGGGGGCATCATTTAGTAATCGCGCTGTATATATCAATTATGGGTATATATGTTATTTCATTCAGAAATAAACGCTTATCTAATTATAATTCAGGATTAAAGTATCTAGTTATTGGTATACCTTTAGGTACTTTAATTGTATCTCTACTCAAGCACGTTACTCATATCAGTTGTCCATGGGATCTAACTGCATTTGGGGGAGACCAACCGTATTTCCCCTGGGTAAGAAGCATATTAGAGTCTAATATAAAAGAATCAGGTCAATGCTTTCCTGCAGGGCATGCAAGTTCTGCATATACATATTTCACTCTATTTTTTTTCTCTCGAAACTATTTCCCCGATTATGCAAAAACTGTTTTGCTTTGTGTTCTATTTTTTGGACTTATTTATGGGGTTTCTCAACAACTGCGTGGGGCACACTTTTTAAGTCATGATTTAACATCCGCATTGATTTGCTGGTTTTCAAGCTTGGCTTTGTGGATATATTTCTCCAGAGAAAATACCTTAAAAAAATCGAAAATACTGATCGATAGTGGAGAGGAAAATGATTAATCCTGCTCATATTCACCCATTGCTTGTTCAGATTCCAATAGCTGTCTTGCCGGCTTCAGTAATCATTCAGATCACCGCTCAACTCAAGTGTGAAGACTTATCCTCAAATTCTGGTTTTTCAGGTGTGGGATTCAAACTACTAATTTTTGGAACGGTGATTGCCTATCTGAGTGCAGGTTTCGGTGATATTGCCCTTGATAAAGCGCTTGCCAGTGGTTTTGCAGAAGAACCTTTAAAACAACATCAATTCGTCGCCAACTCAGCAGTGCTTTTATTTGCATTTGCCTCTCTTACACAAATATTGATTAGGTGGAGAAATTGTAGCCTAAAAGGTCTATTTAGTTGGCTGATATTAACACTTGAATCTGCAGCAGTTATTACATTGTTTGTCGCTGTCTATTATGGCCACTTTCTGGTGCTTGAAAATGGCGTAAATGTTGAAACAGCCAAGCCAGTACTTTGAACTGATACAAGCAAGAGAAATTATATGAGGAACATACTGTGAATAATTATTCAGAAAATATTATGTCTAAAGTGCCACAAGTAACATTACTGTTTTGGGTGCTAAAAATTATCTCGACAACACTCGGGGAAACCGGTGGTGATGCTGTTTCAATGAAAATGAATCTAGGTTATCTCGCCGCGACAGGTATTTTCTTCACTTTGTTTGTTTTATCTGTAAGTGTTCAGATCTTCGCTAAAAAATTTCACCCACTGATTTACTGGTTCACCATAATTACCACTACAACTGTTGGTACAACATTAGCCGACTTTACAACTCGGTCTTTAGGAATTGGATACCTCGGAGGCTCAATGCTTCTTTTAACACTTTTGATTGGTTGTTTAGCACTTTGGTACAGCCGCCTTGGAACGGTATCCGTCGCCTCCGTTAATCAACCTAAAGCAGAAGTATTTTACTGGCTGACAATTATGTTTTCTCAAACATTAGGAACGGCATTAGGAGATTGGACGGCAGATACAGCTGGAGTAGGTTATTTGGGAAGTGCTGTTTTATTCAGTGGAATCCTAATCATATTGTTAGCCGCAAATTATTTAACGACTGCTTCTAAAACCTTACTTTTTTGGTCTGCATTCGTTCTTACAAGGCCTTTAGGAGCTGTACTTGGTGATTTTCTGGATAAATCCCCCTCTTCTGGTGGGCTTGGACTCAGTCATTATGGTGCAACTGCAGCGCTTTTATCCATGATGCTATTTCTTCTTTTTTCATTCAAACAATCACCTGCTAGTAAAGCTCATTGATTTGGTAACTGAAAAATGAATGAATCACGACAAAATAATAGATTTATCAAGAAGCACACAGGGATAAAACGTTTATTTTATGCGACAACATATTCTTGGAATGGGTTGAGGTCGGCTCTAAAAAATGAAGCTGCATTTAGACAAGAGTTTTTAGTATTTATCATATTTACCGTTTTTACGTTTTTATTTGATGTTACTGCTATAGAGCGAATTGCTTTAATTAGCAGCCTACTAATGGTTTTGATTCTCGAATTAGTTAATTCTGCCATTGAATGTGTTGTCGATCGTGTTGGGATGGACTGGCATCCATTGTCTGGTCGAGCCAAGGATTACGGCTCTCTAGCGGTTTTATTGGGCTTAGTGATAGCCGCAGGCATCTGGATAGGCATTCTCTATTAGAAATGTTCTTTTACATTCTGTCTTTATGAGTCTTTTAACTAAAAAAAGTTATAAATCAGTATTAATAATTTGCTGCTAATGAAGTTTTAATTAGTTGCGATCTGATTGGAAAATAAGTCTATGACAACAGCAAAAAATCAGTCCACATTACAAACAGACGTGTATTTTTTATTGAGTTCTGCTTTTATTCTCATGATTTTACAAACAGTATTGAGACTAATATTACTTGCGAGAAATCATGAGCTTGCTACTCAAATACCAATGACCGATCTTTGTGCATCATTTTTAATTGGTATGAGATTTGATTTAATAATTACGGTATATGCTGTTACCCCTTTAGTTCTAGGAATGCTATTTAGACAGGGTTTTAAGTTTCGTAAACTATATCTTGTATGGTTGACTTTTGTAGCTAGCTTATTGATTTTCCTAGCAGTGATGGAACTTGACTTTTATCATGAGTTTCACACTCGCCTAAATAGCCTTGTTTTTGAGTATTTAAAGGAAGAGCCCGGTACCGTATTAAGCATGGTTTGGTATGGATTTCCGGTTATTAAATATTTAATGCTGGTTGTTGTTCTTGTAACCATTATTTATTACGCCTTAAAAAAGAACAGTGATCATATAGCTCATGGGCAGAGACAAATTTCTTATTCAACTCGATTATGTGTTTTCTTTTTATTATTGATTGTTAGTATCGTCGCTGCTAGAGGAACACTAAGGCAGGGGCCTCCTCTTAGATGGGGAGATGCATTTCATAGTGAATACTTATTTTCAAATCACTTAGCGTTGAATGGCGTATATACCTTGAGTAAAGCCATTATTGGAAGTCGTAAAGTTGACAATAAATGGCTTAAACAAATGCCGTTAGATGAAGCCAATTCAATCGTGAAAACAATGCTTTTAACAAGCAAAGATAAGTTGCTATCTTCTGATACTTCACCTACCTATAGGCAATACGATGCGGGTGAAGGACTTCAGAGCGAACCATTAAATGTCGTATTTATTCTGATGGAAAGTTTCAGTGGTGAGTATGTCGGTGCTCTTGGGCATGACTACTCCATCACCCCTGAATTTGACAAATTAAGTCAAAGGGGACTGCTATTCGAACGTTTTTTTTCTAATGGGACGCATACACATCAAGGCATGTTTGCTTCAGTGTCATGTTTTCCAAACTTGCCTCATTACGAGTATTTGATGCAGCAACCTGAGGGAACAAGGAAATTTTCAGGCTCGATACAAATCACCGCTGATAGAGGCTATCAAAGCTTGTATGTTTATAACGGTGATTTTGCTTGGGATAATCAGAAAGGCTTCTTTGGTACTCAAGGCATGCAGAGGTTTATTGGCAGACATGATTACGTCAATCCTATATTTTCCGATCCTACATGGGGCGTTTCTGATCAGGACATGTTTAATCGTGCTGAGATAGAGTTGAAAGAACTTCCAAAAGACAAACCTTTTTTTGCTTTTCTACAGACACTATCTAACCATACACCTTATGCACTACCGATACCTTTACCTGTCAGACCTGTTACAGGATTTGGTTCGCTAGATGAACATTTAACAGCAATGCGTTATTCAGATTGGGCTCTCGGGCAGTTTTTTAAGAAAGTAGAACAATCTAGTTATTATAAAAATACAATTTTTGTCATTGTCGGCGATCATGGGTTTGGTACAAACCGTCAACTTACAGACATAGATCTACTTCGATTTCACGTTCCATTACTAATTATTGGGCCGGGGATTATTGAGAAGTATGGCAGAAGAAACACAATGGTCGGATCTCAGGTGGACATCGCTCCAATAATCGCTGGCCTACTTGGAGGTAAGAGTGTTCATAGTTGTTGGGGTAGAGACTTGTTAAATATAGATGATAAAGGGTTTGCCATCATTAAACCTTCTGGCTCAGATCCAACAACAGCGATTATCAGTGGTGAAGAAATACTGGTTAGAGATGCCTATGACAAAGAAAAGCTTTATAGCTATCAACTGGGAAAGTTGCCTGAGGTTACGCTTTCATCCTCTGATGACAAAAATGTAATGTCCCACAGGCTTAGTGCTTATATCCAGTCAGCTACTAAGAGTTTACTTGATGCTTCAACGCATCGTCCTGACTTCCTGACAAAAAAAGACATCAGTAATAAATATGATAAACCTCAGAAGTGATAAGCAATGAAAAGAAAAGATCTTGAGTTTTCAAAAAAATATGATGCAGAGCATGCAAAAGCATACTTTGAAAAACATCAGTCAGGACTATGGCGTAAGATTTCTAATTGGAGAGACCAGCAGATTTGTAGGCAAGCTCTTAAAATCGCAGGAAATCCTAATTCTATTCTAGATATGCCATGTGGGACTGGTCGATTTTGGCCGTTGTTAGCTGAAAAGAAGAACAGAGCAATTATCGCTGCAGATTATAGCCAAGAAATGATAGATATTGGTATGGCCTATCGCCCTTATGAGATAACCCAGAAAATCCAAACTCTGCAAACATCGGCATTCGATTTGACAATGAATGATAATAGTGTGGACTGTGTTTTTTGTATTCGACTTTTACATCATATCGGGACATCAGAAGACAGAATGAAAATTCTTGATGAATTACATCGAGTGACCCGCCAATCGGTGATTATTTCATTATGGGTAGATGGTAATTATAAAGCCTGGAGACGGAAAAAACTTGAGAGAAAAAGAACGAACCAAAGTTATCAAAATAGATTTGTTCTTCCTGTTGAAATGGTAGAAAAAGAGTTTGAAAACTCCGGCTTTATAATCAAAAAACACATAGACTTTATCCCGAAGTATGCAATGTGGCGTACCTATGTTTTGAGTAAAGACCACGCATTTATTTCTAAATCTTCCTAAATACAGAATGAGAATGACGGACTCATCATTAGCTTGTACTTTATGGCAACTGCAGGAGGGAAAGTCTGCCTTTATTCTAGCCACAAATAAAGACATTAATCCTATTCTTGATGCACGCATACAAGACTTAGGTCTTGGAATTGGTGAGCAGATAAGGTGTTTATGTAAAGGTCCATTCAACGGCACTATTGTTATACAAGTCGGTGACTGTATTTATTCACTGGATCCTAGTCTGGCCAAGCAGATACAGGTAATCGCCTTAGGATAAGTGAGCTAAGCTCAACGATATATAACTATCGAGAGATGTTCTATTAAATTATGCAACGAATTCTACTTGTTGGAAAACCTAACTCAGGAAAAACACTTCTCTTTAATCAATTGACAGGACTGAAGCAAAAAGTTGCTAACTTTCCTGGAGTAACTGTCGAGTTAAAAGCTGGGCGCCTGAATGAATATGAGTTAGTTGACTTTCCAGGTGCTTATTCACTGAATACACTTTCCCACGATGAAGCTCTAGCGGTGGAAAAACTTCGAGAGGCTATGACATCGACGGAAACTTCACTGATAGTTTGTAACCTTGATGCAACTCGTTTGGAGAGAAGTTTGGTTTTCGGTCTTCAGGTGCAGGGCCTGGCTCAGCAATACAAAAAGCCAATCCTTTTTGCACTAAATATGATTGACGAAATAGCACGCATGAGCCATCACATTGATTCTGAGTCTTTGTCTGAGGTGCTGGGTAGCCCAGTTATTCCAATTTCAGCAAAAACGAGACAGGGTATTGAAAATCTAAAAAAGACTATCAAGACTATAACTAAACTCCCAAATCTATATTTGCCCAAACATTCTGTTGGTGACGAAAAGTCTATACGTAAACTAGCCAGAAAGGTTGGGAATCAGTTCGGAATTCAGCCTGAAATATCACTCAGAAATCAAAACGCTTTAGACCATTTTCTACTCCACAATTCAATTGGTGGCATCGTATTTATGGTAGTTATGTTCTTACTTTTTCAAAGTATATTTACATGGGCTGCACCTTTGATGGATGCTGTAGAAAATGGTATTACTTCTCTCGCATCATATATCTCGTCATATTTAGGCACGGGTCTAATTGCAGATTTCATTAATGATGCTGTATTCTCAGGGATCGGTTCATTTTTAGTTTTTGTGCCTCAGATAATGGTTCTTACATTTGTAATCGGTTTGTTGGAGGATTGTGGTTACCTTGCTAGGGCTGCGTTAATTTGTCATAGACCATTAAGTTATTTTGGATTATCAGGACGCACTTTTATACCATACTTGTCAGGACACGCTTGCGCTATACCAGCAATTATGGCAGCAAGAACTATTGAGTCACCACGCAAAAGGTTGATAACGATGCTGACAATCCCATTACTGTCTTGCTCAGCTAGGCTTCCTGTTTATGCTCTTTTAGTAAGTGTGTTTATACCAGAGGTCCAGTATCTCAATGGAATTGTTAGCTTGCAGGGAATTACCTTTTTTTGTTTGTATTTATTTGGGATTATGACTGCTTTATTGGTAAGTTTTATGCTCAGTCGATATACGAAAATTGGAAAAGATAATGTCGATATGCCTTTCATTCTTGAGTTGCCTGCTTACCGATTACCTCACTGGAAACCCTTAATCAATCGTGTAATGAATAGCGGAAAACAATTTATCTACCGTGCAGGCCCTATTATTTTTCTTGTTTCTACTATCGTTTGGATTCTTGGCTACTTCCCACTAGAGCCTGGAGGTCTTGAGAATTCATATCTAAGCAAAATAGGACATTTTATTGAGCCAGTATTCTCGCCTTTAGGACTTGATTGGCGTTATGGTGTAGCCATAATTTCATCCTTTCTGGCAAGAGAGGTTTTTGTTGGTACTTTAGGTACACTGTTGGGTATGGATGGCGCTGATGGTGATCTAGTTGGTTTAGCTGATAAAGTCCGAAGCGAAGGGATGGAAATTGGCACTGGAATTGGATTGTTATTGTTTTACGTTGTTGCACTGCAGTGTGTGGCAACGGTTGCTATGTTAAGAGCCGAAACAGGAAGTGATAAAGTAACACTCTCAGTTGTTATTGGTTATGGAATATTTGCATATTTTCTAGCTCTTCTGGCCCATATATTAATCTAATGATATTAGTGCCCCAACTGCTTTGTATACTAAAACAAAGAACTGTGTGGAAACAGCATCTACTTTTGCAAGTACTTAACAATATAAATGCATTCATTAGTAACTAAGAAAGTCAATTTGCCAAAGTTTTTTCATTAGTAAATATAAAAACTAATCAAGTGTTTCAATTAATATTGTACGGTACTGACTAAAAAGCTTAGGTTGGAGATTTATATAATAAAGTCGACTTCTTGACATCCAAAATCCACTCATACAAAATGAATTACATTCTTGTCAGTGATTAATTTTGCTGACTGAATCGCTAGCAGAACGAACTTTCTGCTCTCAAATAGATATATCTACGGATGTATCAATACTCCTCAAAGTATTTCACATAAAGAGTCTGTCTTCTAAGGAGGGCAGACATATTTAATTATATTTCCATTCAAATTAGCTATAACGGCCTTATCGCAAAGTCTGCATATATGTTGATTTTGCAATAAGGTTTTCTTAGCAATAACAATATTGCTTTTGAAGTGAACGTCGGCACTATCCGACACTCAATACTTGTGATCTAATCCGATCACAACAACACCCTCGGGGTCAGATGAACATCGGCCCTGGGCGGATAATGTCATTTGGCCCCTTTTTGTAAAAAAAGGAGCGTCAAATGAGCAATCAAAACGATATTTCCACTTTAGCGAAGGACGCTTGGACATTCGATCTTCCAAGCAATGAACCTTGCCGTCTATTTCTGACAGAAAAGAACGGTATGCCTGAACAAGTTTGGTTTATGACCAATGAAGGCAAAGCAACAGATGACCTGGCGCTTTTTGCAAAGATATTAACACTCGATCTTCAGCAAGAGATGCCAGATAAAGTACAGGAAAAACTGAATAAATTAGCAAATGTCACAGGCAAAGCATTCAGTATGGCTTTTCCTCCTACGGGAGAAAAGCAGGTGATGAAAGGACAAGTAAGTGCCATTGCAAAACTACTCCAGCATCGAAGTAGTTTTCCTATGACGGATACTCCTATGCAGCGTGAGCAGCATACCGGAGATATCTGGGATGTGGATGTATTAGATCCATATACACAAAAAACTTTCACCATCAAGATTTCAGAGCCCGTTATTGATGGACGTAAACGACCCAGTTCTATCTGGTTAGAAGGTCATAACCCAGAAATTCTGGATGGTTTATGTGCATTATTTTCAGCTGATATGTTGAGTTCAGACTTATCTCGCATAGCGATAAAGCTGAAAACTGTGCTTGAACCAATCACATCAATGTCTGGTACTGAGTATCGGTTACATAACTTTAGCTCTTATATTGCCTACTTGTTGTTAGGTCGATATGAAAAGCACTTCTATATGGACAAGGAAATAAATATTCTGTCATATCGAAATGTAGTATCTATGGATACTAAGAAATCAACTAACGGACGTTTCTTTTCACACGAACTGGAGGTTGGTTAAACGTTTTAAAGAGTTGCCTTAACGGTGACTCTTTTTTTAGCTACATTGACAAACAGTTCAACCAAAAAAAGGGTTTCTGCGCTGAATACTTGATATTCAGTCTGAAACGTTCAGCAGTAGCGTTTATTACTGCTCTCATCAGTATTTGACCAAGGTTAAATACCAATTTCAGGTTCTACCCTCAACGAGAGTGTAGAAAACCCTTTTAGGAGAAAATTATGTCAGTTAATAAAGTTATTTTGGTTGGTCGTTTGGGTGCTGATCCTGAATCCCGTGCCTTTCCTCAAGGCGGTAGCATTTGTACATTGAGAATCGCTACCAGTGAGTCGTGGAAAGACCGGCAAACAAACGAAAGACAAGAAAGGACTGAATGGCATCGGGTAATACTGCGTAATAAGTTAGGTGAAATTGCACAGGAGTATCTAAAAAAAGGTTCGCAAGTCTATATCGAAGGTAAATTGCAAACTAGGAAATGGCAAAACCAGCAAGGTCAAGATCAATACACAACAGAGATTGTTGGTAATGAAATGACCATGTTAGACAGCAGATCAAGTGCAAACAATCCAGCAGGAGATATGCAGCAGCCATCATCTAACATGCCTGACGATATGGATTACTATTCCGGTGATTATGATAGTTATGGACAAGACAACTAAAATAGAAGGAGATGCATAATGGCTGCAACTAATTCAAAAGTTGTTCAAATCCAAAACCTCAACGGTGAAACGAATCGATATGTGAAAGTCTCTGCCCGTATACCTGATTTTTTAAAGGTATATGGCCCAGATAAAGGCTATCGCGTACTGTCTCAAGCAACCGATTACCTGGATTTTGCACAAGGCCGAAAGGAATTGTGTGTAGCACTTGCAGCACAAGGGAAGCTACCAGAACAGCACATCAAAGAGTTCATGGAAGAGCGTAGAGTTGTCTTTAAGTCGCAATTAGTGGACAAAGAAGGCAATGTAGTCGCGGAAAGTTCTGCAATCAAAGCAGTTTGGTATCTTAAAGATTATGAAACTGGGGAGACAGCAGCATTTCAGCGATTATTGGCTCGATTGGGTTTTGGTGGGGAAATCTTCGATTCTGATGAAGATAACGACATGCAAGCCCAAGGTCTTTCTTTTGATAATGCAAGTGTTGATAAACCAAGTCCAAGTCAGTCTGTAGTGATGAAGCCTGTAGAATTGGAAACATCTGATACTAAGGCTCAAACTTCAGCGGCTAGTGTGACAAAGACCGCCAGCTCCACAGAGCAGACGGGTTCGGTCAGCAAACCTGCACAGTTGCAGGTGGTAGATGCAAGTAAAAGTCGTGGCGTGAAAGCTGATCCTAATACGATACAGCCGGCACAACTTAGACAACTTGAATCATTGGCCAGGGTGAAGAGAGTAGAGTGTCCAAAAGTGAGTACTCCAGAAGAGTTTCGCAAGGCACTTTTAGAACTTAAAAATTTACCTTTACCCACATGAAAGCAAAAAACCTCTACCGATTATTATCGGTGGAGGGATTTCGACATATATTTTAGGCTGTTTTCTCACATTTTTGTATGAACTATCTTCGTGAATTAGATTGCACAATAACCACTCTAGAAGTTACAACTATCGTTGATTTCACAAAGCTCCCCTGCGTCAGTGAGCATCAAGTAGGTTGTGTCAGGTAAAGCATAGTTTATTGCTTCTAAAACAGCATACCCATCTGAACGACCAATGAGCTTAATATCTTGAATTTCAACTTTCGCCCAGCTTGAATGTAACTTCCCGACCGATATTTCATTCTCAGTTGCGGCTAGCTCTCTAAGTATTTCCAGGGCACAGTTGACGATGAATTTATCACTCATACTTTTTTATCTCTCAAACACAAGTGAACTCTATGATTTCTATTAATATCAGTGACTGTGGTAATCACCAAGACCATGACGATGAGCACTTTCATCATAGGTCTCTTGTTCCATGATAGGTTCTGGCTCTTGTTCTGAAATGACCTCACTGTCTATGTGATAATTTTCTCCATCATGGGTATGAAGCCTTTCGTCATAAGAGTTATCAACTGAGACTGCAGGTACCTCTTCCTCAGCATTGTTATCCACATGGCTGTGATAATTACTACCGTCATGTGAGTGTTCAAAATCTTTCGAAGAGGCGTCACCGGTGAGTGCGCTGTTAGATAAAACCTCCGAAGAACTGGAAGCACTTTTCTTAATAGCTAAGGCCATATCTTGGTGTGTATGGAAGTGATCGTCTTTATTCATTGGGAAGTCATCTGTGTATTTTGTGTGCGCGTATCCATGAAGTTGGAACGCCAACAAAAACAGACCAGCCACCATTAGACTGACATTAGAGGTGACTGCAAACTTAGTGAAGCTTTCACGCTTACGCCATACAGTGAGTAGAGCCAGCATTACAGCAAGTGCAACGATTTGACCTAACTCAACGCCGACATTGAATGCCAGGATTTTTGCTACTAAACCTTCTGTACCCAAAGGCAATTCTTGGAGGCGTGTAGACAGGCCAAAACCATGGATCAAACCGAAACCAAAGACCATCCAAATTAAGCTAGGTGGATTTGTATTTAGATAGCGTTTGAAGCCATTTAGGTTGTCAAAGGCCTTGTAACAGACTGTTAACGCAATGACAGCATCAATCAAAAAGTAATTAATTTTGATGCCTAGCAGTGTGGCAAATATCAAGGTGATCGAATGGCCAACAGTAAATGCCGTGATGAATTTAACGATACTGCTGAACTTGGTTAGAAAGAACATGACACCAAATAAAAACAGCAGGTGGTCATACCCTGTAAGCATATGGGTTGCCCCTAAGCTTATGTACTCCATGAAGTTAGCATTGAGCATGCGAGCCTGATCTTCAGGTGACATACCGTGACCAAAAGCTAACGGACTAATCAAAATTAGACCTAGCACTAACAACAATTTAAACATGATTGCTTTTTCCTTTAATCCTTTGAGTTTATGTAGTTTTTTTGTTTGTTCTTTGCACGGTCCGGTATAGCGCCGGAAGTACAAACAAAGTCAATAACGTGGATGAAATAACACCTCCAATAACAACAGTTGCTAATGGTCTTTGAACCTCTGAACCGATACCTGTATTGAGTGCCATAGGTACAAAGCCCAGAGATGCGACAAATGCTGTAGTAATGACAGGTCGTAAACGAGTCATTGCCCCTTTGACGATCGCTTCGGTCACTTCAAGTCCGTCTTTAAGCAGTTCCCGGATGAACGACACCATGACTAGGCCATTCAGAATGGCTATGCCTGAAAGTGCAATGAAGCCAACCGCAGCGGAAATAGAAAATGGAATATCCCTTATGACCAATGCCAGTACGCCACCAGTCAGAGCTAGTGGTACACCAGTGAATATCACCATGGCATCTTTAAAGGAGCGAAGCGCCAACAGAAGTAAGCCAACAATCATCAATAACGTTGCAGGCACAACTACCATCAAACGTTGGGAGGCTGACTGAAGGCTTTGATATGTGCCGCCATACTCCACCCAATAACCAGCTGGAATATCAACTCGTTCATTGACGGTGCTCTTAACATCTTCCACGAAAGATCCTAAGTCACGACCCCGAACGTTAGCTGTGACGACAACTCGTCGTTTGCCATTTTCACGGTTAACCTGATTCAAACCATCGGTGTAGCTAAAGTCGACAAGCTCCATTAAAGGGACATACCGTTGATTTGTAACTTGGATAGGTAAGGAACCCAGAGTATCGAGATCCGTACGACGATCTTCAGGCAGCCTAACCGTAATATCAAAACTACGATCCCCTTCATAAAAGAGTCCTGATACCTGCCCACCAATCGCGATGGCGAGTTGGTCTTGAAGCATGTCCAGGCTGACTCCGTAACGAGACATCACGTCGAATCTAGGCTCGATAGTGAGAAAAGGTAGACCTTTCGTTTGCTCTACTTGCACGTCAACGATACCGTTGACGTCAGAAATAGCCTCCTCGATGTTACTGCCTACTTCGGCCAGTAAATCCAAGTCATCACCAAATACTTTTATCGCTAACTCAGCACGTACACCCGACAAAAGTTCATTGAATCTCATTTGAATTGGCTGAAGAAACTCATACCGATTACCTGGAATGTCACTAACTAACGCCTCTAGATCAGCAACAACTTCACTCTTTAATTTATCCGGGTTAGGCCACTCAGAGCGTGGTTTAAGGATGATGAAGTTATCTGCAACACTAGGTGGAACAGCGTCTGTCGCAACATCAGCAGTACCAATTTTTGCAAATACCCTCTGTACTTCAGGCAATTCCTTAATTTTGCTTTCCAAGATTTGTTGGAACTCAATTGACTGAGAGAGTGATGTACCAGGAATGCGTAGTGCATGCATCGCAATGTCACCTTCATCAAGGTTAGGAACAAATTCACTTCCCAATTTGGTCGCATACCAGCCTGATAAAGCGACAAGTGATGCAGCAAGCAAGAGCACCAGCCACCTAACTTTTATTGCCTTGATCAGTAACCACTGATAACCACTTTGTAGAACATTGAAAGTTTTGCTTTCTTTCTCGACTAGTGGCTTTTTGAAAAGAAAAGCAATTGCAGCTGGTACGAATGTAACGGACAAGATCATTGCCGAAACCAAAGCGATGACAACGGTTATCGCCATAGGGTGGAACATTTTTCCTTCCACTCCTGTAAGAGAGAAAATCGGAAGGTAGACAGCCGTGATGATAAAGACACCAAACATTGCTGGCCTGATGACTTCGCGAGTGGCGCTATAGACCACGTCCAATCGTTCAGATAATGAGAGTGTTTTACCTTGCTTAGCTTCGATGCCTAAACGACGTAAACAGTTTTCAACGATGATGATGGCGCCATCAACAAGAAGACCAAAATCTAGCGCGCCCAAACTCATGAGGTTCGCGCTGACTCGGGTTTGTACCATGCCCGATATTGTCATTAGCATTGCGAGAGGGATTACCGCTGCAGTTAATAACGCAGCACGAACATTGCCGAGTAAGAAGAACAGAATGACAATGACCAGTAATGCGCCTTCCAGCAGATTGGTTTGCACAGTCCTGAGTGTTTTATCAACGAGTTTGGTGCGATCATAAACAGCCTTTGCCACTATTCCTTCTGGCAAACTCGCATTGATGGCCTCTAGTTTTTCTGCCACACCTTTCGCTACTGTTCGGCTATTCTCTCCGACAAGCATGAAGACAGTACTCATTACGACTTCACGACCGTCCTGAGTGGCAGCACCCGATCTAAGCTCAATACCTTCTTGGACGTCTGCAAGGTCTTTTACACGTACAGGCATTTTCTTAGAGGACTTCACTAAGATATTGCCAATTTCTTGAAGACTACTTGCCTGACCAGGAACACGTAATAAAAGCTGTGCACCTTTCTTCTCAACAAAACCTACACCACGGTTTTGATTTCTGTTGGAGATCGCCTCAATAAGCTCTTGCTGTGAAACTTCATGGAAAAGTAGCTTTTCCGGTTTAATGGCTATCAATACTTCACGTTTAAAACCACCTATTGGGTTGACTTCGACGACTCCCGGGACCCTCAGAAGCTGTGGTCTAATTATCCAGTCGTGAGCAGTCCGCAGGTCTGTAGGAGTGATTGCGCTTCCATCTTTTTTTGTTGCGCCAGGCCTTGCATCAACGGTGAACATAAATATTTCACCGAGACCAGTAGCAATGGGACCTAGCTCCGGGTTTAATGAGGCCTGAAGTTTGGTCCTCACATTTGTGAGGCGCTCATTGACCAGTTGTCTGGCGAAGTAGACGTCAGTGTCATCACTAAAGATGATTGTGACTTGAGATAGTCCGTAGCGAGACACTGAGCGGGTGTATTCAAGGTTAGGTAACCCCGCCATAGCAGTCTCAATAGGAAATGTAACTCGCTGCTCAACTTCTAAAGGCGTGTAGCCAGGTGCTTCAGTGTTGATAACTACCTGAACATTGGTAATGTCTGGTACAGCATCAATAGGTAAACGGTTGAAGTTCCAGATCCCAAGCATGCTGACAAATAACACTAATGCCATGATCACTGAACGGCCATTCAGAGACGCTCTTAATATGGTATCTAACATAGTTTCCTCTTAATGGTCGTGTGATGCGCCTGACTTATCTATGTCGGCTTTTATAACGTAACTGCTACTGGTGACGTATTCTGTTCCAGGTTCAAGACCACCCCTGACTTCAGCCCACTCACCAGCTTGTTCTCCTAACTCAAGCATTCGTACTTCGTAGGTAGTGCCTACTTTTGCGTACACGACCTGAAAATCTCTAAATGCTTGAATGCCATCACGCTTAACCGAAAGAGGTACCTCGTGAATATTTGTGGTAACGGTTCCTTTCACCATCGCCCCAGGGCTCAGGCTTCCTGATTGGTTTTTAATCGATACGCGTATTGCCACACCCTCAAGGCCGTCCATTTCAGGGCTTATGTAATCGATTTGACCTTCTATGGGCGCAGCTACCCCTTCAATCACAAGAGAGACGGGGTTACCCAATTGAATTTTTGAACGATTTTCAGGGAAGACAAACAGCTCTGCGGCTAAAGACTTTTTATCTACAATTCGTAGTAACTCTTTACCTTTGGTTTGCTCGCCGGTATTAATGTTTCTGTTGGTAACGACGCCACTAATAGGGGCATAGATAGTGTAAGAATTTAGACTTTTATCACTCTCTACCGTCAGAAGTGGCATGCCTTTTTTTACATCATCACCCAGATTGACATGTACCTTTCTCACAAGACCATCAAAGCGGGCAGAAATGGTTCTGGTGTTCTCTATCGGTGAAATCAATTGCCCGTAGGCTGAAATGGTCTTACGTATGTTTGCTGGGCCAGCTTTCTCTGTTTTAATTCCGCTTGCCTTTGCTATTTCATCATTGATAACGACTCGGCCTTCAAAGTTGTCATAAGACCAGGTGTATTCTTTGCCTTGAAACTCGGCATTAAGTTTCACAGCAAAAGAATGAGGCTCATAGATGGCCATATCTCCTCTCAAGTAGTCTTCCTGCTGATAAAATCCGATGTTATCTTTAACATCGCCCAGCCGATCTAGAACAACATCGACCTTGACGTTGTCTGGACTAATCGGTTGGCCTGATTGTGATGCCCATACCCTGAACTCAGGTGGAACTCCATCCTCGTATATGGCTAATTCAATGGCAAAATTACCCTGTCTTAGCATTCTTCCGTTGTTTGGTCCTTTCTCTACCTCTTCGTAGACAGCCTCCGCATTCTCCACTGCGTGTGCGGGAGTAGATACCAGCGGAAGTAACGCCAAATGCATAGCCAATATCAGGCCTTTACTGCGTAGATTTTTCATTAATGATTTCCTTTGAGTTACAGGGCAACACCAGCCAGGCGCTCAATTTCGACACGATTGAGGTGAGCCTGGAATTGCAGGTTTAATAATGTTTCTTGAGCCTGGATGAGGTCTTGCTGAACAGAGCTCCACTGAACAAAGCTGTACTTTCCTAACTTGTAGGCATTTTCTGCTTCATCAGCTGCGCGCTGAAGGCTGGGGATCACTTTTTCTTGTAGTGATGTGACAGAGTTTTGATACCGCTCATATGAACGAACGTAGTTCGCTAGGTCGGTTTCCATACGAATACGGGTAGCCTCAGCATCGGCACGGTAAGCTGCTTGTTCAGCTCCGAGTGCCCGTATTTGGGCCGCATTACGGTCAGGACGGCCCAGGGGGATCGTAAATCCGGCTACCAGACCATAATCATTGGCCGCTTCATTGCGACGAATTCCAGCGTTGAAACGCCATTGAGTTTTTGCTTCGGACTTAGCAAGTTCAGCTTTTGATTTGGCAACTCTCTCGTCGCTTAAGAAAATTTCGATATTCGGGTGATTGGTTAGATACTCTCTGAGTTGTTCAAAGTTAATACGTTTAGTTGGTAAATCTAAAACACCTTCAACCTCAGAAAACGACGGTTCGTACTCCCCCCATTGAGAAGCCAGACTCTTAACGGCTGCATCAATTTCATAACTGCTGTTGTGGAGGGAGAGCTTTTTTTCTTCTAGATTAGCTATTGCCTGATACCTGTCTGCATCTGGAGCAGCTCCGGCTCTTACACGTCGGCTAACTTCTTTTTCTACACGCTCAAGCTCAGCTACGGCGTCATTTTCAAGCTCTTTTTTCTTTTGAAAGTACAGGGCAGAAAGATAATATCTCGCCGTTTCAGAAGCGATGTCTAATCGTTTTACTTCCTGCTGTATGACTAAGCTAGACTTCTCTCTCTCGGCAATAATGGTCCGTTTATCTAATAGCTCACTTTCTAGCAACCAACTTAGGCTCAGTGTGGATTGAGTACTTCTTATATTGCTGTATGAGCCTGTTCCCATGGCATCTTCAAGCATGAAACTAAGCTCTGGCCGTTGCCCCACACCTGCTTGCTGAATGTAGCCATCAGCGCCTTTAATTAGCTCGTTATATCCCGGTAAGTCTGGGTGTTGAAGCAATGTCTTATTGACAGCCTCTTTAAGTGAAATCGAATTTAAATTCTCCTTATCATCACTGGCATACACAGGTAGCCATGCAATCATTGCCGTAGCAAAGACGACACCGATGAAAAGTTTGGTGAATAAAAACCGACCGACAATCGGTTTTTTATAGAAAGATTTTGGCTTTGGCGAGCCATGAGTAATAACACCATAAAACCGACCACCAATCGGTTTTATGGGCAGAACTTTTTTTTGGTTTTCCACAAAAGTCACTCCTAATGATGAAAAAAGGTTTCAACGAGGTGATGGAAGGTGTCTAGGCTTAGCAGGCAAAATAAACTGATTAGAATGAGAGAACCATAAAGCGAGAAATTCGTGATGGTGCTTGCCGGTTGCTGCGTCAACAGGTTCTCGATGCGAGCCTTAACCTCATTGCCACTGAAGTTACATTGAATGTTGGCCTCTACTTGGCCTCTTTCATATGTACTGATAATTTTCGACACCTTCAATAAGGTAGTAGCAATATCAAACTTAGAAACTCCACTTGAGACCACAAAGCTATCTGCTATTAACTCCATTGAGAAAGCCATTTCATGCTGAAGCCTTTTGCTGATGCTTCTTGGGAAAAATGAGGACATAAAACCAAAAATGAGCTTTTTTAAGGAGTCTCTGTTCTTAACATGGCTGAGTTCGTGCAACTGAACAATCTTTAACTCAGAGGCATCAAGCTTAGTTGCAAGACCTTTCGTTATGAATGTCTGGGGGTTGATTAGCCCTGCTGAGAACGCATTTGGCTCTCTAACGTCAAGGAGCCCCTCGCTATCAGAAAATGTCCTGAAGTGAGTGAATGTTTGTGCATGCCTAGCAGCTAATACACAGCTTTTGACAAAGGTGAAACTGAATACAAGGATCAACAGTATTGTCGGATAAATATGCCAACTGTTTATTACAAACTCATTAGAATGATGCCAGTGCATCATATCAGACAATTTGGGGAAAATAGTCTCTAGTGATAATGCGAGGAGTACAGGCGAAGCTATAGCTAGTGCCCATGGCATACTTACCGTTAGCCACATAAGTTTTTGTTTACGAGCTGGAGCAAGGGTGAAGGACCACAAACCCGTGTTGGCACTAACTAATAAGCTTGATGCAAAAATACCGCTAAAGAACGCGACTGTCCCTAGAGAGAGTATATTAAGCAGGAACGCTGCTAGGTCAAAAAACAAACCAATTACTCCACATCTGACATAGTTCGCTGCCTATCAATGAGCGCTTCCAGCTCAGAAATTTCTTTATCAGATAGGCTAGATGATATGGAAGAGAAAGCCGCATGAAGTGCACTTTCAGGGCTTTCAAAGAAGTCCTTGGTCAAGTCTACAAATAATTCTCCAATGAAGTCATCTTTTGTTTTTGCTGCTTGATATACATAGGCATAGCCAGTTTTATGGCGTTTCAGTAAACCTTTTTTGTAAAGCCTGTCTAGAGTACTTTGAATGGTATTCAGTGTGCCACCACGTTTAGGCTCAAAATACGCGTAAACCTGCTTAGCATCAGCATCACCATATTCCCAGAAAAATTGTAGCGCGGCTTTTTCAAGTTCACCTAAGTTCACAGTATTGGTCACCTTCTTAGTTTGGCAAGTAATCATTACACATGTAAAACCGATCGTCAATCGGTTTTGTTGTTATTTTTCATGCTTGTGATGTTATAGGGAGTTAACTTAGCCACATGTATTCTCAATGGAAGCCTAAAAATAACGTCCGTCGAATCTGAATACAGTTATATCATCTATTTAGGCCAGTGTGTGTGTAACTCATCAATAACGTAAACGTGTGTATGTCGCTTAAGACCATTGCTAGAATGAGGGTGATCGTCAGGCAGATCATAATGCGTATGCTCAATTTCACTAAGATCGTCAGCGGGCCATAACATTACTGCTACGATCACTGCCACGAGTGTAACGAGAGCAAATACTAAAAAGGTTATGGGTAACCCCCAAGTGGCACCCAACCATCCAGCTAGAGGATAGGATATGAGCCAACATGTATGTGAAAGTGAAAACTGAGCAGCAAATAAATCTGGACGATCTTCAGGATGTGAGGAGCGGGTCAGTAAACGTCCAGAAGGTGTCTGCACCATTGCATAACCAAAACCTAATAATGACCAGATCACCATCAACATGTTTGGACTACTGATGTTTGAGGCCACTACCAAGCCTAATGTTAATAGTAGGCTTGCTATAAGCATTAATGTGCGGTCTTTTACAACTCTCAACATAGCGGGCATAAGCAGTGCAGCTAACATAGAGCCTCCTCCGAAAAATGCTAGCGCCATAGCTGTGTCCTGGGCAGTCAGGCCAAACTTGGCTTGCATGATAACTACCGTATTAACAAACACCATGGCTCCGGCTGCAGTAACACCGAAATTAAGTGCTAGTAAGCCGCGTAATCGGGGCGTCGCTAGGTAGAAGCGGATACCTCTTGTTGTCTTTTGTATGAAGCTCTTCTCCGTTCTTGGGCTAGGGCGGATTATTGGAAGACTAACGCTGGCTACTAAGACGGCTGAAGCGATAAAACCCAATACGGTACCTGAAAATAAGCCATGCCAACTCATGAACGATAGCAGCAGGGCTGCAAGTGTCGGGCTGATGAGGTTTTCCATATCATAAGCCAACCGAGACAATGAAAGAGCATTAGTGTAGTCATCTTCATCGGTAAGAATGTCTGGGATTGTGGCTTGAAATAAAGGCGTAAAACAGGCTGAGGTTGATTGTAAAAAAAAGATTAAAAGGTAGACCTGCCAGACCTCCGTTACAAAAGGCAAAAATAGGGCAACCCCTGCACGAATTAAGTCTAGCGATACTAGTACCTGCCGCCGTGGCAATGAACGCAATAGAGCCGAAGCGAAAGGCGCGATGAATACATATGCCAGCATTTTTATAGTTAAAACGGTACCTAAAATAAGACCTGCGTTTTCTTGTGCTAGCTCATAAGCTAGCAAGGCAAGTGCGACTGTAGCAAGTCCAGTACCTAATAGTGCAATCACCTGAGCCAAAAAAAGGTGTCTGTATATCGTATGGGTTAAAACTTTTAGCATCTAGAGGTACTCCATGACAGATAAATCAAGATTTGTTTGATTGTACTCATCTGCAGTTCTTGCTCATCTAGTTTAATTATTTGGGTATCCGGAATTTCTGGTTGATAAAATGCCAAAGATGTAAAGAAGAAAATCTTTCTCAGCGGATTATCTGATTGATCCTCTTCAGCCTACTCTACTGCCAATTTTCTGTTTCCACCTTCGCCTGAGTCTTCAT